>NZ_JBIQEU010000002.1:0-93644 GCF_045369765.1 Sphingomonas olei
ACCCCCAGGCCGGCGAGTGCGGACAGATCCTTGAGACCCTCAAGGGACAACCGCCGAGCGACTGCAAATTACAGATCATGACCTCATTCAGAAGGAGAGTGCCGAGGAGGCAATCGTCCGGGACCGAGCAGGCGGTCTGACGGATCATGTCGTTCTTGCAGGCTGCGGTCCCGTGGGCCGCCTCGTGGCAACGGCCTTGGAGGATTGTGGCGTGCGCTATGTGGCGATCGAGCGCGACCCGGATCGTCTTCGCCAGGCGCAAGCGCAAGGTCATAACGTGGTGTTCGGCGACGCCACTCGGCGCGGCATTCTGAGGGCAGCGGGAGCGGACAGAGCCACAGCCGTCGTCGCGCTGCTGAATTCTCGGCAACGGCTCGAACACCTCATTCATGAAGTCAGATCGTTGGATGCAGGGCTACCGGTAATTGTAAGTACGCGAGACGCCTCCGCCCTGGAGCCGTTGGTCCGGGCTGGAGCTACCCACGTGTTTCCCGAGAACCTCGCGGCAGGTTTAGCGCTAGCCACGCAGACCCTGATCACCCTCGGCGTTCCAGCGCGTGATGCGGTTGAGAGGATCCGCGCGCTGAGGGTGGAACTCAATCCCGAACTTGCAGGGCTACCGCTGACCAACACCAAGTAAGTTAAGAAAAGAATTTCAGGCACGCGATCGAACCGGATTGGGCGCCGTTCGTTTGTCATCACCGACGGACGACGGTTCGCCCTACGGAGATCGAGCGTCGCCGCAGGCGGAGCAAGCTGGACGGGGTGGGCTGATGAGCTTCAGCGCGCGCATGTCCAACTAGGGCGCGACGCACTGAGCGGCGCTTATTCGAGCGTTCGGGTTGTAAGGCGTTAGCAGAAACACACTCAGCGAGATCGCGACTATGGCTTCCCAACTTTGCGACATCTGTCATCAAAGACCTGCCACCGTTCAGGCAACGGTGCTCAGCAACGGCGAGCGGCAGCAGATGAAGCTGTGCGACGTCGACTACCGGCGCCTTGCTCGTCAGAGCCGACAGAGCTCACCGCTTGAATCACTCTTTGGCGGTCGCGGTAATCTGTTCGACGACTTTTTCGGCGGAGACTTCTTCGGGAGTAGCCCGCTTGGCCGGGCGCGGAAGCGCGGGGATCCTTCTGATAATGGGGACGGCGGTACGGCCATTCCAACGGGCGCTGGACGCGGTCGCGCACGTGGTCGCGGCGCCGCAGCGGGCGTTGCGGAGCGCCTCAGCGAGCATGCCGAGGAAATACTGCAGGGCGCCGCCCGGCGCGCGAGCGACTTTGGGCGGCGCGAGGTCGACACCGAACATCTGCTTTTTGCACTGACGGAGAGCGATGTCGTCCGCACCATCCTTGAGCAATTCAAGGTATCGTTGGACGACTTCCGGAATCAGATCGAAACGGAAACCCGTCGCGGCGATGCTGAGGACAGTGAGGGCGGCGAGATCGGGGTGTCGCCACGGCTCAAGGACGCGCTCTCCCGTGCTTTCGGTGCATCACGGGACTTCGGCCATTCTTATGTTGGTCCAGAGCATCTGTTAATCGGCCTCGCTGAGGAGGGTGAAGGCGTCGCTGCCGACCTTCTTCGCCGATACGGCCTCACGCCGCAGGCGATCCGTCAGCAGGTGACGAAGGTGGTCGGCCGAGGCGCCGAGGAGGGTCGGGTCGACACGCCGACGAACACGCCTAATCTTGATAAGTATGCCCGCGATCTCACCAAGCTCGCGAGGGATGGCAAGCTCGATCCCGTCATCGGCCGCGCGCGCGAGATCGAAACGACCATCGAGGTGCTAGCGCGCCGGAAGAAGAACAATCCCGTGCTAATCGGTGAGCCCGGCGTAGGAAAGACGGCCATTGTGGAGGGTCTTGCCCAGCGCATGGTGGCTGGCGAGGTGCCCGAGGCGCTGCGCGACAAGCGCCTAGTGGAGCTTAGCATCAACTCAATGGTGGCCGGTTCAAAGTATCGCGGTGAGTTTGAGGAGCGGGTCCAGCAGATACTGGAAGAGGTGCGCGCGCAGGAGGACAGCCTCGTCCTGTTCATCGACGAGATCCATACCATCGTCGGCGCCGGGCAAGGCGGCGGCGAAGGCGGGCTCGATATCGCCAACGTGTTCAAGCCCGCGCTGGCCAGAGGCGAGCTCAACCTCATCGGCGCAACCACGCTCAATGAGTATCAGAAGCATATCGAGAAGGATGCGGCGCTCGAACGCCGGTTCCAGCCGGTGCTCGTGCCAGAACCGACCGTCGCTCAGGCAATCATGATTTTGCGTGGGCTTCGAGACACGCTGGAGGCGCACCACAAGGTGACGATTACGGAAGAGGCGGTCATCGCCGCAGCGGAGCTTTCGGACCGCTACATCACCCAGCGCTTTCTGCCGGACAAGGCGATCGACCTCATTGACCAGGCGGCGGCGCGCGTGAAGATTTCCGCGACGGCGCGGCCGGTCGACGTGCAGGAATTGGAGGCGGAGCTCCGGCAGCTCGAGCGCGAGCGCGATTATGCTACCTCCCGCAAGCAGTTCGACCGCAGCCAGGATATCCAGAATCAGGTGGATGCGAAGAACAAGGAGCTAGAGCAGGCTAGTGATGCATGGCGGCGCGAGCGGGGTTCCGCGTCGGCCGAGGTCCGCGTCGAGCATATTGCACAGGTCGTCTCGAAGCTTACCGGCGTGCCGGTGAACGAGCTCACCACGGAGGAGCGCGAGCGCCTGGTGAAGATGGAGGAACGCCTTCACGAGCGGGTGGTCGGCCAGGAGGAAGCGGTGAAAGCCGTCTCCGATGCAGTCCGGCTCGCCCGAGCGGGTCTCCGCGAGGGGCGCCGCCCCATCGCGACGTTCCTGTTCTTGGGGCCGACTGGCGTCGGCAAGACGGAACTCGCCAAGGCGCTTGCTGAGACGGTCTTCGGCGACGAGGACGCCATGATTCGTATGGATATGTCCGAATATATGGAGCGCCACACCGTCGCCCGGCTGATCGGCGCGCCTCCGGGCTATGTTGGCTATGAGGAAGGCGGGCAGCTCACCGAGCGCGTCCGGCGCCGGCCCTATTCGGTCGTGCTTCTGGACGAGATCGAGAAGGCTCATGCCGATGTCTACAACGTGCTCCTCCAGGTGTTCGACGACGGGCGGCTTACCGACGGGAAGGGCCGCGTGGTCGACTTCACCAACACGGTCATCATCGCCACCAGCAATCTCGGCGCGCAAATCATTCAGCGCGACCTTCAGACCCGGGATCGGCGCGAGCCGGGCGGCGAGGAGCGACTGCGGGGCGAGCTGATGGATGTGCTGCGCGGCCACTTCCGTCCTGAGTTCATAAACCGCATCGACGAGATTATCATCTTCCACGCGCTTGGCCGCGAGCAGATCCGGGATATCGTCCAGCTTCAGCTGGAGCGGGTGATCCGCACCGCCCACGGCCAGGGGATCACGCTCGAAGTGGACGACAGCCTGCTCGAACACCTCGCCGCCGAAGGGTTTAAACCGGAGTTCGGCGCTCGCGAACTCAGGCGCCTGATCCGTTCACAGCTCGAGACGAAGCTTGCCCGCGAGATGCTCGCCGGCAACATCAGCGAAGGGGACGCGGTGATCGCGCATTGGGATCGCGGCGATCGGCAGGTCCGCCTCGATCCGCGCCCGACGCCGACAACGTCTGACACGCCCCCAGTGGATGCCTCGGAAGGTCAGCCGTCCGATACACCGTCTGCCGAAGGCGAAAAAGCAGACGCTCAGGAAACAGCGGACGCCGCAGAATAAGGAGGACCATCTCGTGGCCTATGCGGGTTCCGAGTATTCGTCGCTGTCGAGGACGGATAATCAGTCGCGTGCCGTCCCCCGCCTGCCCGGCACCTCGTTGCCGGCTTACGACACACTGCCGGTGGCGCACATCCGCCCAGCCGACCAGCTTGTGAGTTCATCCCGCCCCACCCGCAAGGGATGGACACTCGAATTTGGCCGCTCGTCTCGCGCTTTGGTCGACCCGCTGACTGGCTGGACGGGCAGCGCCGGTCCCTTTTCGCAGGTGAGACTCACGTTTCCCGATCTTCAGAGTGCGATCCAGTATGCGGAGCGACAGGGTTGGCCGTACGAGGTACAGGAGCCTTCGCCGCGCCGGCTGACGCTTCAGTCCTATGCTGACAACTTCAAGTATGACCTCTCCGGCGCTCTGCACTGGGGTCAAACTTGGTCAGGACCGTTGTTCGGTGAGCGGGATCGCGCGGCCTTAAAGGTCGCCCTGAGGTCCGACGCTGCGAAAGCCGGCGGCGACACTTATGCTGGGGTCCCGCTGCGCGAACCTTCTCACGATCCTAACCTCGACAAGGTCGAGGAAGCGTCACTGGAATCTTTCCCCGCTTCGGATCCACCAGCATTGACAGGAGCGGCAACCGGCTAGCCGGCGCGGGGGCCCACTCGAGGCCTGCGCCAACCGAGGTTTCCGCAGGAGGGCGGTTTCACGGAGCAAAACACAGTATCGGAGGCAACAAATGGCGACGACGAGTGGAACAGCGGCACCTACCGAACAGCAAGAGAATGCAGGTCAACTTCCCAAGATCAATTGGGGATGGTTCCTGCTGCGCGGGCTGCTCGCCATCGCGCTCGGCATCGTCTCGTTACTGTTCCCCGTTAGCGCGCTGTTCACCTTCACGATGTTCTTCGCCGCTTACGCCTTCGTGGACGGCGTTGCTTCGGTGGTCAGCGGCATCAAGGGAGCCCGAAACAAGCAGGAGCGCTGGTGGGCGCTGATTCTGCGCGGCCTCGTCGGGATACTTGTTGGAGCACTCTTTTTGCTGGTGCCGATCCTCAGCACGATCACCTACGCCTACATCTCGCTTGCGACGATCGCTGCCTGGTCCATCCTCACCGGGGTCTTGGAGATTACTGCTGCAATTCGGCTTCGTAAGGAAATCAAGAGCGAGTGGCTGCTTGGCTTGTCAGGCCTGCTGTCGATCCTCCTCGGCCTGGGTATTCCGCTTATCCTGATGAGTGACCCCCTTGCTACTATCCTCTCGGTGGCGTGGATGATCGGCATCTTCGCTTTCGCCGCTGGTATCGTGCTCGTAGTGCAGGCGATCCGACTGCGCGGAAAGGCGAAGGCAGCCTGAATCGGTCGACCGCAGAGGATCGCGGGGCTCGTCGTCGAGACGCAGGCGAAGACGTTTTGCGACGCGCTGCGTGGACTTTCGGTGCGGGCGTGTTGTCGCTAACTTTAGGGCTGCTGATTGCCGTATTTCCGCTCGTCGACCGCGCTCTGTTCACCAGCTCGGTAGGCTGGCTTCTCCTCGCGAGCGGCGCTTCCGAACTACTTGCCGAGTTCGTCGGACGCCGGTCTTTGCAGCCTCGAAGCTTCATCGTTCTTGCCCTGCTCACGGCCGCCGCAGGAGCAATTCTCCTGCTGAACCCGGCACTCGAGTTCTTGACGATGCTCAATCTCGTCGCTGCCACGCTTGCTGTTCGCGGCATGGGTGTTCTGATCGCCTCCAGGTTCGTTGAAGACCGGATGCGACCGTGGCTCATCGCACGCGGCCTAGTCGATCTCTGCTCCGCAGTCTTATTGCTCCTTTCTGCTCCTATCGCGGCCTTCGTCGCGCTGATCTTCGGCGGAGGCGACTGGACGTGGGCCGGAGCGGAGGCACTCGGCGTTTTGCTAGGAGCCAGCTTCGCGATCGAAGGCTTTTGTGGGCTGGCTATGGCCGTCGCTCAGCGCCAAACCCGCCTCAGCGAGCCCGGTTAGTCCGTAACGGCGGTAGCTGAACTCCATAACGGCCGGGATCGGTTCGCTGCCGCATTGCACGTCGTGCTCGCGATTCGTTCGGCTCGATCCTGGCATACATTTCGTCATGAAGCCGATGGCAAATTGGCGTCCGGTGCGCCCGGGCTGGATTTTAGATTTCCGAGCCTCAGGCAGCGGTTCCCCGCATGCGAATGCTTGTGCACGTCCTCTGGCACGAGGAGGTATAGAGACCGCAATGTCCGCTCTCCGGTGATCGCACCTAAAGGCGGACCGTCTGCTTGCGGCCCACAAGCTGCCTCTGCTCAGCCTTACACGCTTATCCACAGACACGTCGATTGTCGGTGTAGCCATATCGAACCTGCTGATGGTCGGGCCGCCGGGTGCCGGCAAGTCGCTGATGGCATCCTGTCTGCCGGGCATCCTGCCTTCGCTCGATCCGGCCGAGGCGCTGGAAGTGTCGATGGTGCAATCGGTGGCGGGGGTGTTGGAGAACGGACGGCTAACCCGCACCCGGCCGTTCCGCGCGCCGCATCATTCAGCCTCGATGGCGGCGCTTACCGGCGGCGGGCTGAAGGTGCGGCCGGGCGAGGTAAGTATGGCGCATCTGGGGGTCTTGTTCCTCGACGAGCTGCCCGAATTCCAGCGTGCGGTGCTCGACTCGCTGCGCCAGCCGCTCGAATCCGGCACGGTCAGCGTGGCGCGCGCCAACGCTCATGTGACCTTTCCGGCGCGTGTGCAGTTGGTGGCGGCGATGAATCCCTGCCGCTGCGGCTATCTGGGTGACGCCGGGCTGGCCTGCGCCCGGGCGCCGAAATGCGCCGCCGATTACCAGGCGAAGGTATCGGGCCCCTTGCTGGACCGGATCGACCTGCATGTCGAAGTGCAGGCGGTGAGCGCCGCCGACCTGATGCTGCCGCCGCCAGTGGAGGGGTCGGCGCAGGTCGCCGCCCGCGTGGCGCAGGTGCGGGCGATCCAGCAGGAGCGATATCGCGACCGCGGCATACGGACGAATGCGGAAGCCGATGGCGATGTGCTGGAGGCGTTCTGCGCGCCGGATGCGGCGGGACGTGCACTGCTGGCGCAGGCGGCGGGGACGATGCGGCTGTCAGCGCGCGGCTATACCCGCATCCTGCGCGTCGCCCGGACGATTGCCGACATGACGGGTTCCGACACCGTGGGACGCATCCATGTGGCGGAGGCGCTGAGCTATCGCCGGCGAGCGCCGACGAATTGAGGGGTTAGCCGGCGAGGCGGTGATCGGGATCGAGCAGCGGCGCGCCGGGGGCAAGGAGGCGCCGCTCCGCCAGGAGCCTGCGCGTGTTGGCCGAGTTCATCGGCCGCCCGTAGAGATAGCCCTGGCCGCGTGCGCAGCCGAGGTTGCGCAGCCAGCCCTCCGTCTCGATGTCCTCGACGCCTTCTGCGGTTACCGGCAGGTTCAGGCTGGAGCCAAGGCCGGCGATGGCGCTGACCACGGCGGCGCTGTCGCTGTCGCTGGCGACCGCCTTCACCACGCTCCGGTCGATCTTGATCCGGTCGAACGGCAGCGCGCGCAGGTGGCCGAGGCTGGAATGGCCAGTGCCGAAATCATCCAGCGCGACGCGGATGCCCTGGTTCTTGAGGCTGCCGACGATCGACTGAGCGAGCGGCAGGTTTTCGAACAGCGCGCCTTCGGTGATCTCGATCTCCAGCCGATGCGCGGGGAAGCCGGTTTCGAGCAGGAGCTTGATGATCTTCTGCGGCAGCCAGGCGTCGCGCAACTGCGCGGGCGAGATGTTGATCGACAGGCTGAGCGAGGGATCCCAGTCGCGCGCGGCATGGAACGCCTGACGCATCACGGCCAGCGACAGGTCGGCGATCATGCCGGTCTGTTCGGCGATGGTGATGAACCGGTCTGGCGGGATGATGCCGTGGACCGGGTGGTCCCAGCGGGCGAGCACTTCGAACCCGAACAACTGGCCGGTGGCGAGGTCGATCTGCTGTTCGAAATAGGGGATGATCTGGCCCGCCGGAATGGCGTCGCGCAGCGCCTGTTCCAGTTCGTTGCGCGCCTGCAGCGCACGCGCCATCGCCGGATCGAACCAGCCGACGCGGTTTCGCCCGGCTTCCTTGGCGGCGCACATCGCGATTTCGGCCGCGCGCGTCAGCGCGTCGATCGAGCCACGCTCCACGTCCGACCGTGCAAGGCCGATGGTAGCCGTGATCTGAATGCCCGCGCCGTCGATCTCGATCGGCTGCGCGAGGTGGCTGACGAGGCGCTCGGCTATACGCTGTACGGTATCGGGATCGCGCGGATCGAAGACGAAGGCGCAGACGAATTCGTCCCCGCCGAGCCGTCCGGCCAGTGCGAAAGGTGGCAGCTCGGCCTGGATCTGGCTGGCAACGCGGGCGAGCAGCTTGTCACCCGTGGCGTGGCCATGGAGTTCGTTCACCGCGCGAAAGCGATCGAGATCGACCAGCAGGAGCGCGGTGGCGCGGTGCCTGCGCGACGCATCGAGCAGCATGGCGCTGCCCTGCTCCGTCAATGCGCGACGATTGAGCAGGCCGGTCAGCGGATCGCTCGTCGGCGTCAGACGGGTACGAGCGCTGTTCGCCAGCCGCTGCCCGACCAGCTGAGTGATCTGGCGATGGCGGTGCCACCCGAGAAGAATGAGCGCGACGTTCAGGAGAAGCGCGAGGACCATCAGTTCGTCGATCGCGCCGCCGAACCTGCGCTGCAGAAGGGTGGCGGCCGTCGCACCGAGCAGCGCCACGAACAGCCCGATCGCGGCGATCGTGATACGGCCTGCAGGGGTAGCGCGCGGTTCAGCAGAACCATGCGAGACCTGGGCGGGGGGCGCCGAGTCTTCCATCTCGCCCCATGATGCGGCGGGGCCATGTATAATTTGTTAACTGCCCGATGCTTGCCCCGCAGCGCGGTTTGCCGTACAGGCCGCGCAACGTTCCGAGTTGAACGCTGAAGACAAGCGCCCATTGTGGTGCACGCTGGCCGGCGAGGTTTCGCCCGCCGGCGCTTTTGCGTTTGGGCGGAAGAAAGGAGTTTGACGCGATGTTCGACAGCCTGAGCGACCGTCTTGGCGGTGTATTCGACCGTCTTCGCGGCCGTGGCGCGCTGACCGAGGCCGATGTCCGGCAGGCCATGCGCGAAGTGCGCATCGCGTTGCTGGAGGCTGACGTCGCCTTGCCCGTCGCGCGGCAGTTCGTCGAAGAGGCCACCGAAAAGGCGATCGGCCAGAACGTGCTGCGCTCGGTGACTCCGGGGCAGCAGGTCGTCAAGATCGTCAATGACGCGCTGGTCGCGATGCTCGGCGGCGACGATCCCGAAGCGGCCGAGCTGAAGATCGACGTCACGCCGCCCGCGGTGGTGATGATGGTCGGTCTGCAGGGGTCGGGCAAGACGACCACGACCGCGAAGATCGCCAAGCGCCTGTCGGGCGGCAAGGCGGGCCGCGATCGCAAGAAGGTGCTGATGGCGTCGCTCGACGTGAATCGCCCGGCGGCGCAGGAGCAGCTGGCGACGCTGGGCAAGCAGATCGAGGTGCAGACGCTGCCGATCGTGGCCGGGCAGCAGCCGGTCGATATCGCCCGCCGCGCGCTTCAGGCGGCGAAGCTGCAGGGCTTCGACGTGCTGATGCTCGACACGGCCGGGCGCCTTCACGTCGACCAGGCGTTGATGGACGAAATGAAGGCGGTGGCGGAAATCGCCACGCCGCAGGAAATCCTGCTCGTTGTCGATTCGCTGACCGGCCAGGACGCCGTCAATGTCGCGCAGAGCTTCTCGGCGCAGGTGCCGCTGACCGGCGTGGTGCTGACCCGGATGGACGGCGATGCGCGCGGTGGTGCGGCGCTGTCGATGCGCGCCGTCACCGGCAAGCCGATCAAGTTTGCCGGCGTCGGCGAAAAGATGGACGCGCTCGAGGCGTTCCATGCCGAGCGTGTCGCTGGCCGAATCCTGGGCATGGGCGATGTCGTCAGCCTGGTCGAAAAGGCGGCGGAGTCGATCCAGCAGGAAGACGCCGAGCGCATGGCGGCGAAGCTGGCCAAGGGCCAGTTCGACATGGACGACCTGCGTGGCCAGCTGGCGCAGATGCGCCGCATGGGTGGCCTCGGCGCGCTCGCCGGCATGATGCCCGGCATGAAGAAGGCGCAGCAGGCGATGGCCAACGGTGCGGTCGACGAACGCATTCTGCTGCGCATGGACGCGATGATCACGTCGATGACGCCGAAGGAGCGATCGAAGCCCGAACTGATCAACGCCAAGCGCAAGATCCGCATCGCCAAAGGCAGCGGCACGACCGTTCAGGACGTGAACAAGCTGCTGAAGATGCACCAGGAAATGTCCACCGCGATGAAGAAGATCCGCAAGATGGGCGGTATCAAGGGCATGCTGGCGATGCTGGGCAAGGGTGGTCCTGGCGGCGGCATGGCCGGTATCGGCAACGCGCTGGGCGGGCCGGAGCTTGGCGACATGCTGGGCAAGGCCGGCGGCGGGCTCCCTGGTCTGCCGGGTGGTGCGGGCGGCCTGCCGCCCGGATTTCCGAAGTTCAAGAAGTAAGCAACCGCCCCACTGGGGCACGATGATCAACAAAGGATCCCCGCCGGCGCGGGGGCGTGAAATCAGAAGGCAAGGAAGACTACAATGGCACTCAGCATTCGCCTGTCGCGTGGCGGCTCCAAGAAGCGTCCGTACTACCGCATCGTCGTGGCTGACGCCCGCAGCCCGCGTGATGGCCGCTTCATCGAGAAGATCGGCAACTACAACCCGCTGCTCGCCAAGGACGACGAGAAGCGCGTCGTGCTGAACGCGGAGCGTGCGAAGCACTGGCTGAGCAATGGCGCGCAGCCGACTGATCGTGTCGCCCGCTTCCTCGACCTCGCCGGCGTTCGCGAGCGTGCAGCCCGCAACAACCCGAAGAAGGCCGAGCCGGGCGAGAAGGCCAAGGAGCGCGCCGAGGAGCGTGCCGAGAAGCTGAAGGCCGCTGAGGAAGCGTCGCAGGCCGAGACCGAGGCCGTGATGGCCGCGGAAGTCGACGCAGCGACCGAGACGCCGAGCGCAGAGGCCGAGAAGGTCGCCGACGCGACGGCCGAGCAGTAAGCATCAAATCGGGTCATGGCGCGTTTTCCTTCGGCAGCGAAAGGAACGTGCCATGACCGTCGACCCCAAGCCTCACGCGCCAGACCCCAGGACCGCAAGCGATGACGACGAACAGGTCGCCAGCAACGAAGGAGTCTCTGCGAGTGAGCCCGCCGAAGGCGCAGACAACGCCCCAACAGGCGGCGAAGGCTCCCCCAACGGGTGAACCGCAGGTCGTCCTGGCGGTCATCACGGGGGCGCACGGCATCGGCGGCGAAGTGAAGCTCAAGCTCTTCGCCGATGATCTTGCCAGCTATACCTCCTTCAACAATGGCGCGCTGACGCTGAAAAGCGTGCGCGGAACGATCGCTCGGTTTGCGGAAGTGAAAGACCGCACGGCCGCGGAAGGATTGCGCGGGCTGGAACTGTCGGTTCCGCGCGCCGCCTTGCCGCCGTTGGAAGAGGGTGAATATTATCATGCCGACCTGATCGGCCTGCCAGCGGTATCCGACGCTGGCGAGACGCTGGGCCTCGTCGTTTCGGTCGAGAATTTCGGCGCCGGCGATGTGATCGAGGTCGAACGCCCGACCGGCAAGCGTTTCATGGTGCCGATGACGCCGCAGGCGGTTCCGGAATGGGATGACAAGCGGCTGGTGATCGCAGCGGCGTTCGCCGACGCCTGATACGGGCGGGTTAGCCGGCGGCGATCAGACGTCCATCTGCTTCACCGCCGCATTCCACATTGAGATGTTGTTGCGGGCCTCCTGCACAAAGGCGGAGCGGCGCACGAAGCCGAGGAAGAAATCCGCCAGCCACTTGCCGGGATTGCGCAGCGGCCGTTCGAACTGAACGAGAAGCACCACGCGGGTGCCGCTGGTCTCGTTCCACACTTCGTGATCATAGGTGTCGTCGAACACCAGGGTTTCGCCCTCGCGCCAACGCACGATGCGGTTGTCGACGCGCATGCGCACGTCGCCGTCATCGGGCACGATCAGGCCGAGGTGGCAGGTGATCAGCCCCTTCGAAACGCCGCGGTGCGCGGGAATGTGTGTGCCGGGCGCCAGGATCGAGAAGAAGGCGCTGTTCAGGCCGGGGATCTGCTCGACGAGGCGGGCAGTGGTGGGGCAGCGGTCGGCGTTCTCGTCGATGCGATAGCCGTAGCCCCAGATGAAGAACGACCGCCACATGTTCACCTGTGCGATCGACCGGTGGTCGGGCGAGATGGTGGCGAGGCTGGGCGCGGCCTGACCGCGCAGTGCGACATCGATCGCCTCTGCGCGGATCGCGTCCCAGTTGTCGCGCAGCAGCTGCGTCCAGGGGAAGGTGCGCACGTCGAGCACGGGATCGTTCGACACCAAAGATGACGAGGCGATCAGCCGGTCGAAGACTCCGCGCAGATGCTTGCCCACCCGGATGATCAAGGGACGGTTCGGATCAGCCTTCATCTCCGCTGAGGGGGCGGGCGCGCCCGAGATCGCGCAGACATCCGGGACCAGCACCGGCGCGATTGCTCGTTTGTCAGCTGCCAGGGAATCGCGGGCGGGAGAGATGGTGTTCACGATGCCTATCCGTCTTCTGATATTGGCGTGCGCGCAGCAGGCCAGGACGTTCATGGCGATCGACTAGGGACGGATCAGGTCCAAAACATGGCGAGGAAAGGGTGATCGAAAGATCGCCGGGGGGTGTGGCGGCAGCGTGTCGGGCAAGCTAGAAGCAGCCGCATGACCGCATCTTCGCGCGCGCTTGCTGCGCCGTTCGCCGTTGCTTCCCTTGTCGCGTTGGCGGCCGTTCCGGCCATCGGACAGCAGGCAGCGCAGAAGGCAGCTGCCACCGCCAGCCGGGCAGTGGCGGCCACTGCCGCGCCTGTGCAGGGCACGATCATCGATCCTGCAACGGTAAGGGTCGACACCTCGCCCTGGCTGTTCAAGGGATCGGACATTCCGCCCGACCCAGCGTGGAACTTCGGCGCGCTGCCCAACGGCCTGCGTTATGCCGTGCGCAAGAATGGCGTGCCGCCGGGGCAGGTTGCAGTGCGGGTACGCATTGATGCGGGATCGCTGAACGAGACCGATGAGGAACGCGGCTACGCCCATCTGATTGAGCATCTCTCGTTCCGGGGCTCCAAATACGTGCCCGACGGCGAGGCGAAGCGGGTGTGGCAGCGGTTCGGCGCGACCTTCGGGTCGGATTCGAACGCGCAGACCACGCCGACCCAGACGGTCTACAAGCTCGACCTGCCGGCCGCGACCGAGGCGAACCTGGACGAGAGTCTCAAGATCTTTGCCGGGATGATGTCTGAACCGGGCATCAATGCGCAGGGGCTGGCCGCCGAGCGGCCGGCGGTGCTGGCCGAGCAGCGCGAGGCGCCGGGTCCGCAGGTGCGCCTGTCGGACGCGCGCAATGCCCTGTTCTTTGCCGGGCAGCCGCTGGCCGACCGCTCACCGATCGGCAATGTGAAGACGCTGGAAGCGGCGACGCCGGCCAGCGTGCAAGCATTCCACCAGCGCTGGTATCGTCCTGGGCGGACGGTGGTGATCATTTCTGGCGACATCGATCCGGCAGTCGCCGCGCGCCTGGTGGTGAAGAACTTCGGCGGCTGGAAGGGCGTTGGCCCCGATCCGGCGGACCCCGACTTCGGCAAGCCTGATCCGAAGGCGACGCCGACCGCGGCGATCAACGAGCCGTCGCTGCCGCCGCTGGTCATCAGCGCCACGCTGCGTCCGTGGACCTATCAGGACGATACGATCATCTTCAACCAGAAGCGGCTGGTGGACCTGGTGGCGATGCGGGTCATCAACCGGCGGCTGGAGGATCGCGCACGCGCCGGTGGCAGCTTCCTGCAGGCGAGCGTGAACCTGGAGGATGTGGCGCGATCCACCAACGGCACCTTCGTCAGCATCGTGCCGATCGGCGACGATTGGGAAGCGGCGCTGAAGGACGTGCGGGCGGTGATTGCCGACGCGATGACCAATGCGCCGAGCCAGGCCGACGTCGACCGCGAGACCGCAGAGTTCGAAGGCGCGATGCGCAATGAGGTGGAGACCGCACGGGTCGAAGCCGGCGCCAAGCAGGCCGACGACATGGTCCAGGCGCTCGACATCCGCGAGACGGTGGCCGGGCCGCAGGAATCGTACAACATCTTCCTCGACGCCAAGAAGAAGGGGATGTTCTCCGCGGCTGGCGTGCTTGAGTCCACCCAGCGCGTGTTCAAGGGCGACGCGCAGCGCGCCATCGTCAACACGCGCATGGCGGACCCCGGTGCGGCCGCGAAGCTGGCGTCGGCGCTGACGGCGGACGTGTCGAAGCTGGCCGGACGGCGGGATCGTCAGTCGAAGGTCGATTTCAAGGACCTGCCGAAGCTGGGCAAGCCGGGCAACGTGACGGCGCGCGAGACGATTGCGGACCCTGGGATCGAGAAGGTGACCTTCTCCAACGGTGTGCGGATGCTGATGTACCCGAATGCGTCCGAGACGGGTCGCGTGTACCTGCGGGTCCGCTTTGGCCGCGGATATAGTGCGCTCCCAGCTGACAAGCCGACGGCGGCCTGGGCGGCGGATAGCGCGCTCATTCCTGGCGGGATCGGCAAGTGGAATCAGAGCGACCTCGACGCCCTGACCACGGGCCGCCGCATGGGGCTAGATTTCGATATCACTGACGATGCATTCGTCATGAGCGCCATGACGACCCCGGGCGACTATGCCGACAATCTGGCGTTGATGGCGGCCAAGCTGGCGGCGCCGCGCTGGGATGCAGCGCCGGTTCTGCGCGCCAAGGCTGCTGCGGTGGCGGGCTATGCCGGGTTCAATTCGTCGCCGGACGGCGTGCTGTCCCGCGATCTGGAGCGGCTGTTGCGCAATGGCGATCCGCGCTGGGGCCCGCCGACGCGCGAGGAGATCGATGCTCTGACGCCGGAGGGGTTCCGCAAGCTGTGGGAGCCGCTTCTGGCCACCGGCCCGATCGAGGTCGATGTGTTCGGCGACGTGACAGGTGACGAGGCCATTGCAGCCGTCGCGAAAACGTTCGGCGCGCTGAAGGCCCGCACGGAAGCGCCGGCGTTGTCGCCCGGCGCGGCTTTCCCGGCGCACAATGACGTGCCCGTGACGCTTACCCATGAGGGCGCGGACACGCAGGCGGCGGCGGTGATCGCCTGGCCGACCGGTGGGGGCAGCGCGGGTATTGCGGAGAGCCGGCGCCTGGACATCCTGTCTGCAATCTTCGGTGATCGCCTGTTCGATCGTCTGCGGTCGGTGGCAGGCGCGAGCTACAGCCCCAGTGCGGTCAGCCAGTGGCCGATGGGGCTTACGTCGGGCGGGCGTATGATCGCAGTCGGCCAGGTAGCGCCGGAGAATGTCGACCTGTTCTACAAGCTGAGCCGCGAGATTGCGGCGGAGCTGGTGTCAACGCCGGTCAGCGAGGACGAGCTGCGCCGCGCGGTCGGGCCGATGATGCAGTATCTGGCGCGCGCATCGTCGGGGAACCAGTTTTGGCTGCTGCTGGTGAACGGCGGCGCCTATGACCCCAATCGGCTGAACGGCGCGCGCACGCTGGTGAGCGATTACATGGGCATCACCCCCCAGACGTTGCAGGCAACCGCCGCCAAATATCTGCGGCCGGAGAAGGACTGGACGCTGAAGGTGCTGCCGAAAACGCCAGCGAAGTGATGCGACAGGCGCCGTCTCATTCCCGGGAATGAGGCGGCGTTTCCTTATCTGCGGAGAGGGCGGCGCTCGCTGAGTTCGTTGCGGATCGTGGTTGCTGCCACGCCGGCCTGACCCATGGCGTGGCTGATCTGATCCAGCCCCTTCACCACGTCCCCGGCCGCATAGAGGCCGGGAATGGTGGTGCGCTGATGTTCGTCGGTGACGATACAGCCATCGTCGGTGCCGCGTGCGCCGGCACCCAGCGCAAGTTCCGAGCGGATCTGTGAGCCAAGCGCCGGATAGACGCTGTCGAAGCGGAGGCGACCGTGGGCGGTGTCGAAGGCGAGCTGGTCGCCCTCGATCGCGTAATGGTCGCACGGACCATCCACCCGCGTCACCCCGGCGGCGTCCAGCGCATCGGCACAAGCGTCGTCGAGCATGTGTTCGGCATCGGGAGCGATCAGCGTGACATCGCGCGTATAGCCGCGGAGGAACAGCGCCTCGCGCATCCCGTGCGTGCCGGTACCGATGACCCCGACGCGCTTGTCGGTCACTTCATAGCCGTCGCAGATCGGGCAGTAGCGGAGGAGGCCTCGCTGCAGCGCCTCGTCGTGCAACGCCGCCTCCATCCTTGGCCGGTTGTTCACCACGCCGGTGGCGAGAAGGACGGTGCATGCCTCCACGGTCGTTTCCCCTGTACGCACGACGAAATGGTCGTCCACCGGCTCAACCGCGGTGACCTTTGAGTCGTGCGAGCGAACGCCGAACGAGGCGGCTTGCTGCCGCATGCGGGCGAGCAGATCCTTGCCGCTGATCCCGCCGGGAAAGCCGGCGTGATTGTGCGTGCAGGGGATCAGCGCGGCCCGGCTCTCGCCGCTGTCGTACAGGGCGATGTCGAGGTGGAAGCGGGAGAGGTAGATGGCGGCGGTCAGACCTGCCGGGCCGCCGCCGATGATGACGCAGTCGTGCATGGCCTGCCGAGCGCATTGGTCGCTTTCTGGTTCCCTGGCTCGGCGATTGACGCGGCGCGGGGGTGCGGTATCGCTTCGGCAACTAACCGGGGGGATGACGATGAAGATCCGCGCGCTTTCTGCGGCCTTGTTCCTGACGCTGCCAGTGGCCGCAGCAGCGCAGAACAACGCCGTACCCGCGACGACGACGCCTGAGGCGAAGCCTGCGGCGGCCACGTCGATCGAGGCGATTGAGCCGCAGATCACGGGCTTCTTCGACAGCTGGATGAAGAACGCGCATGTGCCGGGTCTAGTCTATGGCGTTGTGAAGGACGGCAAGCTGGTGCTGGTCCGGGGCCTGGGCGTTCAGGATATCGCCAGCAAGAAGCCGGTGACCGCCGACAGCAGGTTCCGCATTGCGTCCATGTCCAAGGCGTTCACCGCCATGGCGATCCTGAAGCTGCGCGACGAGGAGCGCGTGTCGCTCGACGCGCTGGCGGAGCGATACGTGCCCGAGCTGCGCAACTGGCGCTATCCAACCGCTGACAGCCGGCGGACGCGGGTGGCGGACCTGCTGCATCACACGGCGGGGTTGGTGGAGGATAATCCCTGGGGCGACCGGCAGCAGCCATTGTCGGAGCCCGCGTTCACCGCGATGCTGAAGGCCGGCGTGCCGCTGGCGCAGGCGCCGGGTCTGCGCATGGAATATTCCAACCTTGGCTATGCGACGCTGGGGCGGATCGTCAGCAACGTCTCCGGGCAGCGGTATCAGGATTATATCCGTAGCAGCATCATGACCCCGCTGGGCATGACATCGACCGGCTATGACGTGCTGAACGGGCCGCAGGACCTGCGTGCCCTGGGCTATCGCTGGCAGGACAATGCCTGGGTGCGTGAGCCGGACATGGCCGATGGCGCTTTCGGTGCGATGGGCGGCGTACAGACGACCGCCAACGATTACTGGCGCTGGGTGGCGTTCCTGCTGTCGGCGTGGCCGGCACGCGACGATCCCGACAAGGGGCCGATCAAGCGTGCGACGGTGCGCGAGATCGTCGAGGGGTCGAACTTCGTCAACACGGTGGAGCGGCCCGGCGCGTCAGGCCGCCCATGCCGGGTTGCGAGCGCCTATGGCGTGGGCTGGCAGGTGGTGAACGACTGCGACGTGGGGCGCATCGTGACCCATTCGGGCGGCTACCCCGGCTATGGTTCGATCGTGATGCTGCTGCCGGATGCTGGCGTTGGTGTGTTCGCCTTCGCCAATCGCACGTATGCCGGGCCTGGCCTGCCCGTATCGCAGACGCTCTATGCGCTGCGGCAGGCGGGGCTGGCCGAGGAGCGTACGGTGCCGGTATCGCCCGATCTGGCGCGGGCCTATGACATCATGCGTGACGTGTGGCGCAGCGGGGATCCGGCGCGGGCGCCGCTGGCCAACAATGTCGTGCCCGATCGTGATCTCAACCGCCGGCGCAAGGATATTGCCGAGCTGAAGAAGCAGGTTGGCGCATGTCGTACCGATGCCGCGATCGAGCCGATCTCGGCAATGGAGGGAACCTTCACCTGGGCGTGCGCCAACGGCAATGTCGCGGGACGGGTACAGCGCGCGCCGACACCGGCGTTGAGTCTTCAGGTGTTGAGCTTTACCGCCGCCAAGTGACCTTTCATGCGACCGTCCTGACGCTGTATCCCGAGATGTTTCCCGGGCCGCTTGGCTTTGCCATTGCCGGCCGGGCGCTGGCGGAGGGGCGATGGTCGCTCGACGCCGTCAACATCCGGGATTTCACCACCGATCGCCATCGCACCGTCGACGATACGCCGGCGGGGGGTGGCGCTGGCATGGTGCTGCGGGTCGACATCCTGGCCGCTGCGGTCGACGCGCAGGGGCAGGGGCGGCCGGTGCTGGCGATGACCCCGCGCGGCAAGCCGCTGACCCAGGCGCGCGTGCGCGAGCTGGCGGCGGGGCCGGGCGCCGTGGTGCTGTGCGGGCGGTTCGAGGGGTTTGACGAACGCCTGTTTGAAGGCCGCGAGATAGAGGAAGTGTCGATCGGCGACTATGTCCTCTCCGGCGGTGAGACGGCGGCACTGGTGCTGCTGGATGCTTGCGTTCGGCTGGTTCCCGGCGTAATGGGCGCCGCTTCAAGCGGGGTCGAGGAAAGCCACGAAAGTGGCCTGCTCGAATATCCGCATTATACCCGACCTGTTGAATGGGAAGGGCGCACGATCCCTGAAGTGCTGCGATCGGGGGATCATGCGAAAATTGCCGCTTGGCGCCAGCGCCGGGCGGAGGAAGATACACGGCTACGGCGGCCGGACCTGTGGGAGCGCCACGTCGGTGCTCGGGTCAACCGCCCTCTGGCGCGCGGCGACGATGTGGGAAAAAGTTGAGATGAACCTGATCCAGCAGCTCGAGGCCGAGCAGATCGCGAAGCTGACCGCGAACAAGAAGATCCCGGAATTCCGCCCTGGCGATACGCTGAAGGTCGGCGTGAAGGTGGTCGAGGGTGAGCGTACCCGCGTCCAGAACTACGAAGGCGTGTGCATCGCGCGGTCGAACAAGGGCATGGGTTCCTCGTTCACCGTTCGCAAGATCTCCTTCGGTGAGGGCGTCGAGCGCGTCTTCCCGCTCTACTCGCCGAACATCGATTCGATCGAGGTCGTCCGCAAGGGCGCCGTGCGTCGTGCGAAGCTGTACTACCTGCGTGGTCGTACGGGTAAGTCGGCGCGTATCGCCGAGCGTCGCGACAACCGTCCGGCGAAGGCCGAAGCCGCCGAATAAGCGGTTCGGAACACATTCAAGGAAGGCGTCGGCAGCAATCTGCCGGCGCCTTTTTTGTTGGAGCGGCCGCCGGCGGGCAGGGCGGCCGTGCACTCTAACTCAGCTCTGCCCTGTCCCGCGAACGATCTCCACGATCCGGTCGCCAAGCTGTATGTTCTCCGCCTCGCGCTGGTCGAAACCGATGCATTCGCCATTGCGAAACATGCGAACGCCAAGGCCCGTCGTGAGCGCGCTCAGCGGTCGCCCGACGTCCTCGGGCGTCGCGTCCCGCTCGCGCAGCGCAACCCGGCCATGCGCGGCGGCGAGGTCGGTCAGATATTCCGCCACATGCGGCCCGTTGGTGGAGCCCGCGAGGAGCAGCCCGGCGAAGCTCGCCGGATTGATCACGACATCCGCGCCCGCCTGCCGCGCCAGCGGCTCATTGTCGTCGGACCGGACCACCGCGCTGATGCGCACGTTTTCCGACAAACGGCGCGCGGTCAGCACGATCAGGATCGTGGTGTCGTCCCGCCCGGCTGAGACCATGAGGGTGGACGCCTGCGCCACGTGGGCGATTTCCAGCGTCTTGTCGCGGGTGGCATCACCATCAAGGACGACAGCGCCGCATTGTTCGGCATCGGCCAGCGCGCGCTCGTCACGGTCGATGACGACGATGTTCGCCGGATCGCATCCGCGCCGCTGCAGTTCGCGCAGCGCCTCCGTTCCGCTCGTGCCGTAGCCGGCGATGACGACATGGCCGGTGAGCCGGCGCTGGATGACCTTCATGCGCCACCGATACCATGTGCGCCGAAGAAGGAAGTCATAGGCCGTCCCCAGGAAGATCAACCAGACGAACAGGCGGATTGGCGTGACGACGAAGGTGTCGAACAGCCGAGCGCTGTTGGTCACCGGAACGATATCGCCATAGCCGACCGTCGTCACCGTGATCATGGTGAAATACAGAAGGTCGATGAAGCTGATGTGGCCGTCGATATTGTCGCGCAGCCCCTCGCGATCGAGCCAGTGGCCGACGAGTGCGATGCCGACGAGCAGAAACGCGAGCAGGATACGCAGGCCCAGGCTCGCCCAATCGGGCAGGCCGCTGCGTCGACGCAGGTGAAGCTCCTCGTCGCGATTCTTCAGACGCATGACATGGCTGTAGAGCAAGCGGCGGTGGCTTAGCCAGTGAGGGCGCTACGGACTTTGCGCTGCGCGGCGCGGGCGGCTAACCCGCTGGGAACAATCGAGCGGGAAGAATGAATGCGGATATGGATGGCGGCGGCCGGCGTGGGACTGGCGTTATATGCGGCGACCGCTGTGGGTGAGCCGGTGAAGAAGGGCATGCCGCTGACGTTGGAGCGAGTGTTTGCGAGCCCCGACCTGGGTGGCGGGCAACCGCAGGCGCTGCGCCTGTCGCCCGACGGTACGCTGCTGACGTCGGTGCGGCCGCGAGAGGATGAGCGAAACCGCTTCGACCTGTGGGCGATGGATACGCGCACGGGCCAGTGGCGGATGCTGGTCGATTCGAAGCGGATCGGCAGCGGCGCGGAATTGTCCGAGGCCGAGAAGATGCAGCGCGAGCGGGATCGCTCCAAGACGGGCAAGACCGGCATCCTCGATTACGACTGGGCGCCCGACGGGAAGTCGATCCTGGTGCCGGTGGATGGCGAGCTGTTCGTCGCGACGCTGGACGGCAACGTGCGCAAGCTGGACGGATCCAAGGGGGCGCTGAACCCAGTCGTGTCGCCGCGGGGCGGTTTCGTCAGCTTCGTGCGTGACCAGAACCTGTGGGTCGGGGACGCGAATGGTGTTGCGCGCGCCATCACCACCGAGGGCGGCGGCACGGTTCACTTCGGTGAGGCGGAGTTCGTCGCGCAGGAGGAGATGCATCGTCGGACCGGCTATTGGTGGTCGCCCGATGATCGACTGATCGCGGTCGAGCGGTTCGACGAGGCACCGGTGCGCGTCTTCACCCGCGCCTCGATCGGCGCGACGGGGACCAGCATCTACGAACAGCGTTATCCCGCGGCCGGCACGCCAAACGTGCTGGTGGATCTGTTCATCATGAAGCCTGATGGTTCGGGGCAGGTGAAGGTGGATCTGGGGCCGGACCGCGACATCTACCTGGCGCGGGTCGACTGGACGCCGGACGGGTCGGCGCTGCTGGTCCAGCGCCAGTCGCGTGACCAAAGGACGCTGGACATGCTGGTGGTCGATCCCGCGACCGGCAAGTCGCGCTTGATGTTCACCGAGCGGTCGGGCGAGAAGAGCTGGGTCAATCTGTCCGATGCCTACCGCCCGCTGAAGGACGGCAGCCTCATCTGGCGCTCGGAACGGGACGGCTTCGGCCATCTGTACCGCTGGAAGGATGGCAAGTGGACTCAGCTGACCTCCGGCGACTGGGTGGTCGATGCGCTGGTGGCTGTGGACGAGGCATCCGGTCGCCTTGTGTTCACCGGCAATCGCGACGGCGTGCTGGAACGGCATTTGTATTCGGTGAACATGACTGCGCCGGGTGCGATCATCCGGCTGACCGAGCCGGGCTGGACCCTGAGCGGCGCCACGGCCGACAGCACCGGCACGCGCTTCATCATCAGCCGCTCCAATCCCACGCAGCCGCGCCAGACGTATCTGGCGGACGCAAACGGCAAGCGGATCGCCTGGGTCAACGAGAATGCGGTGACGGGGGACCATCCCTACGCGCCCTATCTGCCGCTGCATCGTCCGACGCAGTTCGGCACGATCAAGGCCGATGACGGCACGACGCTGCATTGGCAGATGATCACCCCGGCGCTGGAAAAGGGGAAGCGCTATCCGGTCTTCTTCATGCATTACGGCGGACCGGGCAGCCAGGATGTCTCACGCGACTGGCCGGGCAACATGCCGCTGCGCCAGTTCCTGGTGCAGCAGGGCTGGATCGTGTTCCAGATCGACAATCGCGGCTCCGACAACCGCGGCAAGAAGTTCGAGGATGCGATCTGGCATGCGATGGGCAGCGTGGAGGTGGACGATCAGCTCGCCGGCGCGGCCTATCTGAAGACGCTGCCGTTTGTCGATCCGGCGAAGATCGCCATCTATGGCTGGTCCTACGGCGGCTATCTGACGCTGAAGATGATGCAGCAGCACCCTGGCGTGTTCGCGGCTGGCATTTCCGGTGCGCCGGTCACCGATTGGGCGTTGTATGACACGCATTATACCGAGCGCTATATGGGTGATCCGACGCGCGACGCGGCAGCCTATACCGCGGCGAGCGCCTTGCCTGACGCGACGCAGATCAGCGATCCGTTGCTGCTGATGCACGGCATGGCGGATGACAACGTCTTCCTCGACAACGCCACGGCGTTTGCGGCGAAGATGCAGGCGGCGAACCGCCCGTTCGAGATGATGCTGTATCCCGGCAAGGCGCATGGCGCGGCGCGGGAGATCCATCCCTGGACGACGATGCTCGACTTCCTTGATCGCCACGTGAAGAAAAGTGGCGTGAAGTAAAGCTTCGTTGGCACAATGTGTCGCGCGGGCGTAAGGCGCCCGCCAACGTGAATGAAGGACGGTTGTAATGGGTTACCGGGTGGTTGTTGCTGGGGCGACTGGCAATGTGGGACGAGAGATGGTCAACATCCTCGCCGACCGCGAGTTTCCGGCGGATGAGGTGGCGCTGCTGGCGTCATCGCGCTCCGTCGGCGAGCAGATCGAATTTGGCGACACCGGCAAGATGCTCAAGGTGCAGAACATCGAGCATTTCGATCCGACCGGCTGGGACATGGCGCTGTTCGCGATCGGCAGCGAGGCGACCAAGGTTTATGCCCCCAAATTCGCTGCGGCGGGCTGCACGGTGATCGACAATTCGTCGCTGTATCGGATGGACCCGGACGTGCCGTTAATCGTGCCGGAGGTGAACCCGGAGGCAATCGACGGCTATCGCGCGAAGAACATCATCGCCAACCCGAATTGCTCGACCGCGCAGATGGTCGTCGCGCTGAAGCCGCTGCACGATGCCGCGACGATCAAGCGCGTGGTGGTCGCGACCTACCAGTCGGTGTCGGGTGCGGGCAAGCAGGGCATGGACGAGCTGTTCGAGCAGAGCCGCAACATCTTCGTCGGGGACCAGGCGGAGCCCAAGAAGTTTACCAAGCAGATCGCCTTCAACGTCATTCCGCACATCGACAGCTTCCTCGAGGATGGCTCCACCAAGGAAGAGTGGAAGATGGTGGTCGAGACCAAGAAGATCATGGATCCGAAGATCAAGGTGACCGCCACCTGTGTGCGCGTGCCGGTGTTCGTCGGCCATTCGGAAGCGATCAACATCGAGTTCGAGAAGGAGCTGTCGGCCGAGGACGCGCAGCGCATCCTGCGCGAGGCGCCGGGCGTCATGCTCGTCGACAAGCGTGAGGACGGTGGATACGTCACCCCGATCGAATGCGTGGGTGAATATGCCACCTATATCAGCCGCGTGCGCGACGATTCCACGGTGGAAAATGGCCTCGCGCTGTGGTGCGTCAGCGACAACCTGCGCAAGGGCGCGGCGCTGAACGCGGTGCAGATCGCCGAGCTGCTCGGCCGGCGGCATTTGAAGAAGGCTGCCTGATCCGATTGGTTGCCCCGTTCCACGGGGCGGGGCGACCAATCAGCGCCCTGCTGCTCCGGCAGCCGGACAGCGGAGCGGCTCTTGCTTGATCAGCCCTTGTAAAGGGCGTCCAGCCGCTCGCCATAGACCTGACGCAGGATGTGGCGCCGGATCTTCAGGCTGGGCGTCAGCTGTTCGTTCTCGATGCTGAACGGCTCATCCGCGATGATGAAGCGCCGCACGCGTTCGATGACCGAAAGCTCCTTGTTGGTCCGCTCCACCGCTGCGCCGACGAGCGCGCGGAAGTCCGGATCCTTGGAGAGTGAGGGCAGGTTGCAACGCGTGTTGGTCGTCGCGCAGAATTCCTGCATCCATTCAGGATCTGGCACGATCACCGCCACCATGTGCGGCTTGCGATCGCCGGCGATCATCGCCTGCATGATCTCCGGCTGAAGGGTCAGCATCCCTTCGACCTTTTGCGGGGCGATATTGTCGCCCTTGTCGTTGATGATCAGGTCCTTCTTGCGGTCCGTGATCTTGATGCGCCCCGCTTCGTCGATGACGCCGATGTCACCGGTGTGCAGCCAGCCGTCCCGGAGCACCCGCTCGGTCTCGGTCGGGTTGCGCCAATAGCCGTGCATCACCAGTTCGCCGCGGACCAGGATCTCGCCGTCTTCGGCGATGCGCACTTCGGTATGGGGGAGGGGCGGGCCGACACTGTCGACCGTGACGCCCACCTTGGGCCGGTTGCAGGAGACGACCGGTCCTGCCTCCGTCTGGCCATAGCCTTGCAGGAAGGTGACGCCGAGCGACTGGAAGAAGATGCCGACCTCCGGCGTCAGGGGCGCGCCGCCCGAGACCATCGCCTTCATACGGCCGCCGAACTTGGCCGCAATGCGCGGCTTGAAGATGCGATCGACGATCAGCGCCGTCGGGCGATCGCGCAGCCGCAGGGTGCCCGCGGCGCGCCGCGCGCCGACCTCCAACGCAGCGTTCAGCAACCGCTGCGACATGCCGCCCTGCTTTTCGATGGCGCGGGTGATCCGGGCGCGCAGCACCTCGAACAATCGTGGCACGACGAACATGATCGTCGGGCTCACCTCCTCCATGTTGGCGGCAAGCTTCTCCAGGCTTTCGGCGTAATAGATCTGGCCGCCCATCGCGATCGGCAGCATCTGCCCGCCGGTATGCTCATAGGCGTGGCTGAGCGGCAGGAACGACAGGAACACCTCGTCGCCCCAGCCGAGATCCTCCGAGATGACATCAGCGCAACCGGCGATGTTGTGCAGGATCGCGCCGTGATGCTGCATCACGCCGCGCGGGGCGCCGCCGGTGCCCGAGGTGTAGATGATGCAGGCGGTGTCGGCGCGGGTGAAGTTCGCCTGCGCTGCGACGATGTCCGGATCCGCGCGATGCTCCTCGATCAGGTCCGCCCAGTGGCAACTGCGGACGCCCAGCGGGCGCGGGCGCAGATGGTCCAGCGCGATGACGGTTTCGACATGGGTGGTGCGCAGCACCGCCTTTAACAGGGTGTCGGCGAGCTTCTGGTTCGACACGATCACGGCGCGTGCGCCGGAATTCTCGATCACATGGGCATGATCGCGTTCGGTGTTGGTCGTGTAGGTGGGCACGGTGATGCAGCCGGCGGCCATGATGCCGAGATCGCTGATGCACCATTCCGGCCGGTTCTCGCTGACCAGCATCACGCGCTCACCCGGCTTCAAGCCTAGTGACCTGAGTGCGGTCGCAAGGCTGGCGACCTGTTCGGCCGCCTGCCTCCACGAGATCGCCTGCCAGCTGCCGCTGTGCTTTGCCCAGAGAAAGGGGGCGTCGCCTAGCTCGGCGGCGCGCGTGAAGAACATCGTGACGAGATTGGGGAAATGCTCAAGCTGGCGCATTGGGATCCTCTTCCTCGCCGTTCCTTACGCCCCCGCTAGCTATTCGCTAAGCGCATTGCCAACCCCGCGCGGATCGGCCGCGCCGACCCAGCCGGACGCCGTCCTTTCCGCGGCATTGGCTTTCAGCCCCAGGCGGGCGACCGACACCTTGTGGCCCTTAGCCTCCAGCGCCGGCTTCATCGGCGCGAGAATTGTGCCCTGTTCGAGCACGATGCCGTCATTGTTGAAGAAAACGAGGCCCAGGCCCAGCGCATCGCGCACCGGCAGTTTCCAGTCGAAATGCGCGATGATCGCCTTGGCGACCTGCATGATGATCGTCTTGCCGCCGGCGGCGCCGACGGTGAACACGGGCGCGCCGCTCTGGTCATAGACGATCGTCGGCGACATGGACGACAGCGGCCGCTTGCCGGGTTCCACGCGGTTGGCGACGGGTGCGCCGTCCTTTTCGGGCGCGAGACTGAAGTCGGTAAGCTCGTTGTTCAGAACGAAGCCGTTCGCCATCAGCTGACTGCCAAAAGGCATTTCGATCGTCGAGGTCATCGTCGCGACATCGCCCTTGCTGTCGACGGCGATGAAATGGGTCGTGCCATGTTCGTTGGGCTGGCTGCCCGGGGTCCGCGGCTGGGCACCCGGCGGCGTGCCCGGCTCGTAGCGGCCGAGCGCGCGCGCCGGCGAGATCAACCCGGAACGCTGTGCGATATAGCCTTTGTCGATCAGGCCAGCGACCGGCACGTCGACGAAGTCGGCGTCGCCGAGGTATTTCTCACGATCCGCATAGGCGAGCTGCATCGCCTCAGCGATCAGGTGCCAGGATTCGGGCGAATCCTTGCCCAGCTTCGCCAGATCGAAGCGTTCCAGCATGCCCAGGATCTGAAGCACCGTGGTGGCGCCCGACGAGGGTGGGCCCATGCCGCACACCTTGTAGCTGCGATAGGTGCCGCACACCGGGGCGCGTTCCTTTGCCTCATAGGCGGTAAGATCGGCGGCAGTCATGTCGCCGGGCGCGACCTTCGAGGTGGTCACCGCGGTCAGCAGCGCCTTGGCATTCTCGCCAGTGTAGAAGGCGTCGGGGCCTTCCGCCGCGATTTTTCGCAGCAGCTTGGCGAGCGTCGGATTCTTGATCGTCTCGCCCTCCGCTAGCGGCTTGCCGTTGCGCGAATACATGGCGGCGATCTGCGGGAAGCGGCCGGTTGAATCAGCGACGCCGGTGGAGGTGCCACCCTCCGGCCCGGCAACAGCGGTGCTGCCACCACTCCACATCGGCGTGAGATTGGTGCTGGCGGCAGCCATCGGGCGGGTCACGGTATAGCCGTTCTCGGCGAGCCGGATCGCCGGTGCGAACAGCGCCTTCCACGGTAGCTTGCCCCATTTCTTGCTGGCGAGCGCCGCCAGGCGAATGTTGCCGGGCACGCCCACGGACTTACCGCCCGGGAATGCCTGAACGAAGGGGATCGGCTTGCCGTCGGGGCCGAGGAACCGATCGGGCGTGGCGGCCATCGGCGCCTTTTCGCGTCCGTCGATCGTCTCCAGCGGGCCCTTGGCCGATTGGTGCAGCAGGAACCCACCGCCGCCGATACCGCTCGACTGCGGCTCAACGACGGTCAATGCGAGCATCATGGCGAGGGCAGCGTCAGAGGCCGAGCCACCGGCCCGCAGGATCTCCCTTCCGGCTTCGGTCGCACGGGGATCGGCGGAGGTCACCATCCCCTGAGCGAGCGCGGGAACGGGAGCGATCAGCGCAGCAAGCGCCAGCAGATTCTTCATGGCGTGCGACCCTATCGGCGGCGGCGGCCGCGTCAACCGGCGCCGACAGCCTCGGTTATCGAGCCATAGCCATCGCGCCGGAGCAGCGCGGCGAGGTCTTTGAGGATCCGCACCGGCAGGCCGGGACCGGCATAGACCATCGCGCTGTAGAGCTGCACGAGGCTCGCGCCGGCGCGGATGCGGGCATAGGCTTCGGCCCCGCTGCCGATGCCGCCGACGGCGATGAGCGGGATGGCGCCGCCGGTCGCCGTGCGGAACTCGGCGAGCTTCTGACGGGCGAGCGCGGCCAGTGGGGCACCCGACAGGCCGCCCGCCTCGGCGGCGTTCGGCGAGACCAGCGCGGGGCGGGAGATGGTGGTGTTGCCGATGATGAGCGCATCGAGCCGGTGGTCGATGACCGCGGCGGCAATGTCGTCGATTGCAGCATGGTCGAGATCAGGCGCGACCTTGAGGAAGAGGGGGCGAGTGCCGGCGGCGGCGCGGGTCGCGGCGAGGAGGTCGCGCAGCGCGCTGCCATGCTGGAGATCGCGCAGCCCGGGGGTGTTGGGCGAGCTGACGTTGATCGTGACATAATCCGCCACCTGCGCCGCGGCGGAGACGCCGGTGACATAATCGGCGATGCGATCGGCGGCGTCCTTGTTGGCGCCGACGTTGAGGCCGAGCACGCCAGCACGCTTTGCCGGCAAGCGCTTCAGCGCGGCATCGAGCCCGCCATTGTTGAACCCCATTCGGTTGATCACGGCCTCATCCTCCACCAGGCGGAAGAGGCGGGGCTTTGGGTTGCCGGGCTGGGGCAGAGGGGTGAGCGTGCCGACCTCCACCGCCCCGAAGCCGAGCGCGTGGAGCCCCGTCACCGCCTCGCCATCCTTGTCGACCCCGGCCGCGAGGCCGAGCGGGTTGGCGAAATCCAGCCCTGCCACGCGGGTCGCCAGCCTGTTATCGGATACGGATCGGCCGCCGGGCGCGCCCATCCGGCCCCACAGCGCGAGAGACCGTATGGTCAGGCGATGGGCGCGTTCGGCGTCGAGGGCGAACAGGGCGGGGCGCATCGGAAAGCTCATGGCCGGGCGGTGCCCCCGAACCACCCGCGAGATCAAGGGCGTGAATGCTCTTCGCGGGTGCAAAATCGTTGGTTGATTTCCGCGTCACGGAAGCCCATCTGGCAATCAGAACAATTTAGTCCGATTTGAGAACCGCTCGCAATATGCGCCTGTCCAGCCTTGCCGATTATGCCGTCGTCATGATGACGGCCGCGGCGCGCCATTGCGGCGGGCTGGCGCGCGTCAATGCGACCAGCCTTGCGCAGGAGACCGGCGTGCCGCTGCCCACGGCGCAGAAGCTGGTCAGCCGGCTCTCCTCTGCTGGACTGATTGAAAGCACGCGCGGCACGGGGGGCGGCTTCCGCCTGTCGCGGCCCCCGGCGACGATCACGCTTGCCGATGTCATCGAGGCGGTGGAGGGGCCGATCGCGCTCACCACCTGCGTCGACACTGGGCAGCATGATTGCGCGCTGGACGGCAGCTGCCGCGTGAAGCCGCACTGGGCGGTCGTGAACAATGCGGTGCGCGGCGCGCTTGCCGGCATCACGCTGACGCAACTCGCCGCCACCACGCCGCTCGTCCCCAGCGAGGGACGCGCCATGACCGATATGAAAGTGGACGCCTGACATGGCCACCAAGAACGCCGAGGCGCTAGCCGCGGTATCCAAGAAGTACGAATGGGGCTTCGCCACCGAGGTGGAGCAGGACTTCGCGCCCAAGGGGCTGAACGAGGACACCGTTCGCTATATCTCCGCCAAGAAGGGCGAGCCCGAATGGATGCTCGACTGGCGGCTGAAGGCGTTCCGCAAATGGCTGACGATGGAATCGCCGGACTGGGCGAAGCTCAACATCCCGCCGATCGACTATCAGGACGCTTATTATTACGCGGAGCCGAAGCAGAAGAAGACGATTGCGTCTTTGGACGAGCTCGATCCGGAAATCCGCCGCACCTATGAGAAGCTGGGCATCCCGATCGCCGAGCAGGAAGTGCTCGCCGGGGTCGAGGGCGCGCGCAAGGTCGCGGTCGACGCGGTGTTCGACAGCGTCTCTGTCGCGACGACGTTCCGTGAGGAGCTGAAGGCGGCGGGCGTTATCTTCCTGTCGATCAGCGAGGCGATCCGCGAATATCCCGATCTGGTGAAAAAGTGGCTCGGCAAGGTCGTGCCGCAGCATGACAATTACTTCGCGACGCTCAACAGCGCGGTCTTTTCCGACGGCACCTTCGTCTACATTCCGGAGGGCGTGCGTTGCCCGATGGAGCTCAGCACCTATTTCCGTATCAATGCCGAGAATACCGGCCAGTTCGAGCGCACGCTGATCGTCGCCGACAAGGGCGCCTACGTCTCGTATCTCGAGGGCTGCACCGCCCCGATGCGCGACGAGAACCAGCTTCACGCCGCGGTGGTCGAGCTGGTCGCGCTGGATGATGCCGAGATCAAATACTCGACCGTGCAGAACTGGTATCCGGGCGACGAAAATGGCCTTGGCGGCATCTACAATTTCGTCACCAAGCGCGCGCTGTGCCAGGGCAAGAACAGCAAGGTGAGCTGGACCCAGGTCGAGACCGGCAGCGCGGTCACCTGGAAGTATCCAAGCTGCGTCCTCGCGGGCGATGGCAGCGTGGGCGAGTTCTATTCCGTCGCGGTGACCAACAATCGCCAGCAGGCGGACACCGGCACCAAGATGATCCATCTGGGCAAGAACACCCGGTCGACCATCGTGTCGAAGGGGATCAGCGCCGGCCGGTCGGACAACACCTATCGCGGGCTGGTGCGCGTCGCACCGACCGCGGAGGGGGTGCGCAACTTCACGCAGTGTGACAGCCTGCTTCTGGGCGACCAGTGCGGGGCACATACGATCCCGTATATCGAGATTCGCAACCCGAGCGCGCAGATCGAGCATGAGGCAACCACCTCTAAGATCAGCGAAGACCAGATGTTCTATGCGATGTCGCGCGGCCTCGACAGCGAGGCGGCCGTGGCGCTGATCGTCAACGGCTTCGCCCGCGAAGTGCTTCAGCAGCTGCCGATGGAGTTTGCCGTCGAGGCGCAGAAGCTGCTCGGCATCAGCCTTGAGGGCTCGGTCGGATGATCGGCGCTTCCGTCACTCACCTTTTCGGGTCGGCCGCTCCGACCGGCTTCATTTCGGAATGACCATGCTTAAAATCGAAAACCTTCACGCCGAGATCGACGGCAAGCCGATCCTCAAGGGCCTCAGCCTCTCCGTGAATGCGGGTGAAATCCACGCGATCATGGGGCCGAACGGCGCGGGCAAGTCGACGCTTGGCTACGTGCTCGGCGGGCGTCCCGGCTATGAAGTGACCGAAGGCACCGTCACCTTTGATGGCGTCGACCTGCTTGAGCTGGAGCCGCATGAGCGCGCCGCGGCGGGGCTGTTCCTCGGCTTCCAATATCCGGTCGAAATCCCGGGCGTGTCGAACGTCCAGTTCCTGCGCGAGAGCCTGAACGCGCAGCGCGCCGTCCGTGGTGAGAAGCCGCTGTCGGGCGGCGAGTTCCTGAAGCTGGCGCGGGCGCAGGCCGATGCGCTCGGCCTCGACCAGGAGATGCTGAAGCGCCCGGTCAACGTCGGCTTCTCGGGCGGCGAGAAGAAGCGCAACGAGATGGTGCAGATGGGCATCATCGATCCCAAGTTCGCGATCCTCGACGAGACCGACAGCGGCCTCGACATCGACGCGCTGCGCATCGTGGGCGACGGCATCAACCGCATCATGCGCAAGCCCGAAAAAGCCGTGCTGCTCATCACCCACTATCAGCGCCTGCTGGATTACGTGAAGCCGGACTTCGTCCATGTCCTCGCCGATGGCCGCATCACCCGCTCGGGCGGCGCGGAGCTTGCGCACCAGCTCGAGCGTGAGGGCTACGCGGAGGTCGCGGCGTGAGCGACGCCGTGCTTGATCTGCCCTCGGCGCGAGAGGAGGCCTGGCGCTGGGCCGATCTCGGCGGGCTGGCGGCGGCAGCGGCGATGGCGCCGATCGCGGCGCCCGCGGCCGACTTCCTCGACCTTCCCGGCGCGAAGCTGCTGTTCGTCGACGGTGTGCTCGATGAGGGGCGCAGCGACCTTCATCACGTGACGATCGGCGCGCTTGGTGCGGACGATCACCCGCTCGGCCGCCGCGCTGGCGGCACCGGTTGGTCGCTCCACCTTGATGCGCAGGCGGCTGCCGATCCGGTGCAGATCGTTCATGTCGCCACCGGGCGGCAGAACCATGTGCCGGCGGAGATCATCCTTGCCGACGATGCCGCGGCCGAGGTGGTGGAGACGTTCGTCGGTGCCGGCTGGCAGAACCGCTTTACCCGCACGCGGCTGGGCAAGGGTGCGCGGCTGATGCGCTCGGTGCGGTTGCTCCAGCCCGCCGGGTTTGTGTCGCTGCGCGAGGCGGCGGAGGTTGGTGAGGCGGCGAGCCTCGTCACCGTGTTTCTCGGCGCTGGCGGGCAGGGCAGCCGGATCGACGCGCAGCTGACCATGGCGGGCGACGGCGCCTTCGCCGAATATGGCGGCGCGCTGCTGACGTCTGCTGACCAGAAGCAGGAATGTGCCGTGCGTGTGAACCATGCGCACCCGAACGGCTCCTCGCGCCAGGTGTGGCGCGCCGTGGCGGCGCATCGCTCGCAGGTCAGCCTGGCGGCGGCGGTCGAAGTGGCGCGTCATGCGCAGAAGACCGACGGCGAGCAGAGCCTGCGCGGCCTGCTGCTCGATCGTACCGCAACGGTAAACCTGAAGCCCGAGCTGGAGATCTTTGCCGACGATGTGAAGTGCGCGCATGGCGCCACGGTGGGCGAACTCGATGCGCGCGCGCTGTTCTACATGCAGAGCCGCGGCATTCCGCGGGCGCGTGCGGAGGCGATCCTGACGCGAGCGTTCGTGGCCGATGCGCTGGAGCGGATCGGCGACGAGACGGTGCGCGCGGCGTTCGAGGCGGATGCCGATGCGTGGCTCGAGGCGGCGCTTCAGTGACCCGGGCGGACACCATCCTCGACGCTGCCCGTCCGCTCGACGTGCTGGCCGACTTTCCGGCGGTCCCCGCGGGCTGGGCGTATCTCGATACGGCCGCGACGGCGCAGAAGCCGCGGCCGGTGATTGATGCGATCACGCGCGGCTATGACACGACCTATGCGACGGTTCACCGCGGCGTGTACCAGCGGTCGGCGGACATGACGCTGGCCTATGAGGCGGCGCGGCGGCGCGTGGCGGCCTTCATCGGCGGCGCGGAAGAGGAAGTGGTGTTCGTTCGCGGCGCGACGGAGGCGATCAACCTCGTCGCGCAATGCTGGGCCGGGACACAGTTGAAGGCGGGCGATCGCATCCTGCTGTCGGCGCTGGAGCATCATTCCAACATCGTGCCGTGGCAGATGGTGGCCGAGCGGGTCGGTGCGGCGATCGACGTGGTGCCGCTGACCGCGGACCATCGCATCGACCTCGACGCGATGGCGGCGATGCTGACGCCGGCGCACAAGCTGGTCGCGCTGGGCCATGTGTCGAATGTGCTGGGATCGGTGCTGGATGCGAAGCGTGCCGCGGCGCTGGCGCATGGTGTTGGCGCGAAGATCCTGATCGACGGGTGCCAGGCGGTGCCGCGGCTGCCGGTCGACGTCGCTGAGCTCGATTGCGATTTCTACGTCTTCTCGGCGCACAAGCTGTACGGGCCGACCGGGCTTGGCGTGTTGTGGGGCAGGGCGGAGCTGCTCGACGCGATGCCGCCTTATCAGGGGGGCGGGTCGATGATCGACCGCGTGACCTTCGCGAAGACGACCTATGCCCCGCCGCCGACGCGGTTCGAGGCGGGGACGCCGCATATCGTGGGTGTGCTGGGGCTTCATGCCGCGATCGATTATGTCGAGAGCATCGGGCTTGACCGCATCCATGCGCATGAGACCGCTTTGGTGCGCCAGACGCGCGAGGCGCTGTCGGCGATCAACTCCGTGCGCCTGTTCGGGCCGGAGGACAGCGCCGGGATCGTCTCCTTCGCGATCGAGGGGGTGCATCCGCATGACATCGGCACCATCTTGGACGAGGCGAAGGTCGCGATCCGCGCCGGCCATCATTGTGCACAGCCGCTGATGGAGACGCTGGGCGTCGAGGCGACCGCCCGGGCCAGCTTCGGTGTCTACAACGGCCCGGCCGACGTCGAGGCGCTGGCCAGGGGCATAGAAAGAGTAACGAGGATTTTCGGATGAGCGAGCCGATCCGGATCGAGGAAGTGGAAGCCGAGACGAAGCCGCCCCGCGCGCGCGTCGAGGATGCGGTGGAAACGCCGGTGGAGATGGGTGGTCGCCAGCGCGACTATCTCGACGGGTTCCTTGCGCAAAAGCCGCAGGATGACGCGGGACATGAGCCGGGCGGCGCATTGTATGAGGCGATCATCGATGCGCTGAAGGAGATCTACGATCCCGAGATCCCGGTGAACATTTATGAGCTGGGCCTGATCTATAATGTCGAGGTGACCGATGGCGGGCATGCCGTGGTCACCATGACGCTGACGACACCGCATTGCCCGGTCGCCGAATCGATGCCGGCCGAGGTGGAGCTGCGCGTCGGATCGGTGCCGGGCGTGTCGATCGTCGACGTGAACCTCGTCTGGGATCCGCCGTGGGACCCGGCCAAGATGTCCGACGAGGCGCGGCTCGAACTGGGGATGTTGTGATGGCGACGGCTGTTCGTGAGCGCCCCGCGGCGCTGATCCTGACCGACACGGCGAAGGCGCGGGTCGCCTCGCTGATGGCCAAGGCGCCGGAGGGAGCGATCGGCGTGAAGCTGTCGACACCGCGGCGCGGCTGTTCCGGCCTTGCCTATTCGGTTGATTATGTGACTGAAGCCAAGCCGTTCGACGAGAAGATCGAGACGCCCGGCGGCACGCTGTATGTCGATGGCGGATCGATCCTGTATCTCATCGGATCGACGATGGACTGGGTCGAGGACGATTTCACCGCGGGCTTCGTGTTCAACAACCCCAATGCGAAGGGCGCCTGCGGGTGCGGCGAGAGCTTCACCGTCTGATGTGAGACAAGCTGCACTGCAGCATGGCGCGTGACTCTACGCGCGCCGGCGCTAAGCTTCGTGGTTGATGACCGACGCCGCAGCTTCGCCCGCCGTTGACCGTTCGCCGCTGGCGAACCGGATCGTCGACACGCTGATCCATCGCATCGGCAAGGATGAGCGCGCCGCGCGCAAGCACGACTGGCTGGACGCCACCATCCTGACGCTGCGCGACGAGATCATCGACAAATGGATGGAATCGACCCGCGCGGCGCACGCGAGCGGCGCCAAGCGGGTCTATTACCTTAGCCTTGAGTTCCTGATCGGGCGGCTGCTGCGCGACGCGCTGTCCAACCTTGGCCGCAATGCCGAGGTGAAGGCGGCGCTCGCGTCGCTGGGCGTGGACTTGGACGAGATCGAGGAGATCGAGCCGGACGCTGCGCTGGGCAATGGTGGGCTCGGGCGGCTGGCGGCGTGCTTCATGGAGAGCATGGCGACGCTGGAGCTGTCCGCTTATGGCTATGGCATCCGATATGTGAACGGCATGTTCCGCCAGCGCATCGACGATGGCTGGCAGGTCGAGCTTCCCGAAACCTGGCTGACCCATGGCAATCCCTGGGAGTTCGAGCGGCGCGAGAGCGCCTATTTCATCGGCTTCGGCGGCGAGGTAACCAGCAATGCCGCCGGGCGTGTCGACTGGAACCCGGCGGAAGCGGTGGAGGCGGTCGCCTTCGATACGCCGGTGGTCGGCTGGCGCGGCAAGAGGGTGAACACGCTGCGGCTGTGGAGCGCGCGCGCCTTCGATCCCATCCGGCTGGACGCGTTCAACGCCGGCGATCATGCCGGGGCGCTTGCCGGGCAGGTGCGGGCAGAGGCGCTGGTGCGGGTCCTCTACCCGTCGGACGCCAGTGCCGCCGGCCAGGAATTGCGGCTGCGGCAGGAGTATTTCTTCTCCTCCGCCTCGATCCAGGACGTCGTCCGCCGGCACATGCAATATTTCGGGGACATTCGCCTGCTGCCGGAGAAGGCGGCGATCCAGCTCAACGACACGCACCCGGCGATCTCGGTCGCCGAACTGATGCGCTTGTTGCTCGACCATCACGAACTCGATTTTGACGAGGCGTGGGATATCGCCCGGCGGACGTTCGGCTACACCAACCACACCCTGCTGCCCGAGGCGCTGGAAAGCTGGCCCCTGCCGCTGTTCGAGCGGCTGCTGCCGCGGCACATGCAGATCGTCTATGCGATCAATGCGCAGGTGCTGCGCGAGGCGGCGCGAAGCGGGGCGGCTGACGGCGGGGCGATCGCCGCGATCAGCCTTATCGACGAGAATGGCGAGCGGCGCATCCGGATGGCCAACCTCGCCTTTGTCGGCAGCCACAGCGTCAATGGCGTCGCCGCGCTGCACACCGAGCTGATGAAGCAGACGGTGTTCGCCGACCTGCACCGCCTGTACCCGGACCGGATCAACAACAAGACCAACGGCATCACGCCGCGCCGCTGGCTGATGGAGTGCAACCCGCGCCTGACGTCCCTGATCCGCGATGCGATCGGACCGGCGTTCTGCGACGATGCCGAGCAACTCAAGTTATTAGAATCTTTTGCGAACGACGCCTCGTTTCGGGAGCGTTTTGGTGAAGTGAAGCGTTCCAACAAGGTGGATCTGTCGAATTATCTCAGGGAAGATCAGGGGCTGCGGGTTGACCCCGATGCGCTGTTCGACGTCCAGGTCAAACGGATCCACGAATATAAGCGGCAGTTGCTGAACATCATCGAGACGGTGGCGCTGTACGACCAGATCCGCAGCCATCCGGAGCGCGACTGGGTGCCGCGGGTGAAGTTGTTCGGCGGCAAGGCGGCGTCGAGCTATCACAACGCCAAGCTGATCATCAAACTGGCCAATGACGTCGCCAAGCGGATCAACAGCGATCCCGCCGTGGGCGGGCTGCTGAAGGTCGGCTTCATCCCCAATTACAATGTCAGCCTGGCGGAGCGGATCATTCCCGCCGCCGACCTGTCGGAACAGATCTCCACCGCCGGGATGGAAGCGTCGGGGACGGGGAACATGAAATTCGCGCTCAACGGTGCCATCACGATCGGCACGCTGGACGGCGCCAATATCGAGATCAAGGACCGGGTGGGCGATGACAATATCGTCATCTTCGGCCTGACGGCCGACGAGGTCGCCGAAACGCGACGCGCGGGCTATTCGCCGCGGTCTATCATCGAGAACAGCCGGGAGCTGTCGCAGGCGATCAACGCGATCGCCTCCGGCGTGTTCTCGCCCGACGATCCTGGCCGATACCGCGACCTGATGAGCGGCCTCTACGACCATGACTGGTTCATGGTGGCGGCCGATTTCGACGCCTATGCGGCGGCTCAGCGCACGGTGGATGCCCGCTGGCGCGACCGCGGCGGATGGCAGGCGTCGGCGATCCGCAACGTGGCGAATGTCGGCTGGTTTTCGTCCGATCGGACGATCGGCGAATATGCGCGCGACATCTGGAACGTGATGTGAAGCCGCCGCCCAGCGCGATCGCCGCCTTGCTCGCTGGGCGTCACGATGACCCTTTCTCGCTATTGGGCGTCTATGCCGGCCCGACCGGGACCTTTGCCCGCGCGCTGATCCCAGGGGCCGAGCGGGTCGAGGCGCAGACGCTGTCGGGGACGGCGCTCGGCGCGCTGGTTCGTGTCGATGAGCGCGGGCTGTTCGAGGGCGTGATCGCCGGCGAGCCGCAGCCGCTGCGGTATCATGCGCAGGGCGGGGGCGCCGAATGGTGGGTGACCGACCCTTATACCTTTGGCCCCGTGCTGGGTCCCGTCGACGATTTGCTGATCGCGCAGGGGACGCATTTCCGCCTGCACGACAAGATGGGCGCGCATCTGATTGAGCATGAAGGTGCATCGGGCGTGCATTTCGCCGTCTGGGCGCCCAATGCGCAGCGTGTCTCCGTGGTCGGCGACTTCAACGACTGGGACGGCAAGCGCCATGTCATGCGGCGGCGCGCGGACGTCGGCGTGTGGGAGATATTCATCCCCGACATCGCCGAGGGGCGGCATTACAAGTTCGAGATCGTCGGCCCGGATGGGCAGTTGCAGCCGCTGAAGGCCGACCCCTACGCCTTTCGCACGGAATTGCGCCCCGGCACCGCATCGATCACCGCGACCCCGCTGACCCATGAATGGGGCGACGCGGACCATGTCGCGCATTGGGCGCAGGTCGATCCGCGCCGCGTGCCGATCAGCATCTACGAGGTGCATGCCGGGTCGTGGGACCGGGACGAGAATGGCTGGTTCCTGACCTGGGACGCGCTGGCAGACCGGCTGATCCCCTATGTCGTCGACATGGGGTTCACCCACATCGAGTTCATGCCGATTTCCGAACATCCCTATGATCCGTCTTGGGGATATCAGACGACGGGCCTGTATGCGCCGTCGGCGCGGTTCGGCGACGTCGAGGGGTTTGCCCGGTTCGTCGATGGCGCCCATCGCGCGGGGCTGGGCGTGTTGCTGGACTGGGTGCCGGCGCATTTTCCGATGGACGCGTTCGGCCTGATCCATTTCGACGGCACCGCGCTGTACGAGCATGAGGATCCGCGGCTGGGCTTCCACCCCGACTGGAACACGGCGATCTACAATTTCGGCCGGCGCGAGGTGTCGGCCTTCCTCGTCAACAATGCGCTGTTCTGGGCCGAGCGGTTTCACGTCGACGGGCTGCGCGTCGATGCCGTCGCGTCCATGCTGTACCGCGATTACAGCCGGCAGCCGGGCGAGTGGATCCCCAATGCCGAAGGGGGCCGGGAAAATTGGGAGGCGGCGTCCTTCCTCCAGTCGATGAACCGCGCGGTCTATGGCGCGCATCCGGGCATCTTCACGGTGGCGGAGGAATCGACCGCCTGGCCGGGCGTGACTCACCCCGCGCATGACGGCGGGCTGGGGTTCGGATTCAAGTGGAACATGGGCTTCATGCACGACACGCTGAAGTACATGGCGCGCGAGCCGATCCACCGGCAGCACCATCATCACGACATCACCTTTGGCCTGGTTTACGCGTTCAGCGAGAATTACGTCCTGGCGCTCAGCCATGACGAGGTGGTGCACGGCAAGGGTTCGCTGCTGGCGAAGATGAGCGGCGATGATTGGCAGCAATTTGCCAACCTGCGCGCCATGTATGCGCTGATGTGGGGATATCCGGGCAAGAAGCTGCTGTTCATGGGGCAGGAGTTCGCCCAGCGGCGCGAGTGGAGCGAGGCGCGGGCGCTGGACTGGGACCTGCTGCACTCGACTGCGCATGAGGGCGTGCGCAAGCTGATCCGCGATCTGAACCGGGTCTATCGCGAAAAGCCGGCGCTTCATGCGCGGGACTGCGAGCCGGAAGGGTTCGAGTGGCTGGTTGCCGATGACGCGGCCAATTCGGTATTCGTCTGGCTGCGCAAGGCACCGGGCGCGGCGCCAATTGCGGTGATCTGCAACATGACGCCGGTCGCGCGCGCGCCCTATCGTATTCCATTGCCGCATGATGGCCGCTGGCGCGAGATCCTGAACTCCGATTCCAGTTTCTACTGGGGATCGGGCCTCGGCAACATGGGCGGAGTAGAGGTGCGCGACGGCGCGGCAATGGTCACGCTGCCGCCGCTGGCGACGATCATGCTCGAGTTTGAAGGATAGCGTTTTGCTCTCGGGTGGAGGCAGTGCGGGGGCGTCTATCCCCGGCCTTCGAGAGACCAGGGGAGGGCCTGTTCCCCTGGCATCATGACTGAGGGAGACAGGCCCTCCCGAAACGTACCCCGCCGCGTGGGGCAAGGAAGGCACGATGGACCACAGAAGAGGACAGCCGCTGGCCCGAGACGCGATGGCCTATGTGCTTGCCGGGGGGCGCGGCAGCCGCCTTCACGAAATGACCGATACGCGGGCCAAGCCGGCGGTCTATTTCGGGGGCAAGAGCCGGATCATCGATTTCGCGCTGTCGAACGCGATCAATTCGGGCATCCGCCGGATCGGCGTCGCGACCCAGTACAAGGCGCATTCGCTGATCCGTCACCTGCAGCGGGGCTGGAACTTCCTGCGGCCCGAGCGCAACGAGAGCTTCGACATCCTGCCCGCCTCGCAGCGCATCAGCGAGTTCCAATGGTATGAAGGCACGGCCGATGCCGTGTTCCAGAACATCGACATCATCGAGAGCTACGATCCCGAATATATGGTGATCCTGGCGGGTGATCACATCTACAAGATGGATTACGAGCTGATGCTGCAGCAGCATTGCGATTCAGGCGCGGACGTCACGGTCGCCTGTCTCGAAGTGCCGCGGATGGAGGCGGTCGGCTTTGGCGTGATGCATGTCGACGAGAGCGGCCGGATCCTCGACTTCATTGAGAAGCCCGCCGATCCGCCGGCGATGCCGGGCAAGCCGGACGTCGCGCTGGCGTCGATGGGCATTTATGTCTTTCGGACCGCGCTGCTGATCGACCAGCTACGCCGGGATGCCGCGACGCCGGATTCGAAGCGCGATTTCGGGCGCGACATCGTCCCCTGGCTGGTCAAGAACGGCAAGGCGGTGGCGCATCAGTTCACCGATTCCTGCGTCCGGTCATCCAACGAGGCATCGGCCTATTGGCGCGATGTGGGGACGGTGGACGCGTACTGGGAAGCGAACATCGACCTTACCGATGTGGTGCCCGCGCTCGACCTTTATGATCGGACCTGGCCGATTTCGACCTATTCGGAACTGACGCCGCCGGCCAAGTTCGTACATGACGTCGACGGCCGGCGCGGTTCGGCGGTCGCGAGCCTCGTGTCGGGAGATTGCATCGTTTCGGGTTCCTCGATCTACCGTTCGCTGCTGTCGACGGGAACGCGGACGCACAGCTTCGCGATGCTCGATGAGGCGGTGGTGCTGCCGTTCGTGAAGATCGGCCGCGGCGCGCGGCTGCGCAAGGTGGTGATCGATCGCGGCGTCGAGATCCCCGACGGACTGGTGGTCGGCGATGATCCGGTGCTGGACGCCAAGCGTTTTCGCCGCACCGACAATGGCGTCTGCCTGATCACGAAGCCGATGATCGACCGACTGTGAGCGACGCTGCGTGAAGATATTGTCGGTTGCTTCGGAGGCGTATCCGCTGGTCAAGACCGGGGGGCTCGCCGACGTCGTCGGTGCGCTGCCGGCGGCGCTGAGCGAACATGGCGTGCAGGTCACCACGTTGCTGCCGGGCTATCCCGCCGTGATGAAGGCGGCGGGGGGACGAGCGGTGTATCGCTGGCGCGACCTGATGGGCGGGGGCGAGGCGCGGTTGCTGCGCGGGGAGATTGCGGGCCATCCCCTGCTGGTCCTGGAGGCGCCCGGCCTGTTTGCGCGGAAGGGCGGGCTGTATGCCGCTGCCGCTGGCGGGGACTGGCCGGACAATTGGCAGCGCTTTGCCGCGTTCGGGCAGGCGGCGGCGCAGGTCGCCACCGGCGGGGTTCGGGGGCTGCGCTTCGATCTGCTGCATGCGCATGACTGGCAGGGCGGGATGGCCCCAGTGTATCTGCGATATGCCCAGGCGGCGGTGAAATCGGTGCTGACCGTCCACAACATCGCGTTTCAGGGGCAGTTCGGGGCGGAGGTGTTCCCGCGCCTGGGGCTGCCGCCCGAGGCGTGGTCGATCGACGGGGTCGAATATTATGGCGGGGTCGGCTTCCTGAAGGGCGGACTGGCGGCGGCGACGGCGATCACGACCGTCAGCCCGACTTATGCCCGCGAGATCCTGCGGCCCGAATTCGGCATGGGGCTGGAGGGGCTGATCGCCGGCCGGTCCGCCGAGCTGACCGGGATCGTCAACGGTATCGATCCCGCGGTGTGGAACCCGCGCAGCGATGCGGCGCTGTGCGCGCGTTACGACGAGGCTGATCTCGCGCGGCGCGTGCAGAACAAGCGGGCGATCGAGCAGCAGTTCGGGCTGGACGAGGCGGAGGGGCCGCTGTTCACAGTCGTCACCCGGCTGACGTGGCAGAAGGGCATGGACGTGCTGGCCGGTGCGCTCGACTCGCTGGTCGATATGGGCGGGCGGCTGGCCTTGCTTGGGTCGGGCGACGAGGGGCTGGAGCAGGCGTTCCTTCGCGCCGCGGCACGCCACCCGGGGCGGATCGGCGTGCGGATTGGCTATGACGAAGCTCTGTCGCACCTGCTGCAGGGCGGCGCCGACGCGATCATCATCCCGTCGCGCTTCGAGCCTTGCGGGCTGACGCAATTATATGGCCTCGCCTATGGCTGCGTTCCGATCGTGGCGCGGGTCGGCGGGCTGGCCGATACGGTGATCGATGCCAATCCGGCCGCGCTCGGCGCCGGGGTGGCGACCGGCATACAGTTCGACGACGTCACGCATGAAGGGCTGACCTACGCCTTGCGCAAGGCGGTCAGCCTCTACGGCCAGCCGGCGCGGTGGCGGCGGATGCAGCAGCGCGGCATGGCCGCCGATTTTTCGTGGAAGACCAGCGGCGCGGCCTATGCGGCGCTTTACCGGAGCCTAGTGAGCGCATGATCGAGACGGTTTCCACCACCCCTTATGGCGACCAGAAGCCCGGCACATCCGGACTGCGCAAGAAGGTGAAGATATTCCAGCAGCCGCATTATGCCGAGAATTTCATCCAGTCGGTGTTCGACGTGGTCGAGGGGCGCGAGGGCGCGACGCTGATCATCGGGGGCGACGGCCGTTACCTAAACCGCGAGGTGATCGACAAGGCGATCCGCATGGCGGCGGCGAACGGATTTGGCCGCGTCATCGTGGGGCGGGGCGGTATCCTGTCGACGCCGGCCGCGTCTCACCTGATCCGCAGCCGTGAGGCGATCGGAGGGCTGATCCTGTCGGCGAGCCACAATCCGGGCGGGCCGAACGAGGATTTCGGGATCAAGTACAATGTCGCCAATGGCGGTCCTGCGCCCGAGAAGGTGACCGACGCGATCCTGGAACGCACCCGGGCGATCGACAGCTACCGCATTGCCGACGCGGAGGCGGTCGACATCGACGCGATAGGAGAGATCGAGATTGCCGGCATGACGGTCGAGGTGGTCGATCCCGTCGCGGCTTATGCCGACCTGATGCAGTCATTGTTCGATTTCACCGCAATCCGCGGTGCTGGCCTGACCATGGCCTTCGACGCAATGAGCGCGGTGACTGGGCCTTATGCGACCGAGATCCTGGAGCGCCGACTGGGGTTCGAACAGGGCACCGTGCGCAACGGCACGCCGCTCGAGGATTTCGGCGGCCATCATCCGGATCCCAATCTGGTCCATGCGCGCACATTATATGATCTGATGATGAGTGCAGATGCGCCCGATTTCGGCGCCGCTTCCGATGGTGATGGTGATCGCAATCTCATCATTGGCCGCGACATCTTCATCACGCCGTCGGACAGCCTCGCCATGCTGGCGGCCAATGCGCACCTTGCCCCGGCCTATGCGGATGGGCTGAGGGGGATCGCGCGATCCATGCCGACCAGTGCGGCCGCCGATCGGGTTGCGGCCGCGCTGAACATCCCGCTCTTCGAGACGCCGACGGGGTGGAAGTTCTTCGGCAACCTGCTGGATGCCGGCATGGTGACGATCTGCGGTGAGGAAAGCGCCGGCACCGGGTCCGATCACGTGCGCGAGAAGGATGGGCTGTGGGCGGTTTTGCTGTGGCTGAATATCCTGGCGGCCACCGGCAAGTCGGTGAAGCAGATCGCCGAGGAGCATTGGGCGCGGTTCGGCCGCAACTATTACGCGCGGCATGATTATGAAGGCGTCGACAGCGCGGCAGCCGAGGCATTGGTGGACGGACTGCGTGACCGCCTCGCGGACCTTCCGGGGCAGGAGGTCGCGGGCCTGCGGATCGAAGCGGCGGACGAGTTCGCCTATGTGGACCCGACCGATGGATCGATCAGCCGCCAGCAGGGGCTGCGTGTCCTCTTCGAGGGCGGCAGCCGCGTTGTCTTCCGCCTGTCGGGGACCGGAACCAGCGGTGCCACGCTTCGCGTCTATCTGGAACGCTATGAGCCGGTCGGCGGGCGGCTGAATCAGGATACCGGCGAGATGCTGGCCGATATCGCGCGTGCGGCGGATGAGATCGCCGGCATTACCCGGCACACCGGCCGCGCGCGGCCCAATGTGATTACCTGACCCGGCGGCGCGGGTGAGCCAAGCCATGCCGGAGAAGACGCCGCACTGTTTCCGCGTGCGATCGCCGGCCGCCGGGGCCGTGTGGCTGTGCCTGTTCGACGCGGCGGGTGCGGAAACCCGCTACCCGATGGAGCGGGACGGGGAGACATGGGTGCTCGACCTGCCCGTGCCGGTTGGCACCCGCTACGGCTATCGTGCCGACGGGGCGCCGCCGTTCGATGCGGCCAAGCTGCTGGTCGACCCGCGCGCGACCGAGCTTGACCGACCGTTCGTCCATGATCCCCGGCTTGGCGAGCGGGGCGTCGATACGGCGGCGCTCGTGCCCAAGGCGATCGTCGCGGCGGTGCTGCCGCCGCTGGCGCCCGCGCCGCCGGTCTTCCGTCCCGGGCAGCTGATCTACGAGATCAACGTCCGCGCCTTCACCATGCGTCATCCGGACGTGCCGGCGGGGCAGCGCGGCACGGTGGGGGCGCTGACGCATCCGGCGGTGCTGGCGCATCTGCGCAAGCTGCGCGTCGGGGCAGTCGAGCTGATGCCGATCGTCGCGTGGATTGACGAACGGCATCTGCCGCCGCTCGCGCTGAGCAACGCCTGGGGGTATAATCCGGTCGTGCCGATGGCGCTTGACCCGCGGCTATGCCCCGGCGGGATGGCGGAGCTGCGCCGCACGGTCGCGGTTCTGCGCGCCAATGGGATCGGGACGATCCTGGACCTTGTGTTCAATCACACCGGGGAGAGCGACGTTGAGGGAGCGACCCTGTCGCTGCGCGGGCTGGACGATCGTTGTTACGCGCGTGCGCCCGACGGCACGCTGATCAACGATGCCGGTACCGGCAACACGCTCGATTTTGGATACCCGCCGGTGCGCGACCTGACGCTCGACACGCTGCGCCATTTCGTGGCCGGCGCCGGTATCGACGGATTTCGCTTCGATCTGGCGCCGGTGATGGCCAGGTCGCCGGAATTTGACCCCCACGCGCCGATATTTGCCGCGATCGCCGACGATCCGCTGCTGGCCGATCGGATCATGATCGCCGAGCCCTGGGATGTCGGGCCTGGCGGATATCAGCTGGGCCGGTTTCCCGAGCGGTGGCTGGAGTGGAACGACCGCTTTCGCGACGATGTGCGGCGGTTCTGGCGCGGCGATGGTGGTGCCGGCGCGCTCGCCACGCGGCTTGCGGGATCAACCGATATCTTTGGCCACCATGCCACGCGCAGCGTCAATTTTGTCGCCGCGCATGACGGCTTCACGCTGCGAGACGCCGTGAGTTTCGTCCAGCGGGACAATCACGCCAATGGCGAGGATAATCAGGACGGTCACCGCGATGAGGTGAGCTGGGATGCGGGAAGCGACGAGGGCCGGCGGCGGGATGCGAAGGCGCTGCTCGCCACGCTGTTTGCGGCGCGCGGGACGATCATGCTGACCGCGGGCGACGAATTCGGGCGGACGCAGGGCGGTAACAACAACGCCTATGCGCAGGATAATCACATCGTCTGGCTCGACTGGTCGGCGCGAGACGGCGAGCTGGAGGACTATGTCGCGCAGCTAGCCGAATGGCGTGCCGCGCACCCCGAACTGGCCGATCCCGCAATCCGGCATGATCTGCGCTGGCAGCGACTGGATGGCGGGGCGATGGCGCCGGCGGACTGGGACGATGCGGCAGGGTTCGTGATGACGCTGCCGGAAGGGGCGGGCATCCGGATCGACCGTGATGCCCGCGCCGTTCATTACACCGGCTAAGCGCCGGCGGGCCTGATCAGGCCTGCGGCGTGACGAGATACTTCTCGCCCGTCGCGCGCTTGCCGTAGGCAGCGATGTTCGCCGGGTCGAGCACACCGGCAAGCGGGATACGCTGCGTATATTTGCTGGCGAAGGTGGTCTTCAGCTCGCGTGAGACGCGTTCGCGAAGTGCCTTTGCCTCGGTCGCGCCCACATCCTCGAGGAAATAGGTCAGCAACCAGCCGCCCATGCGCCAGCGCATGCCGAAGCCGCGGTTGAACTCGGTCGGCGCCGACGACAGGCCGCCATAGAGGTACACCTGCTTCATCTGGCGCGAGCCATAAGGGCCGTCGGCGCGCTGGGTGCGGAGCGCAGCCTGCTCCATCGCGGCGAGGATCTGGCCGGCGAGCTTCCCGCCGCCAACGGCGTCGAACGCGAGGAACGCGTTGGTCGCGGCGATGGCGTCGATCAGCTTGGGCATGAAATCGTCGGCCGTCATGTCGACGACATGCTCCGCGCCAAGATCGCGCAGCAGCTTGGCCTGCGTCTCGCTGCGCACGATGTTCACCAGCGGAACGCCATCCGCCTTGCACAATTTGACCAGCATCTGACCTAGGTTCGACGCGGCGGCGGTGTGGACGAGGCCCTGATAGCCTTCGCGCTTCATCGTGCCGACCATGCCGAGCGCGGTGAGCGGGTTGACGTAGGAGGAGGCGGCCTCCTCGGCGGTGGTCCCTTCCGGCACGGTCATGCAGTCGGCAGCGCGCACCTTGCGGTACTCGGCATAGAAGCCGCCGCCGGCGAGCGCGACGGTCTTGCCGATCAATGCCTGCGCGTCGGCCGAGCTGCCGGCCGCGACAACGACGCCGGCGCCCTCGTTACCGACGGGCAGGTCAATGCCCTTGCGGGCCGACAACGCACGCTGCACCGGCGGGGAGAGCGGGGCGACCGCCGCGTCGCCATCCCGGCTGAACGCATCGCCCTCGGTCAGGGCGAGCAACACGCCGAGATCGGACGGGTTGATCGGAGATGCTTCAACGCGGATGACCACTTCATCGTCACCAGGCGTCGGCATCGGGATGCTTTGCAGCGACAGGCGAATCTGGCCCTCGGGCGTGACGGTCGAAACCAGCCGGCGATACGTTTCAGGCAGATCAGTCATCCAACTTCCTCTCGTTTGCCGAACAGCTGTGCGCAACTAAGCCGTGCGTGTCGAGGGTTGTTGGGAAAAGGAAGGGCTGGCCGGGGAGAGCGCGGCGGCGCTCCCCGGCAAGTTGTTAGGTAGTGCCGTGCGGCTGGGTTGCCCGTCAGGCCAGCGTCAGACCTTTCATGTTACCCGCGTCCCGCCACGCCTTAATAGTGTTGAAGAAGGCGACCGGCCCCTTGCCATAGCTGGAGAAGCTGGCGGCCTTGGGGCTGAGCTGACCCTCGCCGTTGTAATAGCCTGGCGTGCATTCCTCGAGGAACTTGCGCCGGTCGAGCACGGAGGCGAGGATTTCATTAGTCCACGCCTCCTCTGCCTCCGCGGTCGCCTCGACCCGCGACGTCTGCGCGCGCATCGCCTCGCCGATGATGTGCGCTGCGTGGCCCGCCTGTTCCAGCAGGGCGTGCGGGTAATTGGCGGTGAAGCCCGACTGGATCACCGAGAAGATGAACATGTTCGGGAAGCCGTTGACGGTCATGCCGTGCAGCGTGCGGCCGCCGTCGGCCCATTTCTGGTCGAGCGACTGCCCGCCGGTGCCATGCACGTCATAGCCGGCGCGTCGCGCATAGCTGGTGCCGACTTCAAAGCCGGTGCCGAAGATCAGGCAGTCGAGCTTATATTCCGTCCCGGCAACGACGACGCCGTTCTTCGTAATCCGCTCCACCCCCTTGCCCTGGGTGTCGATCAACGAGACGTTGGGCCGGTTGAAGGTCGCCAGATAATCGTCGTGGAAGCAAGGGCGCTTGCAGAACTGATTGTACCAGGGCTTCAGCGCCTCGGCCGTCGCCTCGTCCTGAACGACCTCGTCCACGCGCGCGCGGATGGATTCCATCTTCTGGAAATCGGCAAGCTGCACCAGCTCATCCGGGTTTTGCGCGCCCGACCTGACCGCCTTCATCCGCGCGATGACGCCTAGATTGCGGATGATGTCGGTCCAGCCGTCGTTGACCAGATCCTCCTCCGCCCAGCCGCCCGAGACGAGCGTGTTGAAATTCTCCATCCGCTGCTGGTGCCAGCCGGGCGTCAGTGACTGCGCCCATTGCGGATCGGTCGGCCGGTCGCCGCGCACGTCGATCGAGGAGGGCGTTCGCTGGAACACGAACAATTGCTTGGCGGTCGCGCCGAGATGCGGGACGCATTGCACCGCGGTGGCGCCAGTGCCGATGATCCCGACGACCTTGTCGCCCAGCTTGTCGAGCCCGCCATTCTGGTCGCCGCCGGTATAATCATAATCCCAACGGCTGGTGTGGAAGGTGTGCCCTTCAAATTCCTCGATGCCCGGGATGCCGGGCAGCTTGGGGCGGTGCAGCGGGCCGTTCGCCATGATGACGAAGCGGGCGCGGATCGCGTCGCCGCGATTGGTGGAAATGATCCAGCGGCGGGCTTCCTCATTCCAACTGAGGTCGGTTACCTCGGTCTGGAACAGGACGTCGCGATACAGGTCGAACCGCTCTGCGATGCGACGCGAATACGCGCGGATTTCCGGTCCCTGGCTGTATTTGCGCTCAGGGATGAAGCCGGTTTCCTCGAGCAGCGGAAGGTAGACATAGCTTTCGATGTCGCACGCCGCGCCGGGATAGCGGTTCCAGTACCAAGTGCCGCCGAACTCACCGCCCTTTTCGATGATGCGCACATCTTCGATCCCCGCCTCGCGCAGCTTCGCGCCGGCCAGCAGGCCACCGAAGCCGCCGCCGATCACGACCACGTCCTTCTCGTCCGCAAGCGCCGGGCGCGCGATCGGCTGATCGATATAGGGATCCTCGAGGTAGCGGGCGAAGGCGCCGGTCATCTCGACATATTGTTCGTTCGCGTCGGCGCGCAGGCGCTTGTCGCGCTCGGCCAGATATTTCGCCTTCAGCGCCGCCGGATCGAAATCAAACTCGGCATCGGGCGCGGCGTGGATCGCCTGCGACTCGAGTGTCATCTACCTCTCCTCGTCCCATTTTCTTGGAACGCATTATGACTTAGTGCGAGGCAGAGGTGTAGAGTGCAAGCAAACTAAAGTTGCGACTGTGAGCCGATCAGCGTTCGAGCCGCCCGTCGCCGATCGCGCTGGCTTCAAACGGGAAGAGCGTGTCGGGATCGGGCTTGTTCACATCCTTGGTGATCGAGGGCGGCGCCAGTTCGTGCAGCAGATGCTGGATGATCGCGCGGCGGGCGGGCTTCTTGTGATCGGCGCGCACGCACACCCAGGGGGCGAGCGGGGTGCTGGTACGCGTCAGCATCGTATCGCGGGCGGTGGTGTAGCCTTCCCATTCCTTGACCGCGATTTTGTCGAGATCGGAGATCTTGAGCGCCTTCAGCGGATCGCTGCGGCGTGAATTCAGGCGCTTGGCCTGCTCATCACGCGAGATGTCGAGCCAGAGCTTCACCATCCGGATGCCCGACCCGATCAGCATGGCCTCAAAGGCGGGGACATCCTCCAAGAAGCGCGCCTGCTCCTCCGGCGTGGAGAAATGGTTGACCACCTCGACGCCCGCGCGATTGTACCAGCTGCGATTGAAGATCACGAGCTCGCCGGCGGCGGGCAGATGTTCGACATAGCGCTGGAAATACCATTGCGAGCGTTCCTGCCCCGTCGGCTTTGGCAAGGCGACGACGCGGGTGTGGCGCACCGCCAGATGGCGGGTGATGCGGCGGATCGCCCCGTCCTTTCCGGCGGTGTCGCGCCCCTCCAGGATGACGAGCGCGCGCTCGCCGGACTGTGCCGTCCATTGCTGGTAGCGGACCAGCGCCACCTGGAGGTCGTGATCCTCCTGATCGTGGTCCGCCCCCATCGCCTCAGACCAGCTCGACGGCGAGGGCGGTGGCTTCACCCCCGCCGATGCACAGGCTGGCCACGCCGCGCTTCTTGCCCTGGTTCTTCAGCGCCGCGACCAAGGTGGTGATGATCCGCGCGCCGGACGCGCCGATCGGGTGGCCGAGCGCGGTGGCGCCGCCGTTCACGTTGATCTTGTTATGCGGGATGCCGAGGTCCTTCATCGCGAACATCGCGACGCAGGCGAATGCCTCGTTGATTTCGAACAGATCGACCTCATCGATCGTCCAGCCGGCCTTCTTCAGCAGCTTCTCGATGGCGCCCACGGGGGCGGTAGTGAAGGCTGCAGGCTCCTGCGCGTGGGCGGCATGGGCGACGATGCGCGCGATGGGCGTCTGGCCATTGGCCTTGGCGACGCTTTCGCGAGTGAGGACCAGAGCGGCGGCACCATCGGAGATCGAGGAGCTGGTGGCTGCCGTGATCGTCCCGTCCTTGGCAAAGGCGGGGCGCAGCGTCGGGATCTTGTCGGGCATGCCGCGGCCGGGCTGCTCGTCGGTGTCCACCACGACGTCGCCCTTGCGGGTAGAGACCGTCACCGGCACGATTTCGTCAGCAAGCGCCCCCGACTGGATGGCGGCCTGTGCGCGGCGCAGCGATTCGATCGAATAATCGTCCTGTGCCTGACGGGTGAGCTGATATTCGTTGGCGGTATCCTGCGCGAAGGTGCCCATCGCGCGGCCGACCTCATAGGCGTCCTCCAGACCATCCAGGAACATATGGTCGTAGGCCGTGTCGTGACCGATCCGGGAGCCCGAGCGGTGCTTCTGAAGGATGTAGGGGGCGTTGGTCATGCTCTCCATGCCGCCGGCGACGATCACGTCCGCCGATCCGGCTGCGATCGCCTCCGCGCCCATGATCACCGTCTGCATGCCCGAACCGCACACCTTGTTGACGGTGGTCGCCTGCACCGATTTGGGCAGGCCCGCCTTGATCGCCGCCTGACGCGCCGGTGCCTGACCGAGACCGGCCGGGAGGACGCAGCCCATGTAGATGCGGTCCACCGCCGCGCCATCGACACCGGCACGTTCCACCGCCGCCTTCACGGCCGTCGCGCCCAGATCGGTGGCGGAGACGTCGGCCAATGCCCCCTGCATGCCGCCCATCGGCGTGCGGGCGTAGGAGAGGATGACGACGGGATCGGTGGTCATGGAAATGAAGCTCCGGGACAAAATCGTATTGGGTTCGATCTAGTGTCAGTTGCAGGCGAATACAAAGGGCAAGCCAGCGCGTTGGGCGGCGATGGAGAGCTGGATCGACGTATTGAAATGGGCCGCCGCAATCAGCGGAATGATTGCCGCCTTCATGGTTTCGCTGGATCTGGGGCGCCGCGTGACTGGCTGGGGCTTTGTCCTGTTCGTCGGATCGTCGGTCTGCTGGGTCACTGGCGCGCTGCTGACCGAGGATTGGGCGCTGGGAACGCAGAACATCGTGCTGTTCGGCATCAATCTGTTCGGGGTCTATCGATATCTGATACGCAAGAAGGGTGTCTGATCTTCTCTGGCCGGTAGCGCTCGCCACCCTTGGCGCGATCCTCGGCAGCTTTCTGGCGACCGTCGCCCTGCGCTGGCCCGCGGGGCAATCCGCCTTGTCCGGACGATCGATGTGCGATGGGTGCGGCCGGTCGCTCTCCGCCGTGGATCTGGTGCCGCTCCTCAGCTTCGTCGGCTTGCGAGGGCGGGCGCGTTGCTGTGGCGCGATGATCCCGGCGCTGCATTGGCAGGTGGAGGCGGGATGCGCCGTGGCAGGCTTCCTCGCCGGACTGGTCGCAAGCGGTGCGCCGGCGCTGCTGATCGCGGGGTTCGGGTGGCTGCTGGTGCTCGTCGTCGCGCTGGATGCGACCGAATTCTGGATTCCCGATCCGCTGCCGATCGTCATCGCCGCTTCGGGGCTGATCGCGTCGTTTTTCCTGCCGCCGCCGCTGGTGGAGCGGATCATCGGCGGGGTCGCCGGCTTCACGTCGCTGTGGCTGACCGGGTTCCTGTATCATCGCGTTCGCCGGGTGGAGGGGCTGGGCGGCGCTGACCCCAAATTGTTCGGCGCGATCGGGCTGTCGCTCGGCTGGCGGATGCTTCCGCCCGTGCTGCTGCTCGCCGCACTGATCGGGCTTGGAGTCGTCGCCTGGCGGATGACGACGGGGCGGGCGGTGGCGCGCGACGACGCGCTGCCGTTCGGCGCGTATCTTGCGCTCGCGGCTTACCCGGCGCTGTTGCTCATGGTACACCTCGGGCCATGATCGCGTTGCTTCTCGCCCTCGCCGCGGCCGATCCGCCCAGGACGCCGGTGCCGATCGCCGGGCTGCCGCTGGCGGCGCTGCCGCCCCAGTCGCTGCCGACGCAGGGGTGTGCTGCCTATCTCTTCACGGCCGGGCAGGGCCGTGCGTTGGTCGGCATGGCCAGTGCGGCGCCTGGCACCTTGCGGCTGGCGCTGGACGGCCGCGTTGCCGATTATGCGCGGCAGAACCAGACCGGGAGCGCCGGCTTCGGTTTTGCGACGACGACGACGTATCAGAGCGCGGACGTGACCGCGACGCTCGACCTTGCCGTGCAGACACGCCGCGACCTGTCACAAGGAGCAGTGGTGGACGGCGGTACCTTGCGTATCGACCGGACCGGTCACGATACCGTGATCCTTCCGGTGGCGGGCCTGATAGGATGCGCCGCCACCTGACCGACCATGACAAAAGAAACGGGGAGAGGATAGATGAAGGACATACTCTGCGCACAGCGCGACAGCTTCATGGCCGCGCTGCCGGAGCCGATCTCCGTCCGGAAGGACCGGTTGAAGCGCGCCGCAGCGATGATCCGCGACCATGCGGACCGCTTCTGCGACGCGCTGAGCGAGGATTTCGGCCACCGCAGCCGCGAACAATCGATGATCACCGACATCGGCGGATCGATCAGCCCGATCAATCACGCGCTGAAGAACCTCGAGAAATGGGCCCGACCCGAGAAGCGGCCGGTTCAGTTCCCGCTCGGCCTGCTGGGGGCGAAGGCCTGGGTGGAATATCAGCCAAAGGGCGTGGTCGGCGTGATCGCGCCGTGGAATTTCCCGGTGAACCTGGTGATGTCGCCGCTGGCCGGGGTGTTCGCCGCGGGCAATCGTGCGATGGTCAAGACGAGCGAATATACGCCCGTCACCGCCGCCCTGTTCGAGGAGATCGTCGGCCGGTATTTCGACCCGACCGAACTGGCCTTCGTTTCCGGCGGGCCGGACGTGGGCCAGGCCTTTGCCGAGCTTCCGTTCGATCACCTGATCTTCACCGGCGCGACCGGCATCGGGCGGCACATCCTGCACGCGGCCGCGGACAATCTGACGCCGGTCACGCTGGAGCTTGGCGGCAAGTCCCCGGTGATCGTCGGCAAGGGCGCCGATCTGAAGCAGGTCAGCGAGCGTGTCGCCGTGGGCAAGATGCTGAACGCCGGGCAGATCTGCCTCGCGCCGGATTATCTGCTGGTGCCGTCGGCGCAGGAAAGCGCGGTGGTCGACGGGATCCGCACCGCGGCCAGCGCCATGTACCCGACGCTCCTGTCCAATCCGGATTACACCAGCGTGGTGAACGATCGCCATTACGAGCGGCTCAACCAATGGGTTGAGGACGCACGGGCGAAGGGCGCGACGGTCGACGTGGTGAATCCCGCCGGCGAGGATTTCGGCAGCACTAACAGCCGCAAGATGCCGCTCCATATCGTGCGCGACGTGACCGACGACATGACGTTGATGCAGGAGGAGATCTTCGGCCCGATCCTGCCCGTGCGCCGCTATGACGGGATTGACGCGGCGATTGGGGAGGTGAACCGGCGCGACCGACCACTGGGCCTCTATTATTTCGGCAAAGACGAGGCGGAGCGCCGCCGCGTGCTGGATCGCACCATCTCCGGCGGGGTGACGATCGACGATGTCATCTTCCATGTGTCGATGGAGGACCTGCCGTTCGGCGGGGTCGGTCCGTCAGGGATGGGGTCGTATCACGGCCTGGATGGGTTCCGCACCTTCAGCCATGCGAAGGCGGTGTATCAGCAGTCCAAGCTGGATGTGGCGAAGATTGCCGGTCTGAAGCCGCCTTATGGTGATGCCACGCGCAAGGCGGTGGCGCGGCAGATGGGCGGGTGAGGGCGCGGCGTGCGGGGCCATCCCCGCGCGCCACACCATGGATTTGCGTCAATGCGCCTGCACGATTTCCTCCTTCAGGCGCAGCTTCTTTTTCTTCAAATCCGCGATGAGCATTGCATCGGGCATGGGCCGATGGGTTTCTTCACTGATGCGCTGATCCAGCGTGGCATGCTTGGCCTCAAGAGCCGAACGATGCGCGGTCTGCATACAGGAATCTCCTTGCTTTGGTTGCGGGGACAGAAAGTAAAACACGCGAACGGGCGATTGTCTCATCGGAAATTGCCGGATCTGCGGTCGATCGAACCGCCTGTGCGATGTCACGCTTTTGCAACGAGTTTTCCCACCAACCCCCGCACGGGCTCTGCTACAGCGGCATCGCCGGAGGGAGGGCGACGTGACGGATGATGGCCAGCTGATTGCGCGACTCGGCGCGCTGCGCACCGAACATCGCGATCTGGACGCGGCGATTGGCGCCCTGGGCAGGGACGGTGCGGCCGACCAGTTGCAGCTTGCGCGGCTGAAGAAGCGGAAGCTGCGACTGCGCGACGAGATCGCGTTGATCGAGGACCAGCTGATCCCGGACATCATCGCCTGAGTGTCGCAATGGGACGCTGGTCGCAGCGCCGCGTATGATCACGCTGTCGCGCGGTTCCCGTCTCCGATGTAACGTTTCGGCCATGCACGCAGCCCACCATGATTCCGCGGTTTACCGACGCCTGATCGACGCCTTGTATGTAGAAGCCATGGTGCTGGCCGACGATGCACGCAGCTATTTCGATGATGGCGGGCGCGGCGATCGAGAGGCGCTGGACCCGATCACGCGCGTGACCTTCAGCTGTGAATCGCTGAAGGTCACGACGCGGCTGATGCATGTCATCGCCTGGCTGTTGACGCAGCGTGCGGTGCTATCGGGCGAGCTGAGCCCCAGCGCGGCGCTCGATCCGGCACGCCGCTTGATCGGACCGGCAGAGGAATCCGCCATGGTGGCCACGTCGCTGCCTGAGAAGGCGCAGCGGTTGGTCGACACCAGCATCGATCTTTATCGACGGGTGGCGCGGCTGGATGCGGCGCAGGGGATGACGGTGCCGGAGGAAAGCCCCGCGCGGCAGATGTTCCAACGGCTGGCGATGGCGTTCTGAGGCGAGGGGATCTGCGGGGCCGGAACGGGTCGGGATCAGCCTTCGACGCGTTCCCAGTGGCCGGTCTCAAAGCCATCCACGGCCAATTCGGCGATACGCGCGGCCACCACTTCGGGCGGCTTCACCGATGCGGGATCCTCACCGGGATACGCGCGGGCGCGCATCTTCGTGCGGGTGGCGCCGGGATCGATGATGGCGGTGCGCACGCGGCTGATCTCGGCCAGTTCGTCGCCATAAGCGGCCAACAGTGTCTCGAACGCAGCCTTGGACGCACCATAAGCGCCCCAATAAGCGCGCGGCTTGCGACCCACTGAGGAGGTGATGCCGATCACGCGTGCGCCCGACGAGCGGCGCAGCATCGGATCGAACGCCTGGATCAGTGCGACCTGCGCCGAGACGTTGAGCGTCAGGACGTTGGCGAATTCCTTGGGATCGATCGACGGCACGGCCGCCAGCGTTCCCAGCGTGCCAGCGTTCAGCACCATGATATCGAGCGCCGACCAGCGTTCGCCGATCGCGACCGCCAGCCGCGCAATGGCGTCGTTCGCCGCCAGATCGAGCGGCGCGATCGTTGCCGAGCCGCCAGCGTCGAAGATCTTCTGCTCGACCTCTTCCAGCGCCGGGGCGGACCGTGCGGTCAGGATGACATGCGCGCCCTTTTCGGCAAGCGCGATGGCAGTGGCGGCTCCGATACCCCGGCTGGCGCCGGTGACGAGGGCGAGCTTGTTCTCGAGAGGCTTGGTCACGTTCATCATCCCGGATTAGTCCCGGGATTAGCGCTCCCGCAACTCCATAGGTGCCGTGTTGACGGCAGGTGAAGCCGAAGGTCGGCGGGGTGGCGCCTTACGCCACCCGCTCTTCCAGCATGGCGAACTGATCCACCGCGCCCGTATCGTCGTGATCGGTCAGCGTGGTGGGATAGTCGCCCGTGAAGCACGCGTCGCAATAGCCCGGCCGGAATTGCGCGCGCTCGCTGCGACCGAGTGCCTTGTACAGGCCATCGATCGACACGAACGCCAGACTGTCGGCGTGGATGAAGTCGGTCATCGCCTTCAGGTCATGCGTCGCGGCGAGCAGCTTGGCGCGCTCGGGGGTGTCGACGCCGTAGAAGCAGCTGTGCTTGGTCGGCGGGCTGGCGATGCGCATATGCACCTCCGCCGCGCCAGCCTCGCGCATCATCTGCACGATCTTCAGGCTGGTCGTGCCGCGCACGATCGAATCGTCGATCAGGACGACCCGCTTGCCCTGGATCAGCGCGCGGTTGGCATTGTGCTTCAGCTTCACGCCAAGATGGCGGACCTTGTCACCCGGCTGGATGAAGGTGCGGCCGACATAGTGCGAACGGATGATCCCGAGTTCGAACGGGATGCCGCTTTCCTGCGCATAGCCGATCGCCGCGGGCACGCCCGAATCAGGCACTGGGATCACCAGATCAGCCTCGACCGGTGCTTCGAGCGCGAGCTGCTGGCCGATGCCCTTGCGCACCGAATAGACCGAGTGATCGTCGACGATCGAATCCGGTCGCGAGAAATAGACCCATTCGAAAATGCAGGGGCGGGGCGCGACGGGGCCGAACGGCCGGATGGACCGCATTTCCGAACCCTGCACGATCACCAGCTCGCCCGGCTCGACCGAGCGGACGAATTCGGCGCCGACCACGTCGAGCGCGACAGTTTCGCTGGCGAAGATGATCGAATCGTTGAGCTTGCCCATCACCAGCGGGCGGATGCCCAGCGGATCGCGGCAGGCGATCATGCCCTCCGGCGTCATCACGATCAGGGCATAGGCACCCTCGACCTGCTTCAGCGCGTCGATGAAGCGATCCATCAGCGTCCGGTAGTTGGACGTCGCGACGAGGTGGATGATCGTTTCGGTATCACTGGTCGACTGGAAGATCGAGCCGCGGCGAATCAGCTCGCGGCGCAGCTTCATCGCGTTGGAAATGTTGCCGTTGTGCGCGACGGCGAAGCCACCGCTCGCCAGCTCGGCATACAGGGGCTGAACGTTGCGCAGTGCGGTTTCGCCCGTGGTAGAGTAGCGCACGTGGCCGCACGCAACGCTGCCGGGCAGCGAGCCGATCACGGCCTCGCTGTCGAAATTGCCGGCGACGTGACCCATCGCCTTCTTGGTGTGGAAATGCGCGCCATCGAAGGACGTGATGCCGGCGGCCTCCTGTCCACGGTGCTGGAGCGCATGAAGGCCGAGGGCGACAAGCGCCGCGGCGCCATCGGAGCCGGACACTCCAAAGATGCCGCACTCCTCGTGCAGATGGTCGTCGTCGAAAGGATTAGTCGTCAGCATGGCGTGGGGGCTCGCGTCGTGCGCCGCTCATATAGCGAGTGTCTCGGATTTGTCATGGGGGTGGAGCGATCATTGCGTCCGCCGGTTTCTGCCGGTGAGCGGACGCAAGGAGAAATCACCATGGCCAAGAACCACGGATCGCAGATCAAGGACGACAAATTGTACGAGGATCTGCGTCGGCAAGGCGAATCGAAGGAGAAGGCGGCGCGGATCGCCAATGCGCGCGCCAACGGCTCGCTCGATCATCGCAGCGACCGGCTGGAGGATCGTTCCAAGGAGGATTTGTACGCCGAAGCGCAGAAGATCGGGATCGAGGGGCGATCCAAGATGAACAAGAGCGAGCTGGTCAACGCGGTGCGGAACCACAAATAGCCCGGATCGCGGCGAATAAGGGCGGGCTGGAAGAAGGCGGCCGGGCTGCGCTACAGCCGCGGTCATGACTGATCCGCGCGAAAATGGCCTGACGCTTGATCCCCGATATGACGCCGCCGGGCTGGTGACGGCAGTGGTGACTGCCGCGGGCAGGGGAGAGGTGTTGATGGTCGCGCACATGAACGCCGATGCGCTCGCCGCCACGCGCGCGACCGGCAGGGCCACCTTCTGGTCGCGCAGCCGCCAGGCCTTGTGGGTGAAGGGCGAGACGTCGGGGAATTTCCTCAACGTTCGCGAGATGCGCATCGACTGCGACCAGGATGCGATCTGGATAATCGCCGAGCCGGTTGGCCCGGCGTGCCACACCGGCGCGCGGTCGTGCTTCTATCGCCGGATCGGGCCGGACGGGCTGGAACGGGTCGAGTGATCCGACGCGCGGCGGCGGCACTGGCAGGCGCGGCGCTGGTCGCCGGCTGCGGGCAGCAAGCGGGAACGCGCGAACGGTCTGACGACGCCGGAACCGCGCTGGAGGCGACGGCGATCGCACGCGGGATCGTGTCCGATCCTGCCGCGCTCAACCCCGTCGGGGCATTCGCCTCGGCCACGGATCGCGTCTGCGTCGTGCCCAGGGACGGTGAATATAGCATTGGCGTCAGCGTCGATTATGGCGATCGGCAGCATTGCGTCGCACGCGGCGTGGCCCGCGAGAACGGGGTGCTGCGGGTCGACTTCGGGGGCGGCTGCCGCCTCGATGCGCGGTTCGACGGGGAGCGGATCGTCTTTCCAGCAGAGGCGCCGGCGGCCTGCAATCAATCATGTACCGGGCGGGCGAGCCTGTCAGCGGTCAACACTGCGCGGCTGAGCGTTGCAGAGGCAGAAGCGCGCGCGATGCGTGGCGCGGACGGAAACCCTCTATGCGATTGACGTTCACGTAAGCGGAAGATAGATCGGCGGCATGTCGGTCGCTGGCCTTTTCGGTTCGCTCCCGCCCCGCGGGGATCGGACGCATTTCAGCATCACGGACCTCGCCTCCGAGTTCGGCGTGACGCCGCGTGCGTTGCGCTTCTACGAGGATGAGGGGCTGATCGCGCCCGAACGCCGGGGCACGGCGCGGATCTATTCGCATCGCGACCGGGCGCGGCTCGCCTGGATCCTGCGCGGCAAGCGGGTGGGATTCAGCCTGGCCGAGATCCGCGAGATGATCGACCTTTACGACATCGGCGACGGCCGCAACACGCAGCGCAACGTCACCATCGAGCGTTGTCGTGCCCGGATCGAGGCGCTGACGGCGCAGAAGCGCGACATCGACGATGCCATTGCCGAGCTCGACGAGTTCGTCTCCCTCCTTGAAACACCCGATCAGAAGGACTGATCCTCATGCCGCAATATACTCCGCCGGTGCGCGACACCCGCTTCGTTCTCGAACATGTCGTTGGTCTGTCGCGCCACGCCAATGTGCCGGGCTTTGCCAATGCCACGCCCGACACGGTGGATGCCGTGCTGGAGGAGGGCGGCCGCTTCGTCGCGGAAGTGCTGTTCCCCCTGAACCAGTCGGGCGATCAGGAAGGCTGCACCCGGCATGAGGACGGTTCGGTCACGACGCCGGCTGGCTTCAAGGAAGCGTACAAGCAGTTCGTCGAATCCGGCTGGGGCACGCTGTCCGCGCCAGAGGCGTTCGGCGGACAGGGGATGCCGCACGTCATCTCGACCGCGTTTCAGGAATATATGATCTCCTCCAACATGGCGTTCGCCATGTACCCGGGCCTGGCGCATGGCGCGATTGCGGCGCTGGTGGCAAAGGGCTCGCCCGAGCAGCAGGAGAAGTACCTGCCCAAGATGGTGTCCGGCGAATGGGGAGGCACCATGAACCTGACGGAGCCGCAGTGCGGCACTGATCTCGGCCTCATCCGCACCCGCGCCGAGCCGCAGGCTGACGGTTCGTACAAGATCACCGGCACCAAGATCTTCATCTCGGCCGGCGAGCATGACCTGACCGAGAACATCATCCACCTCGTTCTCGCCAAGACGCCGGGTGCGCCGGACAGCTCGAAGGGCATCAGCCTGTTCGTGGTGCCCAAGGTGCTGGTGAACGACGACGGCTCGCTGGGTGAGCGCAATGCGGTCTCCTGCGGCTCGATCGAGCACAAGATGGGCATCCACGGCAACGCGACCTGCGTGCTGAACTATGACGGTGCGACCGGCTGGCTGGTCGGCGAGGAGATGAAGGGCCTTGCCGCGATGTTCATCATGATGAACGCAGCGCGGCTGGGCGTTGGCCTTCAGGGCCTGGCGGTCGGCGAGACGGCCTACCAGAATGCGGTGCAATATGCCGAGGATCGTCGCCAGGGTCGCGCGCTGACCGGCGCGGCCGAGCCTGATGAGAAGGCGGACACGTTGTTCGTCCACCCGGACGTTCGCCGGATGCTGATGAACGGCAAGGCGTGGCTCGAAGGCCTGCGGGCATTGTGCCTGTGGGGCGCGCTTCAGGTCGATCTGGAGCACAGCGCCGAGGATGAGGCCGCGCGGCAGGAGGCGGCCGACCTCATCGGGCTGCTGACCCCGGTGATCAAGGGCGTCGGCACCGACAAGGGCTATGCCATCGCGACTGACGCGCAGCAAGTCTATGGCGGCCACGGCTACATCCAGGAATGGGGGATGGAGCAGTACGTCCGTGATGCGCGGATCGCGATGATCTACGAAGGCACCAACGGCGTTCAGGCGATGGACCTCGTCGGTCGCAAGCTGGCGATGAACGGTGGCCGTGCGATCCAGTTGTTCTTCAAGATCGTGGCCGAGGAATGTGCCGCGGCGAAGGGTGGGCCGGCGGCCGATTTCGCCACCCGGCTCGAAAAGGCGCTTGGTGAGCTTCAGGCCGCGACCATGTGGTTCATGGGGAACATCTCCAACCCGAACAACATCGGCGCGGGCGCGGTGCCCTACATGCACCTGCTGGGTGTCGTGTCGGTCGGCCTGATGTGGCTGCGCATGGCGGTGGCTGCTGCGGCGCTGAAGGAAGCCGGCCAGGGCGACGCCGCCTTCCTCGACGCAAAGCTGGTGACGGCACGCTTCTTCGCCGAGCGCGTGCTGCCGGAGGCGGGCTCCTACCGTCGCCAGATCGAGGGCGGCGCCGAGGCGCTGATGGCGCTGCCGCCCGAGATGTTCCGCGCGGCGTAAGTGACGATCGGCCCCGTCGCGCAGGTCGCGGCGGGGCCGTTTCTTATTCCACGCCGGCCGCGTTGCCGAGCGTCGGCGCTGCCGGCTCCGCGCTTGATTTCCGCCGAACGCCCTCGAGCGGCTCCGGCCCCTTTGCGGGGACATTGACTTTCGGAACCGGCACGGCGCGGAGCATCATGCGCTTCATGCAGGATCCGCGGTTCCTGAATTCGTCGCAATTCCACAGAAAGCGTTCGAGATTGCTGTCGCGATCGCGGATGTAGCTGAACGACATGGCATGCATCTGATCGTTGGTCAGCGGCAGGCTCGTCGCGGCGGCAGCGGCGGTGGTCCAGCCCATGAAGCGGCACCGCACGCGCGCGCCGCACGCCGCCATCGCCATCGCGGGATAGCTGGCTGCCTGCGCGGGATTGAGCCGTGTCAGGAACACCTCGTTATCGCTGCCGAGCGGCGCGGGTGTCGTGCCCTTGTAGGGAGCCGCGGCGAGCGCGGCGGCGCTTGCCGGCCCGTCGGCACCGATGCGGTGGATGTCCGATACCGCGGCGAGCTTCGCGATCGGCGCCTCGCCGGGCTGCTGCCCGCGGTTGAAGGCGGGGCCGGTGCCCCACCAGCCCGTCCAGCGGAAGAACAGATGCGTGTGAAGCTCGGCGATCTTGTCCAGGCTGGAGCTCCAATAGGGTACCACCCAGTCGGTATGGTAATGCGTTGCCCAGCCAACCGGCTTGTACACGCTGCCGCGCAGCGCGCGGGTGGCGACGTCGCGCGCGCGCTGCCACGCGGCGGGTGAGGGTGTCCGGCCGAGGGCGCCGTCGCAGGTAAAGGTGAACTGGCAGCCGGTCGCGCGCTCGGCCCCCTGAAAGACTACGCCGCACACCGTCTTGGGGAAAGCCGGGTGGCGCAGCCGGTTGAGCACGACCTGCGCCACCGCCTTCTGCCCGGGCGGGTCATCGCCGGCCTCGTAATAGGCCGCCGCCGCAAGACAGTCGGTCGCGCGCGCGAAATCCTCCGTGCCGCCGACGAAGCGGAACGGGCGGGCGGCCGGGACCGGGCTCTTCACAAAGGGGATGGCGGCATTCACCGCGCGCGCGTCATCGGGATCGATCGAGGCATATTCGACCGGCTCGACCGGCGGTGGCGGCACCTTGGGCGTGGTCACGATCCGTCGCGCCGTCGGCGGAGCCTCGAACGCTCGTTCGGGTATCGGGGGCGCCAGGCGCACGACGATGATCGGCAAAGCGATTGCGGCGATCGCGATGACCGCGAGAATGAGGTGCAGGGGGCGTAATGCTGACACAGGTCGATCGCTAGCCGTCACGACGGATTGGGGCGAGGACAGTCGCGCGATCAGGACGATGGTGGCCGTGCCAAGACGAAACGCCCGGCACGGCCCCCCTCATCAGGCTTCCGGCAGGAAGTCGGGCACGGAGAGATAGCGCTCACCCGTGTCATAGTTAAAGCCTAAAACCCGCGCATTGTCGGGCAGGTCGGGCAGCTTCTGCAGGATCGCGGCCAGCGTCGCGCCGGACGAGATACCGACCAGCATCCCTTCTTCGCGGGCCGCGCGGCGGGCCATGTCCTTGGCGACATTGGCGTCCACCTCGATCACGCCGTCGAGGGCCTGGGTATGCAGGTTCGCCGGGATGAAGCCGGCGCCGATACCCTGGATCGGGTGCGGGCCGGGCTGGCCGCCGCCGATGACCGGGGAGGCGGCCGGCTCGACCGCGAACACCTTCAGGTTGGGCCATTCCTTCTTCAGCGTTTCGGCGACGCCGGTGATATGGCCACCGGTGCCGACACCGGTGATGACCGCATCGAGCGGCGTGTCACGAAAATCGTTGATGATCTCCTGCGCCGTGGTGCGAACGTGGATGTCGATATTGGCCGGGTTTTCGAACTGCTGCGGCATCCAGGCGCCGGGCGTCGTTTCCACCAGTTCCAGTGCGCGCTCGATGGCGCCCTTCATGCCCTTTTCACGTGGGGTCAGGTCAAAGGTCGCGCCATAGGCAAGCATCAGGCGGCGGCGTTCGAGCGACATGCTCTCCGGCATGACCAGCACCAGCTTGTAGCCCTTCACCGCGGCCACCATTGCAAGGCCAATGCCGGTGTTGCCGCTGGTCGGCTCGATGATCGTGCCGCCGGGCTGCAGATCGCCGCTGGCCTCCGCCGCTTCGATCATGGCCAGCGCGATGCGGTCCTTGATCGAGCCGCCCGGGTTTGACCGTTCCGACTTGATCCAGACTTCTGATCCGGGGAACAGGCGCTGCACGCGGATGTGCGGCGTGTTGCCGATCGTCTCGAGGATCGTGTTCGCCTTCATGGCTGAGCTACTCCGTGCTGTGTTTCGGGCGGTATTACCGAAAGTGGTGTCTCGGGCGGATCAAAGGTCTTGGCCTGCTTCAGTTCCGGAAACAATCGCGACCACAGCAGCGTGACGGCCATCGCGCCAACCCCGCCAACGACCACTGCCCCAACGGGGCCGAGCAGCGCCGCCATGAGGCCGCTTTCCGCCTCTCCCAGTTCATTGGAGGCCGAAATGGTCAGCTGGCTGACCGCGCTGACCCGGCCGCGCATCTCGTCGGGGGTGTGCAACTGGATCAGCGATCCGCGCACGTACATCGACACCATGTCCGCGCTGCCGGCGACGATCAGGGCGATGAGGCTGAGCAGGAAGTTGGTCGAGATGCCGAAGGTGACGATCGCGACACCGAATATCATGACCGCGATCAGCATCTTGCGTCCGACATCGTTCTTCATCGGTCGGAACGACAGGAAGATGCCGGTCGCCGACGCGCCGATCCCCATGCCAGCCGCGAGCAGCCCAAGGCCGGTCGGCCCGACATGAAGGATATCGTGGGCATAGATGGGCAGCAGCGCAGTTGCGCCGGCGAGCAGCACGGCGAACAGATCAAGCGTGATCGCCGCCTGCACCAGCCGGTTGCGCTTCACATAGGCGAAGCCGTCGACGATCCTAGCGAACGGCCGGCGATCCTTCTGCGCCGGCGGCTGCGGCACGGGGCGGATCGTCAGCAGCATGACGAGCGCCAGGAGGAACATCGCCGCCATGCCGGCATAAGCGGTCAACGGCCCGATCGCGAACAGGAAGCCGCCGACGCTGGGCCCGGCGATGAAGCCGACCTGCATCGCGATCGATCCCAGCGCGATCGCGCTCGGCAGGGATTCGCGCGGAACGAGGTTGGGCGCCAGCGCGCCATAGGCGGGGCCGGCAAAGGCACGCGCAACCCCGACCAACACGGCGGCGCCGAAGAGAACGGGGAGGCTGATCCAGCCTTCCCATGTGGCAAAACCAAGAAGCAGAACGTTGCCCGCCAGCAACGTTGTCGTCCCGCGCACGATCCAGCGCCGATCGATGCTGTCCGCGATCAGCCCCACCACAGGGGTCAGCAGGAACAGGGGAACAAACTGCGCTAGGCCGATCATCCCGAGAAGAAATGCGGCCTCCCGGATATCCATCGTTTCGCGGGCAATACTGTATACCTGCCAGCCGAGAACGATCGCGAGCGCCGATTGTGCGATGGTACTGGCCAAACGAGCCAGCCAGTAGCTGCGATAGTTCGGAATGCGGAGCGGGTGAGCGGCAGCTGACATGTGGCGATGGACTTAAGTCGGCCCTCCGATCGGCACAACGGGATTTCACGACGTTGCGCCTGCGCCCCGTTGAGGCTTATAGGCCCCGTTCTCCCTTTCCCCTAGGAACCTCGAGGTCCAGCCCCGTGGCAAAAACAGCCCGCGCGAAGAGCGCCGAACCCCCCGTATCCAACCGCGAGCGTCCCGACGAGCCGCAGCCCTATGAGGCGTCCAAGGACGAGCTGCTGCAATTCTACAAGGACATGCTGCTCATCCGCCGCTTCGAAGAAAAGGCCGGCCAGCTCTATGGCCTGGGCCTGATCGGCGGTTTCTGCCACCTGTACATCGGCCAGGAAGCCGTTGCGGTCGGCCTGCAATCCGCGCTGTCGGAGAAAGACAGCGTCATCACTGGCTACCGCGACCACGGTCACATGCTGCTGTGCGGTATCCCCCCCAAGGACGTGATGGCGGAGCTGACCGGGCGTCATGCCGGCATCTCCAAGGGGAAGGGCGGGTCGATGCACATGTTCAGCGTCGACCATAAGTTCTACGGCGGGCACGGCATCGTGGGCGCGCAGGTGTCGCTGGGCACCGGCCTCGGCTTTGCGCACAAGTACAACAATGACGGGGGCGTGTGCCTCGCCTATTTCGGCGACGGCGCGGCGAACCAGGGGCAGGTGTACGAAAGCTTCAACATGGCGGAGCTGTGGAAGCTGCCCGTCATCTTCGTCATCGAGAACAATCAATACGCCATGGGCACGAGCGTCAACCGCGCGTCGGCCGAGGACCAGCTGTATCGCCGCGGCGAGAGCTTCCGCATCCCGGGCATCCAGGTCGACGGCATGGACGTGCTGGCGGCGCGCGGCGCAGCCGAGGAGGCGCTGGCCTGGGTGCGCGCCGGCAAGGGGCCGATCATCCTCGAGATGAAGACCTATCGCTATCGCGGCCACTCGATGTCGGACCCGGCCAAGTATCGCAGCCGCGAGGAAGTGCAGGCGGTGCGCGACAAGTCCGATCCGATCGAGCATGTGAAGAAGCTGCTCGAGGCGCAGGGCGTCAAGGAAGACGAGCTGAAGGCGATCGAGAGCGAAATCCGCAAGACGGTGAACGAATCCGCCGATTTTGCCGAGAGCACCCCCGAACCCGATCCCAAGGAATTGTATACCGACGTGCTGGTGGAGAAGTATTGAGATGGCGATCGACATCAAGATGCCGGCACTCTCCCCCACCATGGAGGAGGGCACGCTCGCCAGGTGGCTCGTCAAGGAAGGCGACACGGTGAAATCCGGCGACATCATGGCCGAGATCGAGACCGACAAGGCGACGATGGAGTTCGAGGCGGTCGATGAAGGCGTCGTGGCCAAGATCCTGGTCGCCGAGGGCACCGACAATGTGAAGGTCGGCACGGTGATCATGCAGCTGGAAGGCGAGGGCGCCGAGGCAGCCCCCGCGGGCACCAGCGACCCCGCTGCGACCAAGGAAGACACGGCCGCGCCCGAAGCGAAGGCGGACGAGACGAAGGCCGACAAGGTCGAGGATTCGGCGCATCCGGCACAGGAGAAGGTCGACACCGGCACGCGCCAGATGTTCGAGGCGGCGAAGCACAAGGCCGACGTTATCGATCCGGCGATCCCCGAAGGCACCGAAATGGTGAAGGTGACCGTTCGCGAGGCGCTGCGCGATGCGATGGCCGAGGAAATGCGCGCCGACGAGCGTGTGTTCGTGATGGGCGAGGAAGTCGCGCAATATCAGGGCGCCTACAAGGTGACGCAGGGGCTGCTCGACGAGTTCGGCGACCGCCGGGTGATTGACACGCCGATCACCGAATATGGCTTTGCCGGCGTCGGCACGGGCGCGGCGATGGGCGGCCTGCGCCCGATCGTCGAGTTTATGACGTTCAACTTCGCGATGCAGGCAATCGACCATATTGTGAACTCTGCCGCGAAGACGAACTACATGTCCGGCGGCCAGATGCGCTGCCCGATCGTGTTCCGCGGGCCAAACGGCGCGGCGAGCCGTGTGGGCGCCCAGCACTCGCAGAACTATGGGCCATGGTATGCCAGCGTGCCGGGCCTGATCGTGATTGCGCCATACGATGCGGCGGATGCGAAGGGCCTGCTGAAGGCGGCGATCCGTAGCCAGGATCCGGTCGTGTTCCTCGAGAACGAGCTGCTTTATGGCCGCACGTTCGAGGTGCCGAAGCTCGACGATTGGGTGCTGCCGATCGGCAAGGCCCGCGTGATGCGCGAGGGCAAGGACGTGACGATCGTCAGCTATTCGATCGGCGTCGGCCTCGCGCTCGAAGCGGCGGAGAAGCTGGCCGGTGAGGGGATCGATGCGGAAGTGATCGATCTTCGTACGCTGCGCCCGCTCGACAAGGAAACGGTGCTCAAGAGCCTCGCCAAGACCAACCGCATGGTCGTGGCCGAGGAGGGCTGGCCGACGTGCTCGATCGCCAGCGAGATCATCGCGATCTGCATGGAGGAAGGCTTCGACGACCTCGACGCCCCCATCGTCCGCGTCTGCGACGAGGACGTGCCGCTGCCTTATGCGGCGAACCTCGAGAAGCTGGCGCTGATCTCGTCCGACAAGATCGTCGAGGGCGTGAAGAAGGTCACGTATCGCAAGTAACGGCTAAGCTCCCGTCTCGCGTTGATCGAGACGGGAGCTGCTACAACCCTGTGGGGGTGTTGCAGTTTTTCTTTGCGGGAAAGCGCTGATCAGGGGTCGGCGTCTGGAAGTCCTTGTTTCGGGCGCGGAACATGGCCATGCGCGTGAAGCTTGGTTCGAGCTTCATGAGGTTCATCGGGTAAATGCTGAAAATCGGCTGATACTCGTACGTAACTTGAACATGGAACAGGATCTCGTCGAGCGGAAGCATGCGGCTGTTTGGCAAGGTTGCGAGGCTGCTGACCAAGTTGCAGCCGAGAACCGGTGACGCGCTGGTGAAATCTCCATCAAATCGTTGCCACAGGATCCGATTTTCGATGATGCCATTGTTGTCGTAGTCTGTGCCTTTTACGGCGGTGATGACGACCCGGCCGTGGCGACGAAGGTTGAATGGCTGCGCGGTCAGATCAATCGCGCTGAAGAGGTCGTAGATCTGCGCTTCGGTCGCGCCAACCACGCCCGTTCCGCTCTGGGCCACCAGGTCCGCCGTCATCGATGCGAGACGTTGCACACGATTATTGGCGAGGGCGTAATTGCCAAGCTCGAAGCCGCTGAGGATCATGGCAAGGAGCAATGGGGCGAAAAGCGCAAACTCGAGCAGCGCCACACCGCGAACATCCTGGGGCAGCGATGCACGGGATCGGCGTTTCACAGCGTTTTCCTTACAACAGCCTCGTTGCGCACAATGGTGGTGGCGACGAGCGTGGCTTCGGGTGAGACGCCGAACCAAGAGGTCATCGTTCCGAACAGCCGCAATTTCGGAAATGCGGCCGTATAGGAAACAACGTCGCCGGGACCGCCGAGCTTACCCGGGATCGGGATTGCCGGGTCCCATTTACCGTTGCCGTTCCGGTCAATGAAGTCTTCGCCCTTGTCGTAGACCCCGTTTCCATTTTGATCGGTGAAGTTTTCCGGTGTAGATGTGGAAAAGTCCTTGTACACCGTCGTCACGATCGTGATGTTCTTGCCAGGAGCCGTCGGGAAGTCGCTCATCGCATTGGAGATGCTCGCCCGAATGGCGGCTTCTCTCAGTTCCTGGCTACTTTCCATCGACGCGGTCGCCGCTCGCGCCGCTTCGACGACGGCTCCCTCCAGGGCGGCGCGAGCGAACATCGTATGGCCGATTTCAATCGTTCCGCAGATCATCGCCAGCATCACCGGCGATATCAGGGCGAACTCAACCACGGTGACGCCGGTGACGTCTCTGATCAGGTGAGAAAAGGTCTTCATTTCGTAAGATGCAAGTCAACGAGCTCGGTGGCGACGTCGTCGAACGCGGATTTCAGCGATGCGGTGTCAGACGTCCGATAGACCCGGCCCGGCGCGCAGCGTTCGAACATTGCCAAGGTATTGGTGTCCGTGGTCGTCAGTGCGATGATATATACTTTTGGCGGATTCTTTTCCGCCTGTAGCGACGCGCACGTCTTTGCGAAGCGCCGCTCGGACTGGGTTCTGAAAGCGCCACCATTCTGGGTGGTCGTCAGCGGATTGTCGGCGTAATTCCCGTAAAATGTGAAGGTGCGATCAGTGTAGCCGTTCTGGCTCTCGCCGAGCGCAGTTTCGCCGTCGGTCATGAATACCAGGGCGCGCTTCGCTTCTTCCGACGTCGGGTTGCTACGTGGAAACACGTCATCTCTGACAAGCAGTCGGTAGCCCCAGAGAAGTCCGGCATGGTGCAGCGTCCCGTTGGCCGGGTAGATCGCGCCATTCTTCCGCTCAATGACGTTGTCGATCCAATATGACTTTGGCTTGCCGTAGGCGATCGGCTCAGCCTCCTCCGGGCATTGCCAGTTGGGACTGGGCGGGTCGGTCATGTTCTGCGAGCCGCTGCTCGTACTGCCACCCTTCGGGTTTACCGAATATGTGGTCGCAGCCTTCCATGCCGCAAAGTTGGGAATGCGATCATAATTGATCCTGAACGGCGTTCCGCGCGACGTCGCAAAGTTCCAGCTGTCAGTTTGAGGGTTGTAGAAACTTCCATCGACGCGAGTGATGACGTCGTTGAAGACGCTCGATGCGCTGTCGTTCAGCCCGATATAGTAACGGTAAAAGGCTTCGCGGTACGGCGAGCTCGCCATGCTTGCCTGGTTCAGGCCGCCGTTCGCCAAGGTTTGATCCAGCTGGTACAAATTGTAGCCTGGCTCGACGTTCGAGATTTTGTAGAATCCACTATTTGGGTTTGCCATGACAGCGGACGAAGCGGAGTTGCCGGATGTCTGGGGAACCCAGAATGGCGGAATGAAGTAGGGCGTGATTGGTGGGTGCCCCCCTTCACCGGGCAATGACCGCACGACATCCCAAGCTCCGGGCTCGGGCTGTGAATAGGTTGCATTCATGTTGCGCACGGTGTCGTCGGCCAGGACGCAGCCCTTCCACGCAAGCCGATTGCCTGGCCAAGGACCGCGCGCCTGCGTGGCGGAGTCGTTGAACCCAGCCAGCTGCCTGACAGACGAGGAGCGCCACTTGGTGAGCAAATGCCCGACGTTCACGGTGATGTCGTACATGACGAAACCGAGTGCCAGTTCCTGACGGGTGCCAGCGCCTTGGTAGAGAATGTCGACGAAGCTTTTGGCCGCATCCTTTGTTGCTGTCATGCGGGTCTTGACGACGCCATTGGCGTCGCGGGGCAGGTTCGCCTTCATTGAGCCGGTGTTGTCGAGGACAACCATGACCTCCAACGGACGAGGCTGCAGCTCGGCGCGCGCGACCGTTCGTATCCGTTGCTTGTCGAACCCAAGCACCCGCATGAACGTCATTGGCAAGTCGGCTTCGGCCTCTACCGTCGTGACGTGGATGTTGTTCTTCGTCGAGAACGTCGGTGTGAGAACCAGGCTCTGCGAGTGCATATATCCCTGTGGGAAGTTCCCGTAGAAATATGCCTCGACCTGCTTGGTCCGATCCTTTGCGGATTTATCGGTCACCGCAAAGGCGCGCGCGCCGGCCAGCGCGGCAGCGTCGACCCCGGCCTGCATTTGGCTGCGCACCATGTATATACGGGCCGTATCGATGCCCGTGCCGATGGCGCCGATTGCCGGGATCGTGAATGCGGCGAGGATCGGAAGGGCCGCCCCATGCCTGTCGTCGGCCAGTCGTCGCAGGAACGTTCTGAGACCCTTGCTTCTCACTCGATTCTCTTCCCATCAGAGAGTAGTGTCGCGGGAAATCGCCTTGCCCGAGAACCCGCTAAGCCCGGCTCAAACGATATGGTTAACGCCGCAGAATACCTCGGGATTGATCCCACTGGCGGACATCCCGAACGCGCGCTCGCACTTGGCTACGCGCCGGCGGTCACTGCGCCTGGAGTGGCGGCCGTTTTCGCACTGGATCAGACGCTTGCACGGCTGACGCTTGGCACGCGGGACCCGATGGTTGCGCAACTGCGGCTGACATGGTGGCGCGAGGCGCTGTGTGCGTTGGAGAACCCGCCAGTGCCGTCGCAACCGATCCTGCAGACGCTGGCGGCGGCGAGGGCGGACGGTGAGCGCCTGGCCCTCGCGGAAGATGGATGGGAGCGGTTGCTGGGCCCGCTCGACCAGGACGAGCTTATGGCGTTCGCGGCGGAGCGGAGCGTTATCTTCGCCGAGGCGGCGCGGCTGGCCGGTGCGGCCGATGACGTTGAAGCCGCCGGCTCCGGCTGGTCGCTTGCTGACCTGGCGCAGACCACCGCCGACCGCGACCTCGCCGATCGTGCCGCGCTGTTGGCGATGCCGTTGCTGAGGCAGGCTGCGACACAAAGATGGAGCCCGGCGGGCCGCTTCCTGGGCGCGCTGGTGCATGTCGCGGCGGCCGACCTCAATCGGCGACGGGAGCCAGGATCGCCATCGCGCGTGGTACGCCTTGCCTGGCATCGCCTGACCGGACGATAGGCTTGCAGGCGTCGCTTCTTCCGCTAGCATCATGGTTAACGGGGGGCGGAAAATGTGGCGATATCTTGCAGGGGGCGTCGCGGCGCTGCTGATGGTGGCGGCAGGCTGGATGCTGTTTTCGAGCCGCGCGGGGACCGAGCCGGTCCTGCCGGCGATGCCGCAAAATGCGCCAGCGCCCCCACCTGCCGTTGAAGCCGGCGGGGAAGCCGGCGGGGTCGATGTCCCGGAAGCCACTCCCCGAACGCGGGAGGAGAAGCGCTTCGGCCGCTATGACAAGGATCGTGACGGCGGCATCACCAACGCCGAATATCTGGCGTTACGTCGCAAGGCTTTCGCGAAACTCGATACGAACGGTGACGGGCGCCTGTCGTTCGAGGAATGGAGCGCCAGGACTGCGGCAAAATTCACCGCGGCCGACAAGGATCGATCTGGCGTGCTCGACGCGGCTGAATTTGCCACGACGGCGGTGAAGCGGAAGGGCAAGCCGCGGTGTTCCTGCCCTCCCGCTCGAAATGCCGATGAGGACGATTAAGCCGCGAGCCATGTCGAAAGAGCCGCGCGCGCGCGGTCGGTGTACATGCGCTTGCGATCGGCCTTCTTGGTCCGCCCTTCAATCGGCGGAAATAGGCCGAAGTTGACGTTCATCGGCTGATACGTCTCTGCCACCGCGGCGCCGGTGATGTGGCCGAGAAGCGCGCCAAGCGCGGTTTCAGGTGGGGGTTGCAGCATCTTCTTGCCGGCAAGCTCGGCCGCAGCAAAGCGGCCGGCGAGCAGCCCGATCGCCGCGCTTTCGACATATCCTTCGCAGCCGGTGATCTGACCGGCGAAGCGGATGTTGGGACGCGATTTCAGGCGCAGTTCCGAATCGAGGAGTTCGGGCGAGCGCAGGAAGGTGTTGCGGTGAAGCCCACCGAGCCGGGCAAATTCCGCGTTCTCGAGGCCGGGAATGGTGCGGAACAGACGCACCTGTTCGGCGTGCTTCAGCTTCGTCTGGAACCCCACGATGTTCCACAGCGTGCCGGCAGCATTGTCCTGCCGCAGCTGGACGCATGCGTAGGGCCAGCGGCCCGTGCGCGGATCGTCGAGACCGACGCCCTTCATCGGGCCGAAGCGCAGCGTCTGGGGGCCGCGCTCCGCCATGACCTCGATCGGCATGCAGCCTTCGAAATAGGGGACGTTCTCCCACTCGCGATATTCGGTCTTCTCGCCGGCGATCAGGGCAGTGACGAAGGCGTCATATTGCTCGCGGTCGAGCGGGCAGTTGATGTAGTCGGTGCCATCGCCCTTGTTCCAGCGCGATTGGAACCAGGCAACATCCATGTTGATGCTGTCGCGGTGCACGATCGGTGCGATCGCATCGAAGAAGGCGAGGGCGTCCTTGCCCGTCTCGCTCGCGATGGACTCCGAAAGGCTTGCTGCCGTGAGCGGGCCGGTGGCGATGATTGCCGGACCGTCGGGCAAGGTGTCGACGCGTGCGCGCACGATCTCGATCCGCGGATGTGACGCCAGCCGTTCGGTGACGCCCGCCGAGAATCCGTCACGATCCACCGCCAGTGCGGATCCGGCTGGCACGCGATGCCGATCGCCCTCAGCCAGGATCACCGAACCGAGCGTGCGCATCTCCTCATGGATCAGCCCTACCGCGTTGCTGGTCGCATCGTCCGACCGGAAGCTGTTCGAGCACACCAGTTCGGCGAGGTGATCGGTATGGTGGGCGGGCGTGTTGTCGCCGCTGCCGCGCATTTCGGACAGCCGAACGGAAAAACCCGCCTCTGCCAGCTGCCAGGCAGCCTCGGACCCGGCGAGCCCGCCGCCGATGACGTGAATATCGTGTGTCATGCGGCGCCGATTAGGCGCTCGGGCGCCCAAATGGAATGCGGCGCGGTGCCTGTGTCTTAACTCTCCACCGCGCGGTCGTCGAACATGCCGAAGGCGAGCGTTGATGCGTATAGGGCGATCGCGCGCTCACTGGGCATCGACCAGGCCCACTTGCGCATGTCGAAGGCGGCGTTGAGGAAGGCCATGACGAGCTGGCTGGCGACAAGCGGATCCACCGCGCGGATCGTCCCTTCGGCGATACCGTCCGAGATCGTGCCGGCGAAGCGCCGTGCAATGCGGTTCGATCGTTCGACCATCGCCTGCCGCACACTGCCGGGCAGGCCGCTGAGCGCGGTGGTGCGAAGCAGCGGGCCGAGCTCCGAGAATTGCACGCCCAGCAGGGTCGCGAACATCGCCGACAGCCGGTCCCAATGGGTGCCGCCCTGTTCATCGGCCAGACGTTGCGTCGCGGAGATCGTATCGAAGCTGCGCTTGTAGCAGGCGATCACCAGATCGTCCTTCGCGTCGAGGTGGTGGTAGAAGCTGCCCTTGGTGACGTTGAGCTCGCCAGCGATCCGCTGAACCGAGGCGCCGCGATAGCCCAGTTCGTTGATCAGCCGCGTGGCGGCGAGGAGAAAGGCCTCGCGTCCCTCTGCCGGGTCGTGCGGCAAGGTGACCGGGCGGGGCGCCCAGCGCGCGCCGGCGCCGGCAAGGCCATGACGGAACACGTCCATCACCCGCGCCTCGACCCGATCGAGCTGATCCATGTCATAGCGCGGCAGCCAGACCGGCAACCAGAAGGTGTTTTCCATCAAAACGTGCGCGCGCGCACCGTTCAGGTCGGTCTGCGCGCGGGTTTCCGCCGGTCCCCACAGGTTGCGCGCGCGGCGAAACACCTCCCGCCATCCGCTGAGTAACCGGCTGCGCACGGGATCTTCCATGGCGCGAAGGTCGGAGAGGCCGGCAATCTGGCGTTCCTCGCCGCGCTGCACCCGCGACAGGCGTGCCATGTTCAGCGCGAGATAGCGTTCGACCCGCGCCTGTGGCGTCGGGGCCTCCATCGCAGCGTCCAGCATCACCAGCAGGTAATCGAGCGTATGCTCGAACGCCGCGGCCGCCAGGTCTTCCTTGCGTTTGAAATAGTAGGTGACGCTGGTGGTGTTGAGGCCGACACGCCGGGCCACGTCCGCAAAGGTCATGCCCTTCGCGCTTTGTTCATTGATTGCGTCGGCTGCGGCGGCAAGGATGGCTTCGCGCTTCGCCCGAAAGCGCCGCGTGCCGATCTCCTCCCCGTCGCCGCTCGGTTCCACCTGAGCTTGCATCGGTTGATCGTAGCAGCGATTTTTCGAAGAAATAGTCCCTTTTATCACCTTCGTGTTTCCACGGACCGCATGGGTGGCGCGAACTAAATCAGGCGCTTTACCGAAGATGCGGTACGCTCTACAGCCGCATCAAACAGCGAAGCGGAGGGATGCGATGGACTTCACCTTGACCGAGCGCGAGACCTATTTCCGGGACCGCGTTAAGGCCTTCATCGACGCCGAGATCGCGCCGCGGCAGGCCGAATACCACGAGCAGGCGCACACTGGCGATCGCTGGAAGGTGATCCCCGTCATCGAAGAGGTGAAAGCGAAGGCCAAGGCGGCCGGGCTGTGGAACTTCTTCATGCCGCCGCACTCGGGGCAGACGCATGTCGACGAGACGTTCGAGTTCGAAGGGACTCAGCTCACCAACCTCGAATATGCGCTGTGTGCCGAGGAGATGGGCAAGATCGGCTGGGCGAGCGAAGTGTTCAACTGCTCCGCGCCAGACACGGGCAACATGGAAGTGCTGCACCGCTACGGCACGCTGGAGCAGAAGGAGAAGTGGCTGCGTCCGCTGATGAACGGCGAAATCCGCTCCGTCTTCCTGATGACCGAGCCTGCGGTCGCCTCGTCCGATGCAACCAACATCGAGACGCGGATCGAGCGTGACGGCGATCATTATGTGATCAACGGCGTCAAATGGTGGTCGTCGGGCGTGGGTGATCCACGCTGCAAGATCGGCATCCTGATGGGCAAAACGAGCTTCGAAGGATCGCGCCACCAGCAGCAGAGCCAAATTCTCGTGCCGATGGATACGCCGGGCATCAAGATCGAGCGGATGCTGTCAGTCTATGGCTATGACCATGCGCCGCACGGCCATGGCGAAGTGAGCTTCACCAACGTCCGCGTGCCGGTCGAGAACGTCATCCTCGGCGAGGGCCGCGGCTTCGAGATCGCGCAGGGCCGGCTTGGGCCGGGCCGCATCCATCACTGCATGCGCACGATCGGGGTCGCCGAAGTTGCGCTGGAGAAGATGGCGAAGCGCCTCCTCAGCCGTGTCGCCTTCGGCAAGCGGATTTCCGATCACTCGGTATGGGAGCAGCGCGTGGCGCAGGCCCGGATCGAGATCGAGATGACGCGACTGCTGTGCCTGAAGGCCGCGCAGACGATGGACGCGGCGGGCAACAAAGCTGCCAGCCAGGAAATCGCGATGATCAAGGTGTTCGCGCCCAACATGGCGCTGCGCATCCTCGACGATGCGGTGCAGGCGCATGGCGGCGGCGGCGTGGCGGAGGACTATGGCCTTGCCCACGCTTGGGCCTCCCAGCGGACGCTTCGCCTCGCCGACGGGCCGGACGAGGTCCATGCCCGCGCCATCGCGCGCAACGAATTCGGCAAATACGGCGACTGGAAGGCGGAGATCGCGAATGACCGCGCCGCGCCGCGCAGTGCCGAGATTTCGAGTGGTGACATCGGCGTTTCGCGCTGAGCCTTTCGTCGCCCGACCTGCCTCAGATCCCGCTGCCGGCAAGACCAGCAACGGGGCTGGGGGCCGGGTGACGAGCATTCGTCAGAATAATGGAGAGAGACCGTGAAAGCCGCTGTCATCTTTGAAACCAAGGCGCCGCTCCAGATCGAGGACGTCGTCGTATCCAAGCCCGGCCCGCATGAGGTGCTGATCCGCACTGTGGCGTGCGGCGTCTGCCGTTCCGACCTTCATTTCGTCGACGGCGCCTATCCGCATCCGCTGCCGGCAATCCCGGGGCACGAAGCCGCCGGCATCGTCGAGGCCGTGGGTGACGAAGTCCGCACGGTGAAGGTTGGCGACGCCGTCGTCACTTGCCTCAGCGCCTTCTGCGGCCATTGCGAGTTCTGCATCACCGGGCGCATGTTCCTGTGCGTCAGCGCGGAGACCCGCCGGTCGCCGACGGCGGAGCCGCGGTTGCGGCTGGCGAATGGCGGCAACGTGAACCAGATGCTGAACCTGTCGGCCTATGCCGAGCAGATGCTGGTGCACGAGCATGCCTGCGTCGCGATTGACCCGGAAATGCCGCTTGATCGCGCCGCGCTGATCGGCTGCGCGGTGACGACGGGCGCGGGCGCGGTGTTCAACACCACGGACGTGACGCCGGGCGAGACGGTGTGCGTCGTGGGCTGCGGCGGCATTGGCCTTGCCGCGGTCAACGCCGCCAAGATTGCCGGTGCGGGCAAGATCATCGCGCTTGATCCGGTGCCGGAGAAGCGCGCTGTGGCCGAGAAGCTGGGCGCGACCCACACGTTCGACCCGTTGGCCCACGGCGTCGTCGGCGAAGTGGTGGAACTAACCAAGGGCGGCGTTCACCACGCGATCGAGGCGGTCGGCCGGCGAGAATCAGCGCAGACGACCGTCGACGTCCTTCGCCGCGGCGGCACAGCGACGATCCTGGGCATGATGCCGCTGGATTCGAAGGTCGGCCTCTCCGCGATGGAGCTGCTGTCGGGCAAGAAGCTGCAGGGCGGCATCATGGGGTCGAACCGCTTCCCGGTGGACATCCCGCGCCTCGTCGATTTCTACATGCGCGGCATGCTCGACCTCGACACGATCATCGCAGAGCGCCTGCCGCTCAACCGGATCAACGACGCGTTCGATGAGCTCCGCAAGGGCGATGCGACCCGCAGCGTGATCGTGTTCGATCAATGAGCACGGCGGTGGCGGAAGATACCGGTCTCCAGGCGGAGATCAGCGAGCGCGATCGGCTCGACACCGATCGCCTCACCACTTGGATGGAAGCGCATGTTCCGGACTTCGCGGGTCCGCTGACCTATGCGAAGTTCGCCGGCGGGCAATCGAACCCGACGTACAAGCTGATGACGCCGGGGCGCAATTACGTGCTTCGCCGCAAGCCAATGGGCGAGCTGTTGCCGTCTGCGCACCAGGTGGATCGCGAATATCGCGTGATGGCTGCGCTTCACCCGACGGGCTTTCCGGTGCCGCGGCAATATGGCCTGTGCGAGGACGACAACGTCATCGGTTCCGCCTTCTACGTCATGGAGATGGTGGACGGCCGGACGATCTGGGACGGCTCCTTCCCGGGCATGGATGCCGATACGCGGCGTGCGCATTACAACGCGATGATCGATACGCTGGCGGCGCTCCACAACGTCGACCTGAAGGCGACGGGGCTCGAGGATTTCGGGCGAGCGGGCAATTACTTCGAGCGCCAGGTGAGCCGCTGGACGAAGCAGTACCGCGGCGCCGAGACCGAGCATATGCCGGCGATGGAGCGGCTGATCGAGTGGCTGCCACGCACCATCCCGGAGCAGACGCGCACCACGATCGTCCATGGGGATTATCGCTGCGACAACATGAAGTTCGCGCCGGGTCTCGAACCGCGCGTCGCGGCGGTGCTCGACTGGGAGCTCTGCACGACGGGCGATCCGCTTGCTGACCTCAGCTATTTCCTGATCAGCTGGGTGACCGAGCCGGAGGGCCGTTCGGGCGTGATGGGGCTGACTGGGCCGGAGACCGGGATTCCGACGGTCGAGGAAGTCGTCGCGCGCTATTGCGAAAAGACCGGACGCGATGGCGTTCCCGATCTCAACTGGCTGCTGGCGTTCAACCTGTTCCGCCTCGCCTCCATCGTTCAGGGCATCCGCAAGCGCTTCCTGATTGGCACGGCGTCCAGCGCCAATGCCGAGGCGACCAGCGCGCGTGTGCCGATGCTGGCCGATGCGGCCTGGTCTTTCGCCGTCAAGGCGGGCGCGTAACCCGCGCCTTCTACAAGAAGAGAAGTAGCTATGAGTTTGTTCGATCTGACCGGCAAGGTCGTCGTGATTACCGGGTCGTCGCGCGGCATCGGCAAGGCCAGCGCGATCGCCTGCGCTGAGCAGGGCGCGAAGGTCGTGATCTCCAGCCGCAAGCAGGATGCGTCGCAAGCCGTCGCGGACGAGATCAACGCCCGCTTCGGTGAAGGCACAGCGATCGCAGTGGCCGCCAACATCTCGGACAAGGCGGCGCTGCAGACCCTCGTCGATGAGAGTCGCCGCGCATTTGGCCGCATCGATTGCCTGGTCTGCAACGCAGCCTCCAATCCCTATTACGGTCCGCAGGAAGGGATCGCGGACGAGCAGTTCCGCAAGATCCTCGACAACAACATCCTCTCCAACCACTGGCTGATCACGATGGTGGCGCCTGAGATGAAGGAGCGGGGAGAAGGTTCGATCGTGATCGTTTCGTCGATCGGGGGCCTACGCGGGTCGACCGTCATTGGCGCGTACTGCATCTCCAAGGCAGCGGACATGCAGCTCGCCCGCAACCTTGCCCATGAATATGGCAAGCACGGCATCCGGGTGAATTGCATCGCGCCGGGATTGATCAAGACCGACTTCGCCAAGGCGCTGTGGGAAGACGAAGCCGCGGTCGCCGAACGGAACCGGACCACGCCGCTGCGCCGGATCGGGGAGCCCGAGGAGATTGCTGGTGCGGTTGTGTACCTCGCGTCCAAGGCCAGCGGCTTCATGACGGGGCAGACGATGGTCATCGACGGCGGCGTGACGATCTGAGGATCGCGCGAGCAGCGTATTGAGCGGAGGTTGAAGTGAGGTTCACGGGCAAGTCGATCATTGTCACGGGCGCAGGTTCCGGCATCGGCCGCGCGGCGGCGACGCTGTTTGCGGCAGAGGGCGGCCGGGTCGTCGTTGCGGACAAGGTGGGGGCTGAGGCGACGGCTGCCGCAATCCGGGAAGCCGGTGGTACGGCCCAGGCGATCGAGATGGATGCGGGTAACGAAGAGGATGTGCTGCGCACCATCGCGCTCGCCTGCGACAGCTTCGGCGGGCTCGATATCATGTTCGCCAATGCCGGCATCTCAGGCGGGATGGCGAACATCTTCAATACCGACGTCAGCCTGTTTAGCGAGGTGCTGCGCGTCAACCTGATCGGACCGTTCCTGGCGATCAAGCATGGCGCCCCCCGCATTGCCGAGCGGGGAGGCGGTGCGATTATCCTGACGGCGAGCGTGGCCGGTATTCGCTCGGGCGCGGGGTCGCCGGCATATTCCGCGTCCAAGGCCGGCGTCATCAACCTCGCGCAGGTTTCGGCACAGCAGCTGTCGGGATCCAACGTTCGCGTCAACGCGATCTGCCCCGGGCTGACCGAGACCGGCATGACGCAATCGGTGTTCGATTATGCGCGTGAGGCAGGCAAGATCGATCGCGTGGGCCGCCTCAATCCGCTGCGGCGCGGCGCGCAGCCGGAGGAACTGGCCAAGGTGGCGCTGTTCCTTGCCTCGGATGATGCAAGCTATGTCAATGGACAGGCGGTGGCGGTGGATGGCGGGCTGTCGTCCAGCCATCCGGTGACCAAGCAGGAATATGGGCGCACCAGCGCCTGAACGGGCACTTTCCAGCGCCTCCGAAGCGGTTGAACCACGTTTCCGGAGACGCTGTATATCGGGAAACCGCTGATCGATCAGGCCGGTACGGTCTCACACCAGCGGTCGACCACCTTGCCGAGTACGCCGAGCGGCATTCCGCCGGCCTGAACCACCGCATCGTTGAAGCCACGTACGTCGAAGCGCGAGCCGAGCTTCTGCCTGGCGGCGTCGCGCAGGCGGTTGATTTCATTGTGGCCGGTCTTGTAGCCCAGCGCCTGACCCGGCCACACGCAATAACGGTTGATCTCTGAATGTGCCCGGCTCTCGGTATAGCCGGTCGCCGCCATCAGCCAGCGTACGGCCTGATCGACCGACCAGCGCTTGTGATGCAGGCCGGTGTCCACCACCAGGCGCGCGGCACGGAAGTTCATCGACTGCAGATAGCCGATCCGACCGAGGGGATCGTCGTCATAATAGCCAAGCTCCGCCCCGATCTGCTCCGCATACAGGCCCCAGCCTTCGGAATAGGCGTTGAAGGCGAGCAGCGTTCGGATCAGCGGCAGGTCAAAGGTATATTCGCCCTGCCAGATGTGCCCCGGGATGCCTTCGTGGAATGTGAGCGTAGCAAGTTCGAAGCGCGGCCAGTTCGCGGTATCGCGCAGGTTGATGTAGTAGATGCCGGGCGTCGAGCCATCCAGCGCGCCGGGGCCGGCGTAGCCGTTGGGCGCGCCATTCTCGATCGCCGGGGGCACCCGCTTGATGACCAGATTGCCGCGGACGAGCTTGCCGAAGGCCTGCGGCAGACCCGGGCGGAGGCGGTCGACCACAGTGTTGAGATAGGCGAGAAGCTCGGCACGGCCCGCGTCGTTGTTCGCGAACAGGAGGTCCGGGCGCTTGCCGAGCGCGGCGAGCCGCTCCCCGGGCGTGCCCTGAGTTAGCCCCTGTGCGCGGAGCAACGGGTCCAGCTCGGCAGCGTAGGCGCGGCACTGCTCGAGGCCGGATGCATGGATCTCGTCCGGCGTGCGCTTCGTCGTAGTGGCGGCCTCGGCGAGCCATGCGTAGCGATTCTCCGCGTCGGGCATCCGCCACATGCCGCCATCCTCCGGTGCGCGCGAGCGGAACGAGGCCAGCGTGTCGGCCTGCTGTACGAGGGCGGGCGCGATCCGGCGGTCGACGATGGCGGTGGCGCGGGTGGTCCAGTCGCCGGTCAGGCCCGCCTTGGCGACCTTGTCGGCGAAGGTGCGGATCATCCCCTGTTCGGCCGCAGGCTGCGCGGCGCCGGCGCGCAATTGCGCGGCCGTAATGTCGTTGAAGGGGGCCGGCAGCAGAACGTTCTGGCCCGCATCGGCCTGTATCCGGCGCGTTTCGGCCTCGAGCTGACCGGCATAGGCCTCCAGCCGCGCAAGGTATGCCTCGGCATCCGCGCGACTTGCGACCTGATGCTTGTTCTCGAGCAAATCCGGCGTGTCGACGAACGCGCCATTGCCCTGAGTCACCACATAGGGAGTCGAACGATAGTTGTTGTTCGACAGAAAGGCCATGTCGCCGACTGGCATCCGCTGCCAGCCGTCGAGCGCGATCTCATGCGCCGCGATCACGGTTTCGACATGGGTTGCGACGGCCGGCGTAAGGGCGGTGCGATCGATCCGCTGTAGGCGGGCGAGCCGCTGTGCAGCGGCGCTGCGGCGCGCGGCTTCCGCATCGGCGCTGCGATCAATGAGCCTGGTCTTCAGCGCCAGCCGCTTGCCCTGGTCGAGCCCGAGATACGCCGCGCCGTCGGGATAGGCGGTGAGAAGTGCGTCGGCCTGCTGATCGAGCAGCGCGAGGGCAGCCGCGTCAGCGTCCGCCACTGGGGCCTGCGCCAGCGCCGGCGGGGTGAGGGCGGTGCTCGCGGCAAGCGCGGCGGTGCCGGTGAGAAAATCGCGGCGATCGATGGTCATGGATGGATCCTGGAGGACAGGAGGGTGTGCCCCTCAACCAGCATGCGGGCGGGAGCAGAAGCAGGAAGCGGCCATCAGCCGCTATTCGGCGCGGGGCGTGCGCTGGCGGATCAGCCCTTCCTGCGCCACCGTTGCGACGAGGCGGCCATCCTGGGTGAAGACCTGCCCGCGGTTCATGCCGCGCGCGTGGCCAGCCCAGGGGCTGTCGGTGGCGTAGAGCAGCCATTCGTCGGCGCGAAAATCCTCGTGCAGCCAGATCGAGTGATCGAGACTGGCGCTCTGGAACCCGGGGGTCGTCCAGTTGACGCCGTGCGGCAGCATGCAGGTGCCGAGCAGCGCCATATCCGACGCATAGGACAGCACCGCTCGGTGCATCGCGGGATCATCCCCGATTGGCGCGATGACCCGGAACCAGCTGTGCTGGATCGGTTCGCTGGGGGTGGGATTGAACCATTTGCGCGGAAACACCGGCCGCATCTCGATCGGGCGCGGGCGGGTGACCATGCGCCGCTGCTTTTCGGGGAGGTGCACGGCGTCGCGGGCGCGAAGCTCCGCCTCAGTCGGCAACGATTCCGGCGGCGGCACGTCGGGCATCGCATCCTGATGATGGAAGCCTTCCTCCGGCACCTGCAGCGAGCAGGCAAGGTTGAGGATCGGAGCGCCGCGCTGCATCGCGATGACGCGGCGGGTGGCGAAGCTGCGCCCTTCGAAGTCGCGCACGACGCGGTAGACGATAGGGAAATTTTCGTCGCCCGGCCGCATGAAATAGGCGTGGAGCGAATGGGCGATCTTGGGCGCATCGGTCGAGCGCTGCGCGGCCTGGAGCGCCTGCGCGATTACCTGACCACCGAAGACGCGGCCCACGCCGCCCTTGGACCGGCGGCCACGGTAGAGATCGGTATCGATCTCCTCGACGTCGAGCAGGTCGACGAGATCGGCGGCGAGCGATTCAGGCGTAGGAGTGGGCCGGGTATCGGTAGGGGGAGGCGTGCTGTCGGAGGTGTCGCTCATCTATTCCAATCCCTGGGCCTGAAACGACAGGGCCAAGGACGGTCGCGCCACGTGGAAGTGCCACCATGCGTCGCCGATTGCCTTGCCCCCCGGATGTCGTTCCCCTCCCTCCTGCTGGAAGGAGGGGAAAAGCGTCAATAGCCGGCCGCGCGCGCGAGGCGATCGGCGTGGAAGTTCGCGTCGCCGAACAGTTCGGCCAGGACGCGCTGGCGCTTCATGTAGAAGCCGATGTCATATTCATCGGTCATGCCGATGCCGCCGTGCATCTGAATGCCCTCCTGCACGCTGAGCATCGTGGCGAGGCCGGTCATCGCCTTGGCGACCGAGACGGCAGCGTCCGCCTTCTCATCACCGGCGTCGAGCAGCTGCTGTGCCTTCAGCACGGCGGCGCGGGCCACTTCCATCTCGCTGTAGAGATGCGATGCGCGGTGCTGCAGCGCCTGGAAGCTGCCGATCAGCACGCCGAACTGCTTGCGCTCCTTGAGGTAGTTCACCGTCATGTCCATCGCGCCAGCGCCGACACCGAGCATTTCGGCAGCGGCAGCCGCACGGCCCGCGCGCAGCAGGCGATCGAGCGGCGTGCGGCCGGCGTCAACCTCGCCGATCACGGCGTCGGCATCGACCTCGACACCGTCGAACTCGATCCGCGCGGCGAGGCTGGCGTCGGTCAGACGCTCGGCCTTGGCGGTCATGCCGGCGGCATCCTTGGGCACGGCGAACAGCGTGACGCCGTCCTGATCATCGGCCGAGCCGGCGGTGCGCGCGGCGACGATCACCACGTCAGCAACATGGCCGTGGTGGACGAACTGCTTGGCGCCGGTGAGCTTGAAGCCGTTGCCGGCGCGCTCCGCCTTCATGGCAACCGAGGAGCGGTGCTTGGCGCCTTCGTCGATCGCGAGTGCGGCAACGGTCTCACCGGCGAGGATGCCGGGGAACCAGCGATCGGCGTGCGGCGTGCCCTTCATCGCCTCGACCGCGGCGACGGCGGTCTGAAGGAAGGGCGAGGGCGACAGGTTGCGACCGATTTCTTCGAGCACGACGCCCGCCTCGACATGGCCGAGGCCAAGGCCGCCCTGTGCCTCGTCGATGAGGATGCCGGTGAAGCCCATGTCGGCGAACTGCTTCCACAAGTCGCGCGAGAAGCCGGTCTGGTCATTGTCGTCGCGCAGCTTGCGCATGTGGCTGACGGGGGCGGAATCGGCCACGAAATCGCGCGCGGTGTCGCGCAGCATGGTCTGATCTTCGTTCAGGAAAAGAGGCATCGTTCGTCCCTTTTACGCCCCGGCGCGCATGAGCGCCGGAGGAGGTGGGAAGCGGCGGCAGGCCCGTGGCCGCGCCACCCGCTTCCCGTAGATGGTCTGGCGAGCGCGCCCTTCCCGCGAGGGGAAGGGCGACCCGATCACGCGCCCGGCAGCTCCAGGATGCGCTTCGAGATGATGTTGAGCTGCACCTCGCTGGTGCCGCCCTCGATCGAGTTCGCCTTGGTGCGCAGCCAGTCGCGTGCCGGCGCACCGCCGCGCGACCGCTCGCTTTCCCATTCCAGATTGTCCGAGCCGCCCGAGGCCATCAGCAGTTCGTGGCGCGCCTTGTTGAGCTCCGTGCCGTAATATTTCATCATCGACGGCTGGGCGGGGTGCGCGCGACCGGCCTTTAGCTCGTCAATGAAGCGTTCGGACTGGGCGGCGAACGCCTTGGAGCGGACCTCGAACTCGGCGATCTTGGCGCGCAGCAGCGGATCAGCGAGGCGACCGTCATGATCGAGGCCGATGGTGGCGATCGCGCCCTCGATCAGCGGGTTCCTGCCACCGCCGCCGAGGCCCATGTTCGAGATCATCTCACGCTCATGGCCGAGCAGGTATTTCGCGACGTCCCAGCCCTTGTTGAGCTCTCCGACGAGGTTCTCCTTCGGCACCTTCACATTGTCGAAGAAGGTTTCGCAGAAGGGCGAATAGCCGCTGATCAAGAGGATCGGCTTGGTCGAGACGCCCGGCGTCTGCATGTCGAACAGGACGAAGCTGATGCCCTTGTGCTTGTTCGTCTTGTCGGTGCGCACGAGGCAGAAGATCCAGTCCGCGTAATTCGCGTAGCTGGTCCAGATCTTCTGGCCGTTGATGAGGAAGTGATCGCCCTTGTCCTCCGCCGAGGTGGCGAGGCTGGCGAGGTCGGACCCGGCGTTCGGCTCCGAATAGCCCTGGCACCAGCGGATCTCGCCGCGCGCGATCTTGGGCAGATGCTCCTTCTTCTGCTCCTCGGTGCCGTATTTCAGCAGCGCCGGCCCGAGCATCGAAATGCCGAAGGAGGACAGCGGGTTGCGCGCACGGATGCGGGCCATTTCCTCGCGCAGGATCTTGGTTTCGGCCGCCGAGAGGCCGCCGCCGCCATATTCCTTGGGCCAATCGGGCACGGTCCAGCCCTTGGCGCCCATGGCGTCCATCCACTGCTTCTGCGCCGGGGTCATGGCGCTCTGGTCGCGGCCACCCCAGACGCTGTCTTTCTCGCTGCGGATCGGCTCGCGCATCTCGGGCGGGCAATTCGCCTCGAGCCACGCGCGCGTCTCGGCGCGGAACTGATCAAGATCGGTCATTCGCTTGCTCCTTCGCGGGTCTTCTCGCGCAGATATTGGATGAGTTCGATGGTGTGGCCTTCCGGATCATCGAGGAAGGCGATGCGCATGCCGGGGAGATCCTCCGGCGGGCGAACGGCAGTGGCACCGGCGGCGATCGCGCGATCCCAGGCGGCCTGGATGTCGCGGGTCGACAGGCCGAGCGGCCCGTGATTGTCCCCGCGCACCAGCGCGCGGCCGTCGGTGTGATGATAGAGGACGAGGGTGAAGGGATCGTCCGGGAGGCCGATCAGCACCTCTTCCATCCCCGGAAGCGCGATGCGATTGCGCTCCGTGAAGCCGAACGCTTGCGCGTAGAAGGCGAGCGCGCGCGGCAGATCCTGCACGACGAACTTGGTGAAGAGGATGCGGCCGACGGTCATTATGCGGCCCCCGCCGCATCGTGGATGTCGCGCGCCGCGGCGATGGCGGTACGGTCGGCGTAGAGGTCCGCGATCACCTGGACGCCGATCGGCAGCCCGTCCGCATCCTTGCCGATCGGCACGCTGGTGGCGGGCAGCATCGGGAAGGTGGCGAGGCCGGGGAAGACGAACTGGTGGAAGAATTGCGTGTCCTCGCCGTCGATCGAGAGGCGGCGGGTGGCGAGCGGTGTCGGATCGTGCGGGAAGGCCGTCATGCCCACCGTGGGCGCGATCACCGCATCGTAGCGTTCGAACAGACGGCGCCACTGGCGCTGGTTGCGGGCCTGCTCGTCATGGAGGTGGAGCCAGGGTTCGAGCTCGGGCGCGGCCTGCCCCTCGGGACGCGGGGCGCGGCGCGACATGGCGATGTTGAGCATCTGCCAATAGCCGGCGTGCTGGCGTTCGAGATCGGGGAGGAGATCGCTGCTGGTGTCGACGGTGGCGCCGGTTTCCCGCAGCGCGTTTGCGACCCGTTCGAGTGCGGCGATGATCGATTGCTGCACCTTTGCCATCGGGTGGCTGGTGAGGAGCAGGAAGCGCCATTTGTCACCGTGGCGGCGGGCAGGGGCGAGCGGGTGATCGGCGACGATGTCGAGCGCGGTTTCGAGATCGTCGGCATCGCGCGCCATCGGACCGAGCACCGACAGGACGGTGCGCGCCCCGTCGGTGCCGGGCATGTAGTGGCCCTCCGTGGGGATGACACCCCAGGTGGTCTTGTGCCCCCAGACGCCGTTGAAGGCGGCGGGCACGCGGATCGAGCCGCCGATGTCGGAGCCGAATTCGAGCGGGACCATGCCGGCGGCGAGCGCGACGGCCGACCCGCCGGACGAGCCGCCCGCGACCCGATCAGGGTTCACCGCATTGTTGGTGCGGCCATAGACGGGATTGTCGGACTGTAGATCCGACAGGGCGGGGGGAACGTTGGTCTTGCCCAGGATGATCGCGCCCGCCGCCTTCAGCCGGCGGACGGTGATGGCGTCTTCCGCCGCAGTGAAATCGCGATGCTCGGCAAAGCCGAAGGTCGTCGGCAGGCCGGCGACGTCATAGCTTTCCTTGATCGTCATCGGCACGCCGAGGAGCGGGCCGTCGAACCCTTGCGCGATGCGCGCGTCGAGCTCGGCCGCCGCGGCGCGGGCGCGATCGAAATCACGCACCACGACGGCGTTGAGCGGGCCGTCGCGCTCCTCGATCCGGGCGATCGCCGCCTCGGTTTCCGCCAGCGCGGTGGTGGCGCGAGAGCGGACCGCGGCGGCGGTTTGCAAAGCGGTGCGTTCAGTCATCGGCCCGTGCTCCTGTGCCCGCCTGCCCGCCGCGCGTGGCAACGCCGGCCCCGGAAGGGGAGCGGCGGCACCACGGCGCGACGGGCAGGGCGGGGCACGTTTCGGTCACTTCAGCGCAGCGCCCGTCTCGGCTGCGGTCTTGAGGCTCTCGGCGACCTTGAAGCCATGCTTTTCAAGGCCTTCGACGATCTTCTTCAGGCCGACTTCATTCTGCGCCCAGAACATCGGGCCGCCGCGATAGACCGGCCAGCCATAGCCCATGATCCAGACCACATCCACGTCGCTCGCGCGCTGCGCCTTGCCCTCTTCGAGGATCAGCGCGCCTTCGTTGACCATCGTGTAGAGCGTGCGCTCGACGATCTCCTGATCGGTGATCTCGCGCTTGGGCAGGTTCGACTTGGCGCGGAACTCCTCGATGATCTCGAGCGCGCGCGGGCTGGGCGTAGCGTTACGCTTCTCGTCGTAATCGTAATAGCCGGCGCCCTTCTTCTGGCCCCAGCGACCCTCGGCGGCGAGCGCGTCGCGGATGCTTTCGATCCGGCTCGGATCGCGATGCCAGCCGATGTCGACGCCGGCGAGATCGGCCATCTGGAACGGGCCCATCGGCATGCCGAATTCGACATGGACCTTGTCGATCTGCTGCGGCGTCGCGCCTTCCATGAGGAGCTTGTTCGCCTCGATCTGACGCGGGCTGAGCATGCGGTTGCCGATGAAGCCGTGGCAGACGCCGGCGACGACGGCGACCTTCTTGATTTTCTTGGCCAGCGCCATGACGGTGGCGAGCACGTCCTTCGCCGTCTTTTCGCCGCGCACCACTTCGAGCAGGCGCATGACGTTGGCCGGCGAGAAGAAGTGCATGCCGACGACGTCTTCCGGACGCTTCGTCACCGCGGCGATCTCGTCGACGTTGAGGTAGCTGGTGTTGGTGGCGAGGATCGCGCCCGGCTTGGCGATGGCGTCGAGCTTGGTGAACAGCTCCTTCTTGACGTCCATATTCTCATACACCGCCTCGATGATGAGATCGCAGTCGGCGAGATCCTCGAGCTTCAGCGTCGGGGTGAGGAGCCCCATCGCCTTTTCGGGCGCATCGGGCTTGATCCGGCCCTTGGCAGCCGACGCCTCGTAATTCTTGCGCATCACGCCGGTGCCGCGGTCGAGCGCTTCCTGCTGCATCTCGACGATGGTGACCGGGATGCCCGCCGACAGGAAATTCATCGAAATGCCGCCGCCCATCGTGCCGGCGCCAATCACGCCGACCTTGTTGATCGGGCGAAGCGGGGTCTTGGGATCGACGTCGTCGATCTTGGCGGCCTGACGCTCGGCGAAGAACAGGTGGCGCTGGGCGGCGGACTGGGTGCCGGTCATCAGCTTCATGAACTGTTCGCGCTCGAACTTCATGCCCTCATCGAAGGGAAGCTCGCTGGCGGCGACGACGCAGGCGATGTTGGCGGCCGGCGCATCGAAGCCGCGCATGCGGCGGCCGTGCTTCTTCTTGAATTCCTCGACCGCTTCGGGATCGGGGGCGACCGTCTTGTCGCGGACGCGCGGGATCGGTTTCTTGTCGGCGATCTCGCGGGCGAAGGCGATCGCGTCCGCTTCCAGCGAGTCCTCACCGACGACGCGGTCGACCAGGCCGACCTCGGCAGCCTTCTTGGCCGGGATCGGATCGCCGATCGCGACCATCTCAAGCGCGGCCTTCACGCCGACGATGCGCGGCAGGCGCTGCGTGCCGCCCGCGCCGGGGAGCAGCCCGAGCTTCACCTCAGGAAGGCCCATCACCGCCGAGGGGACGGCAACGCGATAGTGGCAGGCGAGCGCGACTTCGCAGCCGCCGCCAAGCGCCGTGCCGTGGATCGCGGCGACGATCGGCTTCTCGCTCGAATCCATCATGTCGATGACTTCGTGGAGCGACGCGCCCTTGGGCGGCTTGCCGAATTCGGTGATGTCGGCGCCGGCGAAGAAGGTCTTGCCGTCGCAGCGGATCACCATCGCCTTGATCGCGGGATCGTTGATCCCCTGGCTGACACCCTCCTTCAGCCCGTCGCGCACGGCCGCGCCGAGCGCGTTCACCGGCGGTGAATCGGAGATGATGACAAGAACGTCGTCGTGGCGTTCGAAGCGGACGGGGGATGTCATTGTGCGTTGGTCTCCAAAACAGGATGGTTGTGCGGCCGGCGGACCGGCCGGAAGGGTTCGTTACTTGAGCGCCGAGTAGATCATCGTCTTGAGCTCGCGCCGGATGGGATAGATCATGCTGGGCGACAGCTGGGTCATGAAGACCATGGTCAGCCGCTCGACCGGATCGATGAAGAAGGCGGTGGAGAACATGCCACCCCAATAATATTCGCCGACGCTGCCCGGCATCATCGAGCGCGCGGTGTCGATCGTGACTGCGAAGCCGAGGCCAAAGCCGGTGCCGGCATTCTGCGTCTCGCTGAACAGCGAGCGCGACATGGACGACAGGTCCGCGCCATTGGGCAGATGGTTCTGCGTCATCAGGTCGATCGTCTTGCGACCCAGGATGCGCACCCCGTCGAGCGTACCGCCGTTGAGGCACATCTGGCAGAAACGCTGGTAATCAAGCGCGGTGGAGACGAGCCCGCCGCCGCCCGACACGAGCGTGAACGGCGTCGACCACATGCTTTCCTCGGCGCGGTCGAACATCACGCGGCCCTTGCCGGGCACCAAGGTATAGCAATCGACCAGACGATCGAGCTTTTCCGAAGGAACGGTGAAGCCGGTGTCGTTCATGCCCAGCGGCTTGAAGATGCGCTGTTCGAAGAATTGCGGCAGCGACATGCCCGACACGCGCTGCACCACCGCGCCGAGCACGTCGGTGGAGACGGAATAGTTCCAGCTGGTGCCGGGCGAGAATTCCAGCGGCAGCTTGCCGAGCTCAGCAACAAAGCCGTCGAGATCGTAATTGCCGTGCCAGTTCTCCAGCTTCAGCTCGCGATGCGCGGCATCGATGTTGGAGCGGTTCTGGAAGCCGTAGGTGAGACCCGAGGTGTGCCGGAGCAGATCGACCATCCGCATCGGTTCTTCGGTCGGGCGGGTCATGAAGGGGACACCGGCGCCACCACCGGCATAGACGCCCAGCTTCTTGAATTCGGGCAGGACGTGATGGACCGGCGTGTCCAGTGCGACCTTGCATTCCTCCACCAGCATCATGAACGCGACCGAGGTGATCGGTTTCGTCATCGAGGCGATACGGAACAGGCTGCCGTCGTCGATCTGCTTCGCGCCACCCTCTCGCGCCGCCCCCTGCGACGAGAAATGCACGATTTCGCCATCGCGCGACACGAGCAGTTGGGTGTTCGGGAACTCACCCGAATCGAGGTACCGTTCCTTCAGGAAGGTATCGATCATGCCCAGCCGCTGGCTGTCGAAGCCGTGCTTCTCGGGTGACGCGATCTTCATGGCCCCTCCATACCCCTGTTTCTAATTCTCCTCTCCCTATCGCTTGAGCAGGGCGGGAATCAATCCTAACGTCGCGCAATACCGAAGCGAATTTTACCATGGGAGAAATTTGTCGTGGCAACGCAACCTCTGGCCGCATCCTGGCCCGCCGTCTCGATCAAAGAGGCAGAGGCGTTGCTGACCGCGCCGGGCGCGAAGTTCGAGATGGAAACGGTCACGATCCACGGTATTCCGACGCGGGTTTGGAAGAATGCGCCGCCCCACATGGCCGCGCTGGTGGCGGTATCGCGCGGGCATGGCGAGCGGCTGGCGACGATCTACGAGGATGAGCGCGTCAGCTATGATGCGCAGCACCGCGCAATCGCGGTGCTGGCCGCCGATCTGGCGGCGGGTGGGGTGCGCAAGGGCGACCGGGTGGCGATCGCAATGCGCAACCTGCCTGAATGGATCGTGGCATTCTTCGCGACCACGGTATTAGGTGCCATTGCGGTGCCGCTCAACGCGTGGTGGACGGGCGAGGAGCTGGTCTATGGCCTGACGGACTCGGGCGCCAAGGTGCTGATCGCCGACAACGAACGCTGGGACCGTGTGGCCGACCTGCGGGCAGATTATCCCGGCGTGACGCGCATCCTGGTCAGCCGCGCGGCCCAGCCGCTGGAGGGGGCCGAGCGGCTGGAGGATATCGTCGGTACGCCGCATGACTGGGCGGCGCTGCCGGCGGGTGATCTGCCCGATGCCGGCTTGGTACCCGAGGATGAGGCGACGATCCTCTACACCAGCGGCACGACGGGGAAGCCCAAGGGCGCGCTGGGCACGCACCGCAACTTCATGACCAACATCCTGTCGACCGGCTATGCGATGGCGCGCACGGTCCTGCGACGCGGCGATCCGCTGCCAGAACCGACCCCCAAGGTGGCGTTGACGGTGATCCCGCTGTTCCACGCGACGGCGCTGTCATCCGGACTGATGGGAGCGGTGGCCGCCGGCCATACGATCATTTACATGCGCAAGTTCGAGCCGATCCGCGCGATGGAGATCATCGAGCGCGAAAAGGTGAATTCGACCGGCGGCGTCCCGACGATCGCCTGGCAGTTGCTCGAGCATCCCGAGCGGCATCGCTACGACCTCTCCAGCCTGGAGACGATCGGCTATGGCGGCGCGCCGTCCGCGCCCGAGCTGGTGCGCAAGATCGCCGGCGAGCTGAAGTCGGCGCCCGGCAACGGCTGGGGCATGACCGAAACGACCGCGACGGTGACGACCCATTCGGGTGAGGATTATCTGCAGCGCCCCGAAAGCTGCGGGCCTGCCGTGGCGGTCGCCGACCTGAAGGTGACCGATGCGGACGGGCGTGAACTGCCGCCGGGGGAAGTCGGCGAATTGTGGGCGCGGGGGCCGATGATCGTGAAGGGCTATTGGAACAAGGCGGAAGCGACGGCGGCGACCTTCGTCGATGGCTGGGTCCGGACCGGCGACCTCGCGCGGCTGGACCAGGAGGGGTTCTGCTTCATCGTCGACCGCGCCAAGGACATGGTGATCCGCGGCGGCGAGAACATTTATTCGAGCGAGGTGGAGAACGTCCTTTACGATCATCCGGCGGTCACCGATTGCGCGCTGATCGGCATCCCGCACCGCACGCTGGGCGAAGAGCCAGCGGCCGTCGTTCACCTCGCCCCCGGCATGCAGGCGAGCGAGGCGGAGCTGCAGCAATGGGTGCGCGAGCGGCTGGCGGCGTTCAAGGTGCCGGTGGCGATCCATTTCTGTGACGAGATGCTGCCGCGAAACGCCAATGGCAAAATTCTGAAGCGCGACCTGAAAAGCTACTTTGAGGATCGTGTCGCCGCCTGAAGCGTTGCGACCTCGCAACAAAGGGGTATGCAGTGCACACCAAGGATTTTCTGCGTGGCCGGCGCCGCAACGAATTGAGCGCCGACGAACTCGCTGCCCTGGAAAGTGCGGTGGAGCGCGTGGAGCGGTATCCGGCGCGCAAGGTGGTTTCGCGGCGCGGGGAGCGCATGCGGTACAGCACGCTCCTGATCGAGGGGCATATGTGCCGCTTCATGGATGCGCGCGACGGATATCGCCAGCTGCTGTCCTATCAGGTGCCGGGCGATTTCGTCGATCTGCACGGCTACCCGACACGCTGCATCGACCATGACGTGGCGACGATCACCGAGGCGACCGTCGCGCTGGTTCCCCACGAGCGGATCGACGCGATCATGGCGGAGCGGCCGCATCTCGGCTTCCTCTTGTGGTTCAGCACGATGCTGGACGCCGCGGCGCATCGTGAGTGGATCTTCCGCATCGGGCGCCTCGACGCCGCCGGGCGGCTCGCGCACTTCATCTGCGAGGCCTATTGCCGCCTTGCCGCGGTCGGACGGGTCCAGGACCAGAGCTTCGACCTTCCATTGACGCAGCAGGACCTGGGCGAGGCGGTCGGGCTGACCAGCGTCCACGTCAATCGCGTGGTGCGACGGTTGCGCGAGGAGGGCTTGGCCGTCGTCGCGCGGGGGCGGGTGCAGATACTCGACATGACGCGGCTGGCGCGGCTGGGCGAGTTCGAGCCGGATTATCTCTACCTCGAGGACGGCCCTTGGGTGAACTAGTGGGGTGTCGCGGGACAATTTGCGGCGACGCGCTCACCCCCATCGTGCTCAATGGTCATTGCCGCAGGTGACCGTTATGGCGAGGCACCGGCAAGCGCGGCGCATTGTCTCGCTTCCTACCAGAGTCGATCGTCATGGCTGATCCCGTTTCCGGTTTCCCGGCGCCCTCGATCGTGCAGGACCAGCCAGTGCCGGCCGCGGCGCCGGCGCCGGAGGACCCGCGCGTCGCCCTCAGGCGCGATCGCTTGCTGGCGGCGTTGACGCTGACCGCAGGTTTCGGGCTGGTGGTGGGGTTGCCCTTTGCGCTGAAGGCGGGGGCCGAGTTCTTCATGCCGACCGCGGTGGCGCTGGTCGTCTCCGTCGCGCTCATCCCGCTGCTGGAGTGGATCGAGGCGCGGCGCGTGCCACCACCGATTGCGGCGCTGTTCTGCGTCCTGCTGTTTTTGGTGGCGGCGAACATCGCGCTGGCGGCGATCGTGGTGCCGGCGATCGACTTCTTCCAGCTGCTGCCGACGCGCATCGATCGCATCCAGAAGAATCTGGAGCCGCTGCTGGACCTGTATTCGAACCTGGAGCGCTATGCGAACCGGACGCTGCAGCGGCTGGCGACGAGCAATGTGCGGCAATCGCCCACGGCCGCGGTGGCGCCGCCCAGCTCGATCCTGGAACTGGCGGCGACCTCGGCGCCCGCGGTCATCATCCAGGTGCTGTATGCCGTCCTGGTGACGTTCTTTTTCCTGTCGGGGTGGACGCGAATCCGCCAGCGGCTGATCACCAATCGCGAAAGCTTTGGCGGCGCGATGGCGACCGCGCGGGTCATCCAGCAGGTGGTGGACGACGTGTCGAGCTATCTGGGCACGATCACCGCGATCAACATCGTGTTGGGCCTCATCACGGCAGGCGCGCTTCATCTGCTCGGCATGCCCTTCCCGTTGATGTGGGGCGGGATCGTCGCGCTGTTCAACTACATCCCTTATTTCGGACCGGTGATCGCGGCGCTGCTGGTCGCCATTGGCGGCCTGATGACCTTTCGCGACGTTGGCACCGCGATGGCGGCGCCGGCGATCATGTATGGCCTGCACCTGATCGAGGCGAACGTCGTCACGCCGCTGGTCGTCGGCCATCGCCTGACCATCAACCCGGTGCTGATCCTCGTCTCGCTGAGCTTCTGGGGATGGGTGTGGGGCACCGTCGGCGCGCTGCTGGCCGTACCGCTGCTGATCATCATCCAGACGATCCTCAAGGGTGCGGGCAAGCCAGACATCGCAGGCTTCCTCTTTGAACATGGTACATTGGTGCGCCAGCCGCAGAACGGAGTGCGGACGAGCGAAAAAAGTGACGCCGCAGTCGTTGACAGTCCCGCGCCCGTGGCATAGTGGCGCGCCTCCACGCTGATCCAAG
>NZ_JBIQEU010000002.1:93744-389355 GCF_045369765.1 Sphingomonas olei
CGGGTGTAGCTCAGTTGGTTAGAGCGCCGGCCTGTCACGCCGGAGGTCGCGGGTTCGAGCCCCGTCACTCGCGCCACTCCCTTGCGGAGTTGGTGCAGATCAGTGGGAACTCCGACGACGTTGTCGTTCGTGTGCCGGTTTTTCGGCACCATGGGGTAAGTGCCTCAGGATCGCTCATCGGGCGATGATCGGGGCAGATAAGAGCGGGTGTAGCTCAGTTGGTTAGAGCGCCGGCCTGTCACGCCGGAGGTCGCGGGTTCGAGCCCCGTCACTCGCGCCACCCCGTTTCGGGGTGGCGTTTTTGTTTTCGATCTTCCTGAAGCACCGATCATGGAGCTCTCGCGAGCCGCCAGACACGTCGTTTCGCGCCTGACGCACCGTCTGGCGCGCGCGGCGATCCGGCAGGATGACGAGCGCGCGCTGATCGGCTAGTCCGCCTGGCAATGCGGGGCGGGAGGTAAGGCGTAGATGACCGAGACGGTGGCGCGACGCGGCTTTGTCGCGGCAATGAAGCCCTATTTGCGACCACGTCCGGCCGCTGCCTTCCTGCTGGGCATATCCAGCGGCTTTCCGCTGACGCTGCTGCTGGGCACGATGACGTTCTGGCTGGCGAAGGTCGGGATCGACAAGAAGACGATTGGTTTCGCCGTCGGGCTGACCACCCCCTATACGCTGAAATTCCTCTGGGCCCCGCTGATCGATCGCGTCCGCCTGCCGATCCTGACCGGATGGTTCGGCCAGCGCCGGGCATGGCTGTTCGTGGTTCAGGCATTGCTCTTCGCGTCGGTCTGGATGCTGGGCGCGAGCCAGCCCGAACTGCACATCGGCACTTTCGCCTTCTGGGCCATCGTCACCGCGTTCCTGTCGGCGACGCAGGATATCGTCATCGACGCCTATCGCATCGAGATCCTGCCGGACGACGAACTGGCGCACGGCACGGCGGCGAACCAGTTCGGTTACCGCACCGGCAATTTCATCGCTGGCGTGGGCACGATCGCCGTCGCCTCCAGCGAGGGCCTGGGACTTGGCTGGGCGCTCGGCTACGGACTGACGTCGCTGTGTGTGCTGCCCGGCGCGCTGGCCGCGCTGTGGATCGGCCGCGGGTTGCATGACCAGGTGGTACAGCGCGGCGGGCGGGGCTGGTTCAACGACACGGTGGTCAGCCCCTTCCGCGAATTCTTTCGCCGGCGCGGTGCGCTGCTGATCCTGATGTTCGTGCTGGTCTACAAGCTGGGCGATGCGATGGGGCAGGGCATGCTCAACCCGATGATCGTCGAGCTCGGCTTTTCGGACAAGGAGTTCCTGGCGATCAACAAGGTCGTCGGGCTGTGGGGACTGCTGATCGGCACGGCGATCGGCGCGCCGTTCCTGGCGTGGCTGGGCATGGGGCGGGCGCTGTTCGTATCGGGCGTGCTGATGATGCTGTCCAACGCGACCTTTGCGATCCTTGCCGCCAAGGGACATTCGCCGACGTGGCTGTTCATCGCGGTGGCGACGGAACAGGTGACGAGCGGCATCGGCCTGACGGTTTTCGCGACCTATCTGTCGGGCCTGGCCAACGTCGCCTACACCGCCACCCAGTTCGCGCTGCTGACCTCCTTCGCGGTGGTCGGGCGTACGTGGCTGTCGACGCCATCGGGCTATGTCGCGGAGGCGTTTGGCTGGGTCGGGTTCTGGATCGTGACGATGATCGTCGCGCTGCCGGGACTGGTGCTGTTGTGGGTCCTGTGGAAGCGCGGCTTCGTGGTGGATACGGCGCGGCAGGAGGTTTCCGAAGAGCCGGAGGTCGCCGCGGCCGGGGCATCGCAGCCGGGCTGACCATTGCTCATCAACAGGTGATCGGTCGCCCTTCGTCGGCGAAGGCAGCGGCCACGACCGCTGCGCTGGCGAGGATGCCGTCGACGCGCCGGATGCCGAGCAGGTCAGCCAGCAGGACACGGGCATTGTCCGGGTAAAGCTCGACACGCGCGAGGACGTGCATCAGCGCGCGTTCGGCATGGGTCATGCGCGAGCAGCAGCAATGCGTAATGGAGATCGGCCCGGCGGCGGAGGTGGCAAGATCCGCCATCAGCGCGCGCACCAGCATCAGCGGACGGCGAAAGCGTTCGCCGAAGGCGGTGAACATGGCGTGCGCGGCGCGGGCATCCGCGAGGCCATTCGCCCCCATGCGGCGGATCGCGAACAGCACCAACCGGGCGTTCTCACATGCGGGCAGCGTGTGCGGCAGGACCGACAGGCGCTCTGCGACTGATGACGGCGGGACGGACATGGACATGCTGGCGACTCCTCTGTCGCACTTGTCTCTAATCCGCTATTGCAAGTCAATCGCAACTCAAGGCGTCATTGCGGCGCTTCGTCGTTCGCCTCCAGGACGGTGCCAGCGAGATAAAGCGAGCCGGCAATCAGCATGCGGTCCGCGACGGGCAGGTCTGCAGCGACGCGAAAGGCATGCCGGATATCGTTAGCCACAAGGGCGCTTGTGGCCCCTAGTGCCGTTGTCTGCCTAGCCAGGGCGGCGGGGTCGTGGCAGGCGTGCCCCGGGACCGGCAGCGCAATGATGCTGACCGACCGCGCCATGCCGATCATGTGCCGAAGGATCGCGCCAGCATCCTTGTTTGCCAGAACACCCAGGATGATGGTGGTCGCCGCCTTATGGGGCCAGTCCGTAGCGATGGCAGCGGCGGCCGATTCGTTGTGCGCGCCGTCCAGCCACACGCCATCGGTGGGCTGACGAGGAAGAAGGTCGAGCAACGGGCCATGTTCCAGTCGCTGCATCCGCGCCGGCCAGCGCGCTGCGCGGATCCCGGCGGCGAGCGCGGCTTGCGGAATGTCGATCAATGATTGGTGGCGCAGCATGGCCACGGCGAGCGCGGCATTGTCGCACTGATGCTGGCCGGCGAGCGTCGGCAGTGGCAGCTGCAGCACGCCTTGTGCGTCCCGATAGAGGATGGCGAAGCCGTCGTGGGTTGCGTGCCATTTGTCGTCTCGCGCCGCCAACGGTGCGCCGCAGCCCGCAGTGACACTTGCGATCGCCTCAGCGGCGATTGGTGGGTAATGCTGCGTCACCAAAGGCACGCCGGGTTTGGCGATGCCGGCCTTCTCGAACGCGATGCGGGCCATCGGCTCGATCGGTGTGCCCGCCTCTTCGGCGAGCAGGAACGCCTCGTGATCAATCCCGAGACCGGCGATGCCGCAGACAAGGGGGTGGATGACGTTGGTTGCGTCGAGCCGGCCACCGAGGCCCACCTCGATGATGCAGGCGTCGGCCGGAGAACGGGAGAATTGCAGGAAGGCCGCCGCGGTCGTCACCTCGAAGAAGCTGGCGCCGACATCGCCGGCACGATCGAGCACTTCGGCCAGCAGCGGCGCCAATGTCGCGTCGTCGATCAGCCGCCCGGCGACCCGAATCCGTTCGTTGAAGCGGACCAGATGGGGGCTGGAATAGACGTGGACGCACTTTCCCGCGGCCTCCAGCGCGGCGCGAAGAAAGGCGCAGGTCGACCCCTTGCCGTTGGTGCCAGCGACATGGAAGGTGGGCGGCAGGTGGAGGTGCGGGTTGCCGAGCCGCGCCAAAAGCTCGGTGATTCGCGACAGGCCGAGCACATCCGCCCCGGGCGACAGCGACCACAGCCGGTCGAGCTGCAATTGTACGGCCGGGTCGCGGGAATGTGCGTGATCGGGCATCGTCGTTCCGCCTTCGGCGTCGCTGAATGAACCGCGCGACACGGGCCGAGCAGCCAATGACGCCGGGCCGGCATGGCCGCCGCGCCGGTGGCGCGAGCGGCAATGGCGGAACGATCAGGCGGCCTGCCGCTCCGCGCAGAGGTAGCCGATGATCGTGGCGAGGCGATCGCGCAGTTCCTTGCGATGCACGACCATGTCGATCAGCCCGTGTTCGAGGTAATATTCGCTGGTCTGGAAATCGTCCGGCAGCTTTTCACGAATGGTATTCTCGATCACGCGGCGGCCGGTAAAGGCGAGCGTCGCGCGCGGCTCGGCGATGTGCACGTCGCCCAGCATCGCATAGGCGGCCATCACGCCGCCCGACGTCGGATCGGTGAGCACGACGATATAGGGCAGCCCCGCATCGTGGAGCATCTGGATCGCCACCGTGCTGCGCGGCATCTGCATGAGGCTGAGAATGCCTTCCTGCATGCGCGCGCCGCCGCTGGCAGTGAAGACGACATAGGGCGCCTTGTCGGCGATCGCCGTCTCGACGCCCTGGATGAACGCCTCACCCACGGCCTGGCCCATCGAGCCGCCCATGAAGGCGAAATCCTGCACGCCGATCACGACGCGGCGACCGTGGATGGTACCGCGCGCGTTGAGGAAGGCGTCCTGCTCGCCCGTGTCGGCCCGCGCCGTCTTGAGACGATCGACGTATCGCTTGGAATCGCGGAACTTCAGCGGATCCTCCGGCGCCGGGGGCGGGGCGAGCACGTCTGCGCTGCCCTCGTCCAGCAGCTGCTTGAACCGTGCCGACGGGCCGATGCGGCCATGGTGGTCGCAGCTGGGGCAGACCGACAGGTTCTCCTCGAACTCCTTGGTGAACACCATCGTCCCGCATCCCTTGCACTTGTGCCAGAGATTGTCGGGGGTCTCTTTCGTTGCCGGAACAACGAAGGACAAAGCGTTACGAACGCTGGACAACCAGCTCATGCAAATTCCTTCCGTGCGGCGCGGATCGCCACCGCCAAAGTCTCAACATAGGTGCGGATCGCCGCCGGTGCATCAGCGTCGAAGCGTTCGACCAGTTCCACGATCGCGGAGCCGACGACGACGCCATCAGCAACGCGGGCAATAGCCTTCGCCTGATCCGGCGTGCGCACGCCGAAGCCGACCGCGATCGGCAGATCAGTCGCGCGTTTCAGCCGCGCAACGGATTCCTCGATCGACGCCTGGGCGGCCTGCTGCAATCCGGTGATCCCTGCCACCGACACATAATAGACGAAGCCGGAGGCGCCTTCCAGAACGGTGGGGAGCCGCGCATCGTCGGTGGTGGGCGTCGCCAGCCGCACGAGGTCGATCCCGGCGCTGCGCAGCGCCGGTCCGAGTGCGTCGTCCTCTTCCGGCGGAACGTCGACGCAGATCACGCCGTCGACCCCGGCGTCGCGCGCTGCGGCGGCGAACCAGTCAGCGCCGCGGCGGAGCATCGGGTTGGCGTAACCCATCAGCACCAGCGGTACGTCCGGGTGACGGTCACGAAAATTCTTTGCAATCTGCAGGATGGAGGCGGTTGTTGTGCCGCTCTCAAGGCTGCGGATGTTGGCCGCCTGGATCGCAGGGCCGTCCGCCATCGGATCGGTGAAGGGCATGCCAAGTTCGATGACGTCGGCACCGCCCGCCACCAGCGCGTCGAGCACGGCCGGCGTGTCGCCGTCGCCGGCGGTGATGAAGGTGACCAGCGCGGCACGGTCCTTCGGGAAAGCCGCCGTCAGACGCGCGCTCATATCGCCACCCCCAATGCATGGGCAACGGTGAAGATGTCCTTGTCGCCGCGCCCGCAAAGATTGGCGAGGATGATCTGATCCTCGCGCATTTCCCGTGCCTTGCGCGCTACTGCTGCAATCGCATGGGATGGCTCCAGCGCGGGGATGATTCCCTCCGTTCGGCATAGAAGCTGGAAGGCGTCGAGCGCCTCCTCATCGGTGACGGCGGTATAATCGACGCGGCCGATGTCCTTCAGCCAGGCGTGCTCGGGCCCGATGCCGGGATAGTCGAGCCCGGCCGAGATCGAATGGGCCTCGGCGATCTGGCCGTCCTCGTCCTGGAGCAAATAGGTCTTGTTGCCGTGGAGGATGCCCGGAAAACCACCCGCAAGGCTGGCGGCGTGCTTCTTTTCCAGCCCCTCGCCAGCTGCCTCGACCCCGAGCATGCCGACCTCGGCATCATCGAGGAACGGGTGGAACAGGCCAATGGCATTGGACCCACCGCCGATCGCGGCGACCAGCAGGTCGGGCAGGCGGCTGGTGCGTGCCAGCATCTGCGCCCGCGCCTCACGCCCAATGACGCTCTGGAAGTCGCGGACGAGCTCGGGATAGGGATGCGGGCCGGCCGCGGTGCCGATGATGTAGAAGGTGTCGTGGATGTTCGCGACCCAGTCGCGCATCGCTTCGTTCATCGCATCCTTGAGCGTGTTCGCGCCCGACGTGACGGCGCGGACCTCAGCCCCCAGCAGCTTCATCCGGAACACGTTCGGCTGCTGCCGCTCGACGTCCTTGGCGCCCATGTAGATGACGCAGGGCAGGCCGAAGCGGGCGCAGACCGTGGCGGTCGCGACGCCGTGCTGGCCGGCACCGGTCTCCGCGATGATGCGCGTCTTGCCCATGCGGATGGCGAGCAGGATCTGGCCGATGCAATTGTTGATCTTGTGCGCGCCCGTATGGTTCAGCTCATCGCGCTTGAACCAGATCTGAGCGCCCATGCCGGGCTCCGCATTCTCGCGCAGCGCGTCCGTCAGGCGTTCCGCATAATAAAGCGGTGAGGGGCGCCCGACATAATGCTCCAGCAGGTCGTCAAACTGCGCCTGGAACGCCGGATCTCCCTTTGCGGCGCGATATTCCCGCTCCAGCTCAAGGATCAGCGGCATCAGCGTCTCGGCAACATAACGGCCGCCATAGTCGCCGAAGTGACCGCGATCGTCGGGCTGAGCACGGAAGGTGTTTGGTGCATTCATGATGCGGCGACCGCTTGCAGGAACGCGGCTATCTTGTCCACGTTCTTCACGCCCGGGGCGGTTTCGAGGCCGGAGGAAGCGTCGACCAGCGCCGCGCCGGTGCGGCGTGCCGCCTCCGCGACGTTGCTGGCATCGAGCCCGCCCGAAAGCGCCCATGCGGTCGGATGACGAAAGCCGTCGAGCAACGCCCAGTCGAACCGGACACCCATGCCGCCGGGCAGTGCGCCCTCGGGCGTCTTGGCGTCGTAGAGGATCCGGTCGGCAGCACCCGCCAGCGATCGCGCCGATTCGAGATCGCCCCGGGTCTTCACTGGGAGGGCGGCCCATGTCTCCCGCCCGGTTGCCGTGCGAAGCTGCGCAATGCGTTGCGGCGAGGTCTTGTGAAGCTGGATGATCGTTAGTCGCGCCGCCGTCACCGCGCCCGCGACGAGATCATCGTCGGGATCGACGAACACGCCGACACGCGCCACGTGAGACGGCACGCGGGCGGCGAGCGCCCCGGCGTGCTCAAAGGCGAGATGACGCGGCGACGGGGGATAGAATACGAAGCCGAGGTGGCTTGCGCCCCCTGCGACGGACGCATCGAGCGCCTGGATCGTGGATAGCCCGCATATCTTGGCGGTGGTCATTGCATCTCCGGCAGGAACGCGATGAAGGGAAGATGGCGCGGGAATGACATCCCGCAAGCCACGGAAAAGCTTAGGGATCAGAAGCGTGCGCCGTCGATCTTTTCGATGGCGAGGCTATCGAGGTCGATTGACGGTACGCATCGCAGGTTGACCGCCGTCGTGCGAACGCCGCCCGGCCCCGTCCCCTCGGCATGCGTTTCGCAGCCACAAACCGCGCAGAATTGGTGCCGAATCACATGTTTGTTGAAGAAGTATGAGTTCAGGCGATCAGCGCCGGCCGTGACCGTGAAGGTCTCAGCGGGCAGGAACGCGAGAAGGAAGCCCTTTCGCCGGCAATGCGAGCAGTTGCAGCTCATCGCACCGACCGGCCGATCGGCATCAACGTGGAACGTCACCGCCCCGCAGTGACAGCTGCCTTCGAAAGCCATGACATTGCCTCCTACAGCGTCGCGCCGATCGCACGCGCGGCGGAATCCGGATCCTCAGCCTGGGTGATCGGGCGCCCGATCACCAAAATCGATGCGCCGTTGTCGAGCGCCTGTCGCGGCGTCACTACGCGCTTCTGATCGCCGACGACCGCATCGGCGGGGCGCACGCCGGGCACGACGAAGAAGCCGTCCGGCCATGACTGATGCGCGGCTTTCACCTCCTCGCCGGAGCATACGATGCCATCGACGCCGGACCGCTGGGCAAGCTCCGTCAGGCGCAGGACCTGATCGTGCGCCGAACCGTGGATCCCGGTAGCGGCGAGATCGCGCTGGTCGAGACTGGTGAGCATGGTAACGGCAACGACCTTCGTACCCGCGGGCGCGGCCGCCTTGGCATCCTCCAGCATCGCCTGCCCGCCAGCCGCGTGCACCGTGATGATCGCCGGTTCGAGGGCGCGCAGCGCCTGGATCGCCTTGGCGACGGTGTTGGGGATGTCGTGAAACTTGAGATCAAGGAAGATCGGCAGCCCGAGTTCCGCCATCTCCTTCACGCCGTGTCGGCCGTTGCCCGCGAAGAATTCCAGCCCGAGCTTGATCCCGCCGACATGGTGGCGAACGCTGGCGGCAAGCGCCTTGGCGCGGTCAAGATCGGGCGTGTCCAGTGCCACGAAGATGGGGTTGGACATGGTTCAGATGGCCTCCGGCGGGAAATCTGTGGAAGAGGATGGGGCGGGCGCAGCCATGGCCGGCGCAGGCGCGGCCGCGGCAGGCCGGGGATCGGCAAGCGGCAGCGCCCGAAGGTCGGCAATGGTCCGCTCCGCGGCGGACAGCCGCTGACGCAGGCGCCAGCGCAGCGCTCGCTGGTACAGGAAGGTCGGCAGGAACCCGGCGAGGAACGTGACCAGCAACAGGATGGGAAGGTTCACCTCCGCCATCAGGTTACCGAACAGCGACACCGACACCCATTTCCAATTGCCGAAGGTGAATACCGCAGCGGCGAAGGCGACCAAGGCCCAGAACAGGATTTTCAGGAACTGCATGTACAAGGCTCCGGCATGGCGCGACGCTATTACGCCGGCGCCGTTTTGGCCAGCCTCAGCCTATTTCGCGGCGCAGATCGGCGATGAGGCCGCCGGCCGTGAGGAGGCGCGGTTCCTCTTCATCAAGGATCGCCAGAAAGGCCGATCGCTTTGCGGCGGCGACCGTGCCCGGGCGGAGGCGGGCGGTGGCGGGCAGCGCGGACACGATGATGTCGATCATCCGCTCCGCGCCGTGCAGCCGGCCCCAGAGGTAATCATTCTCGCGGTAGCTGCGGCTGAAGAAGGCGCCGAAATTGCTGAACTGAATCCCCTTCAGCGTGGCCTCCGCACCGCCCTGGCGAATCGCGGTGCAATCATCGGGTGAGATGCGATCGACCTTGACCGGATCGAACTCGTCCAGCCCCTCACCCTGAAGCAGCGGGAGGGTGGCGAGGTCGACATAAGGAAAGCCGAGATAGTGGAGAAGCAGGGTGCGGCGCAGCTGACGGGGAAGCTGCGCCAGCGCCTCGGCGACCCGTTCGTCCGTTTCATGATCGAGCCGGGTCAGGTCGAGAGAGGCGGCGAGATCGTCGAGCAGCGGGGATGCGTCCCCGCGCAGGCTGCGCACCGCGCCCCGCAGGGCACCATGCGCCTCGGGCGCCTTGCGGTGGAGATAGGCGCCGAGCGAATCGTAAATGGCGGTGCGCACGGGCGCCAGGACTGCCTCATCATGCTCCGCCTCCAGCTCGACCAACCGCCGCGCCAGCAAGCGCAGACGGCGGATGCGAAAGCCGATGTCGAAGGTGCGCAGGAAATCGATCGACGCAGCGCTGGAGGCATCGGAAGGGGCCGCCTCATCATAGCCGCGCGCATGCAGCGCGGCCTCGATCCGGCTGCGGATCCGCTGCCAGCGGTGTGGCCCAGGCTCGTCACCCGCGGCGTAGAGCAAGGCCGTCATCGTCTCGATCACGCCGGCGATCTTGAGGTGCGCATAGCCGGCATAGCTGAAGCCGGCCCGCTCCGCCGCTGCGATCTGCGCACGCCGGCGCCATACGACGAGACGCGCTGCGGTTGGCCGGTCCAGGAAGAACGTGCGCCCGAACAAGGCCTCGACCGCTGCTTCGATTTCCGGCCGCACGGCATCAGTGATGGTGCGCATGCGGGCGATGCGCCGCGAGCGGGCGGCGAGCGCCTCCAGATTGTCGCGGATCGGCTGCTTTCGGGGCAGCTCGCTGATCGCGCCGAGGATCGTCTGGAAGAAGCCGGGTGGGCCTTCCGCCGGGCCGGTGAGCCTGAACTTCATGCCGGGCGACGGATCAATATACACGAACCGGCGGTCCACCTCGCGCCGCGCGGGGCGGGCATCGAGTGCGTCGATCGCCGGACGGAACGGGGCATTCGCGAGGACCGAGCCGTCGATCAGCACCGCGGTATCCAGCGCGTGGGCGGCGGCCTGACGCGGCAGCACCCGCGTGAGAAACGCCCGGCGCCCGGGCCAGCGATCCTTGCGATTGGCGAGCACCTGATCAAGCTCGGCCACGGTGAAGGCGGGAAAAGCGCCGGGAAAGCTTGAGGTGGCCCGCGCGGCGAAGGCAAGCTCGGGCGCGGCGGCCAAGGTCTCGATCGCATGGCCGTGATCGCTGAACGACAGCACGACGCGATGCTCGGTCTCCACTACCTCCGGCGGGGAGTGGAGCTGCAGCCGTTCGGGATGGCCGTTGAAGTCGGTTACCGTCACGAACAGGTCGAGCGGCTGGCCCTCCGGCAGCAGGCGGGGGCCGCGCGGACCCGTTTCCATCGCCGCAAAGGCGTCCAGCAGCATGCCCGTGAAGCCGGGACCATCAAACGGCGGCTCGAACCAGCGCGAGCGGACGAAGTGCGACAGCTTTGCCCGCACCTCCTCGCGCGTTTGTTCGTCGAGATCGTCCAGTCCGTCGACACCGCGCCCGGCCGCCATCCAGGCGATCGGCAGCGCCCAAGCCTTGGAGAAGCGTGACACGGGCGCCGCGGCCGGCGCGATCAGTGCCTCCACATCGGCATTGTCGAGCCACAGGTCCGTCAGCGGGTCGAGCGATTGCCCGGCGCTCAGCGCCTGCGCGAGGAAGATGCCGTTGATCCCGCCGGCGCTGGCGCCTGCGATGATATCCGGCAAGATCCGCAGACGGATGCCGGTGGAGCGGGCGATCTCCGCCAGCAGCCCCTGGTAGACGCCGGCGGAACGATCCAGCGATCCCCCCGACTGGCTCGCCCGGCTCGCGCGCGCGACGTGCCATATCTCCTTGGTGATGCCGTGCATGTACACGGCAAGGCTGATCCCGCCGTAGCAGACGAGCGCCAGCCGTAATTCCGAATCACGAATCATGCGGCTTCGACGTCAGCCCAGATCGGCAGATGATCGCTCGCCTTGCGGGCGGCGGCGCTGCTGTGCACCCCGCAATCCATCACCTTCACGTCGCTTGATACCATGATCCTGTCCAGCCGCCCGATCGGACGCGTGGCATGGTAGCTGGGGCCGGTTTCGGCAAATACGAAATCGCGCCCGAAATCGCGGAGGCACCCGCCGGCGCGGGTCCATTCGTTCAGGTCACCCATCATCACGGTGGGCAATTGCTCGCTGCTGGCTGCCACATGGCTGAGGATTGCCGCGGCCTGCTTGCGCCGCCAGAGCCCCGACAGGTCGAGGTGCATGCCGACGCAGCGCCACACCCCGCCCTTGGCCAGCCGCACCTCGGTCACGATCGCGCCGCGCGGTTCGAGTGCGGGGAGGTGGATGACCTCGCAATCGACCACCTGCGATGACTTGCGAACGAGGAAGGCGTTGCCGTGCCAGCCCATCGATCCGGCCCGAACTCCGAAATCGACCGCCTTCCAGTCGCTATGCTCGTCCAGAAGATGCGGGGTGATCACCGCTGCCCGCGCGCCAAACCGCCGGTCCGCCTCTTGCAGGGCAATGACGTCCGCATCCAGTTCGTGCAGGACCTCCAGCACGCGTTCCGGGTTGCGGCGCCGGTCGGTGCCGATCGCCTTGCGCATGTTATAGCTTGCGATGCGGATCATTGCGTTCGTGGAACGCCCCTCCACCAGCGAGGTTGCGTCGGGAAATGGTGCCGGTTGCAGGGATCGAACCCGCGACCTTCGGTTTACAAAACCGCTGCTCTACCAGCTGAGCTAAACCGGCGTGTCGGCGCTCCATGCGTCAGGTGACGCCGAAGGTCCAGCCTTCGGTTTGCCGAACCTGAGCGTCGAGCCCGGGCGGGACCCACAAGTCGGCTCGGTCTGCATTGGCGCGCAGCCAGGCGGCGGCCAGGATCGCGTCGGTCGAGTGATCGTCATACTGCGTCAGCGGTTCATGCGGGCGGCTGCCAAGGTGCCCGAGTGCATCGTCCAATGAGACTGCATCGCGTAGCTTGCTTCGGCCGCGTGGCAGGCCGGCCGTGCGCGCCGCCATGGCGGTGTAGATCTCCACCAGTACCGCCCCCTCATCAGGTTTCGAGTCGAACGGCCAGATCGCCAGCGCTCCGTCCAGATGGTGGAGCATCCTCATTCCCGCGAAGCTCGCCTTGGCGACCTGCGCCGCACCGATCGCATCATAGACCGTGGTCGGCTTGGTCGATCGATCGCCGACCATCTCGCACGTGCGCCAGTGGAGGAACTGTGCCTTCGGCCCGTCAGCCGCGCCGAGATAAAAGTGTCGGCCCCGCCGTGCTTCCAGGAAGGAGGCCGCCCCCAAATCCTCGTCGCTGCTTTGTTCGTCGACATAGGCCCACAGCGCGCGGGCCGTTTCGGTCCGGGTTTCGCCCGGCAGATGCGCGCCTCGGGCGAGGAAGGGTGCGGAGAAGCTGCAATCGATCCCGACCAGCAGTGGTTCGTGCGCATGATCGCGCAGCCAGGCGCAGACCTCCGTTCGCGACCACCAGCGGCCAGGCGGGGAGACGAGACGCGGCGCCTCCTCGCCGGCGTGGCAGAGCGCAACGGCGATCCCCTTGTGGCGAGACCCCTTCGCCCCAGACCAGTCGATCGCCGCGAACTGACGAAAATGGGTCAGCGCCGCCGCCCCCGAACGGTACAGACGCCCATCATTTCAGGTTCCGGATCACGTCAGCGGTAAAGCGGGCGATGTCGAAACGGGCGTTGGTGGGGTCCTCACCGCGGCGGACGATCACCAGCTTCTCCGACGGGACCACCATCACGTACTGCCCGCGATTGCCCTGCGCCGAATAGCTGCCTGCGGGTAGGCCCTGCGCCGGTCCGAACAGCCACATGGTGGCGCCATAGCCGGGGCCATCGGCGGGCTGCGGGCCGCTGGCTGTCGTCATGTAGCGCATCCAGCCGTCCGGCAGCAGGCGCTTGCCCTGCCAGACGCCGTCCTGCAGCCAGAACTGCCCCAACCGCGCGAGGTCGCGAGCGGTGGTATAGACCTGGCTGGAGAGGATCAGATTGCCTTGCCAATCGGTCCCGGCCGTCGTGTGTTTCATGCCGAGCGGGGTGAACAGCTGCGACGGCCAGGCGGCGTAGCGCGTATCATTGTTCATCGCGGCGCGGATAGCGCGCGCCGCCAGCATGATGTCGTTGTTGGCATAGCGGAAGCGCGTGCCCGGCTTCACCTCCAGCGGCCAGCCGGTCGCCTGTTCGGTGACGGTGGTGCCGCCGAAATAGATCGCATCGGTGCGATTGCCGTAATGATCGGAATGGAGACCCGACGACATGCGAAGGAGCTGGTCCAGCGTGATCGCGCGGCGCGGATCGGCGGGGTGGCTCCATTCGGGAATAGGCGCGGGCTTGCGCGGGTCGATCTTCAGGTCCCGCACCGCCATGCCGGCCAATGTGCCCGCAATACTCTTCGCCACCGACCAGGTGCGGTTGGAAGTGAACGGGCCGAAGCCGTCCGCGTAACGCTCCGCCACGATTCGCCCATCGTGCAGCACGACGACCCCGACCGTCTCGCCCTTGTAGGTGCTGCGGTCGAAGGCACGCGCGACGGTCTGTGCCAGCGCGGGGCGTGGGCGCGGCGCGATGCCCGAGTCGCCGAGCGGCCACGGCCGTGAGTCCCCCGGCAGTGGCAGCGAGGCGGCGGGCGGTGTTGCCGGCCACGGCGCAACGACGCGGCCGATCGGCTGGAGGACGCAGCCGGTGCGCGGCGACCAATCCGCGCGCCGTGGGGGCAGATCGGTGGCGAAGGCAACCTGAACACTGCGGTTGGGACGGTCGATCGTGGCGCGCAGGCGCGGGAGCAGCGGCTGATATTCCGGGTAGATCCCGCGGAGTTCGAGCGCCTCGACCTGCGCCTCGGTCCGGCCGGCGGCGATCACCCCTTCGCACAGCGCAAGCGCCTTGTAGCCCGCCGCAATCGCCTCCTGATAGGCGGTGGAGGTTTGCGCACCGATGACCTGAGCGCCCGCGGTAGTTGGCGCAGCGGATGCGATCGTCGCCGCCCCGATCAGCGCGGCGGCCATGCCGTGGGTGCGCCCCCGCTTGCCGCAGGCTGCGCCGGCGGTGAGCCGCCATGCTCGTGCAGTCGACCTGAACCTGTTCCCGACGTCACCCCTGATGCCCACGTGCGACTTCCTCCACCTGTTCCAGCATCGCCCTTAGGCGCATCAACGATCGTCTGTCTCGCCCCGGGAGCGACGCGCCTGCCAGAACGCCAGCCGCTTGCGTACGTCGCGCTCAAACCCGCGTTCATTGGGGCGATAAAGCGGCTCGCGCGGCCCGGCGGCAATCTCGTCCGGGAAGAACTCCTGGCCCGAAAAGGCATCGGGCTGATCGTGATCGTAGCGGTAGCCCGCGCCATAGCCGTGCTCCTTCATCAGCGCGGTCGGCGCGTTCAGGATGTGCTTGGGCGGGGGGAGCGAACCAGTACGGCGCGCAAGATCGGTGGCGCGGCCAAAGGCGAGGTAGGAAGCGTTCGATTTCGGCGCGGTCGCGACGTAATTGATGGCTTGCGCCAGGAACAGCCGCCCCTCGGGCCAGCCAATCCTTTCAAACGCCTGCCACGCCGTCAGCACCTGCACCAGCGCCTGGGGATCCGCCATGCCGACATCCTCGGAGGCGGCGCAGGCAAGGCGGCGGAACAGCACCGCCGGATCCTCGCCGCCGTTGGTCATCCGCGCCGCCCAGTAGAGTGCAGCATCCGCGTCGCTGCCGCGCAGGCTTTTGTGGAAGCAGCTGAGCAGATTGTAATGTTCTTCCTGCCCCTTGTCGTAGAGCGGTGCGCGGCGAAGCGCGAAGGCGGCGAGGGCGGCCGGATCCAGCTGCTCCTTCTCATCCAATGTGAGAAGATCCTCGCAAATGCCCAGCATGTAGCGCGCATCTCCGTCGGCCATGTCGACCAGCACGTCGCGCGCCGCAGCATCGAGCGGCAGGGCGCGTCCGATCAGCCGCTCCGCACGCGCCAGCACCTGCGACAGCGCTGGCGTGTCGAGGCGATTGAGCGTCAGCACCTTGGCACGGGAAAGAAGCGCGGAGACGAGGCTGAAGCTCGGGTTCTCGGTCGTCGCGCCGATCAGGACGAAGGTGCCGTCCTCGATCGCCGGCAGCATCGCGTCCTGCACCGGGCGCGAAAAGCGGTGAAGCTCATCGATGAAAACCACCGTCGACCGTCCGCTGATCGCACGCAGATCAGCGGCGGCCGCGATCGCCTTTCGGAGGTCAACGATCCCTGTCGACACCGCAGACAGCTGGATGAACTCATAGCCCGTCTCACGCGCGATCAGGCGGGCGATGGTGGTCTTGCCGACACCGGGCGGCCCCCACAGGACGAAAGAGGACAACCGCTTCGCCTGCACCATGCGCCCGAGCGGCGCGGTCGGCGCCAGCAGATGATCCTGGCCGATGACGTCGGACAGCCGCGCAGGACGAAGCTCCTCTGCCAGGGGCTTGCGGACCGTCGTCTGAAACAGCGAGTCGGTCACTGGCGGGCCGTCCCGCGCAAAGACACTGCGGCGGCGTTCAGGCTGTGCGGGGGAGGGCCGTCAACCGGCCGGTAAGATGCGGGCATCAGCGCAAGATAGGCGCGCTGCAGCGACTTCCTACCCTGCCGCAACAAGCCCTGGCCTGGTCACCACCCGCGTCCCTCATTCCTGCGGCGGGATCGTGTCGGGAATGTTGCCCGCCTGCAGCCCGTGACGCATCAGCATCGGCACGTTGGCGATGGCAAAGATCATGGTCAGCGGGATCGCGCCCCACAGCTTGAAGCCGACCCAGAAATCGGTGCTGGTCGACCGCCAGACCGCCTCGTTCAGCACGGCCATGAACAGGAAGAAGATGACCCAGTTGCGCGTCAGCTTGCGCCATCCGTCCGCCGTCAGCCCGGGGTAGGCGCTTTCCAGCAGGAGCTGCAGCAGCGGGCGGCCGGTGGCGAGCCCGAAGCCGAGCACGGCGGCGAAGATCGCATAGACGAACGTCGGCTTCATCTTGATGAAGCGTTCGTCCTGGAACCAGATCGTCAGGCCGCCGAACACGATCACCAGCGCGCCGGAGATCAGCAGCATCGGCGGAATGTGGCGCGTCTTCCACCACGAAATGCCGAGCGCCACCGCCATGGCGATCATGAACGCGGCGGTCGCCGCGAGAATGCGGGCAATCGCGGGCCCGGGCGCAAGGAAGTTGACCGCGAAGAAGACGATCAACGGCCCGTAATCGAGCGCGAGCCGCAGGCCCGAGGTGTTTTTGGTTTCGGTACTCACCAGTTACTCCGCTGGTCGGGCCGCCCGGGAACGAGCGGCCGCGGCTCAACAATTGGTCTGACGCGAACGGTCGATCAGCGTGCTTGATCCACGCCCGCGATGATCCGGCTGACTTCATGCGCGTCGAACGGGCGCAGGTCGTTCATCGACTCGCCGACGCCAATCGCGTGGATCGGCAAGCCATAACGTTCTGCTGCTGCCACCAGAACGCCGCCGCGCGCGGTGCCGTCCAGCTTGGTCATCACCAGCCCGGTGACGCCCGCGACTTCCTTGAACACCTCGATCTGGCTCAGCGCATTCTGGCCGGTGGTGGCGTCGAGCACCAGCACCACGTCGTGCGGAGAGGCCGGGTTGATGCGGCCAAGCACGCGGCGGATTTTGGCCAGTTCGTCCATCAGCTCGCGCTTGTTCTGCAGCCGTCCCGCGGTGTCGACGATCAGCACGTCGATGCCCGTCTCGGTGGCTTTCTTCACTGCGTCCCACACCACGCCGGCCGCGTCGCCGCCCTCCGGACCGGTCACGATCGGCACGCCGATCCGCTCCGCCCAGGTCGCGAGCTGGCCGATCGCCGCGGCGCGGAACGTGTCGCCTGCCGCGAGCATCACGCCATAATCCTGCTCCATGAACAGGTGCGCAAGCTTTGCGATGGTGGTGGTCTTTCCCGATCCGTTCACGCCGATCACCAGTACCACCTGCGGCCGCGGAAAAGCGTCGATCTCCAGTGGCTTGGCGACCTTTTCTAGAACCTTTTCGACCTCCTCGGCGACGACGAGGCGGATGCCCAGTTCCTCCATGTTCCGCTCATAGCTGCCCTCGGCAAGCCGGGCGCGGATGCGGGCGGCGGTTTCCGGGCCGAGATCCGACGCGATCAGCGCCTCTTCGATCTCGTCCAGCGTCGCATCGTCCAGCCGGGCCGTTCCCAGTCCGGCAAGGTTGCCGACCAGCCGGTCTGACGTACGGCGAAATCCGCCCAGGAGCTTGTCGTGCCAGGATCGGTTGTCGGTCATGCAGGAATTCCGATGAGATGATCGTCGGCGGCAGCAGTGATCCGCACGGTCGCGATATCACCGATGGTCGCCATCGGGTGGGGCAAGCGTACCTCGGCGAAGGCGGGCGTGTGGCCGCGATCGCCGGGTTTCTCGATAACAATCTGCTGGTCACTGCCGACCAGCGTGGCGAGCCACCCGGCGCGGCGGGTCGCGGCAGCCTCACGCAGGCGTGCGGCACGCTCGCGGGCGACGCCCGGCGCCACCTGGGGCATGCGGGCTGCCGGGGTGCGATCGCGGGGTGAGAAAGGGAAGATATGCGCGTGAACGATGTCGCAATCGGCCAGCAGGCGCAGCGTATTGGCCGCGGCTTCCTCGCTCTCGGTCGGGAAACCGGCGATCAGGTCCGCGCCGATTGCGATCGCGCGCTTCGCCTTCAGCCGGGCCACCATCGCGACGGCTTGCGCTCGTGAATGACGGCGCTTCATCCGCTTCAAAGTCAGATCGTCACCGGCCTGGAGCGAAAGATGGAGGTGCGGCATCACGCGCTCCTCGCTGGTCACCAGATCGAAGAGGTGATCGTCGATCTCGATCGTGTCGAGCGAGGAAAGGCGAAGGCGGGGCAACCGCGGCACACCCGTCAGGATCGCCTCCACCAGCGTGCCGAGGCCGTCGGCGTAGCTGGTAAGGTCGACCCCGGTCAGCACCACCTCGCGCGCGCCATCCTCGACCAGGGCGGCGACGCGCGCGACCACCTGGCCCACGGGCTCCGACCGGCTCGGGCCGCGACCGAGCGGGATGGCGCAGAAGGTGCAGGAATGATCACAGCCGTTCTGCACCCCGACAAAGGCGCGGGCATGGCGGCGGGTGGGTCGGTGGTTGGGAAAGCCGCCCCACGTCGCGGGGAGGAGCTTGGCCGCGTTCGGTACGACGCGGTCCACCTCCGGCATCGCGGCGAAGGCGGCCGTATCCATGTCGGATGCACAGCCCGTCACCACAATCTCCGCCGCCGGGCGATCGCGACGCGCGCGGCGCACCGCGACGCGGGTCTGGCGAACGGCCTCGTTTGTCACGCCGCAGCCATTAATCACCACCATATCTCGCGAGCCGGCGAGCGCGCGGATCGTTTCGCTCTCGGCAAGGTTCAATCGACAGCCCAGGGTAATCACGTCGGGCGAACGGGAGGCGAGCATGGCTGGCGATCTAGGGATACATTCGCGGTTAGTCCACGATGAGGCGCGCGCGGTGCTCGACTTCTGGTTCGCGCTGCCGATGGAACGCCAGTTCAAGCGCGACCCGGAACTCGATGAGGAGATCAGAACGCGGTTCGGCGCGCTGCGTGACCAGGTCTATGCCAGCGGCGCCGCCGGGTGGCGCGACGGGCCGGATGAGTTGCTCGCCGCGGTCATCCTGCTCGACCAGTTCTCCCGCAACATTTACCGCGATTCGCCGCGGGCCTATGAGGCTGATGATCTGGCGGTGGAGCTGACGCTGCTGGCCATCTCCAACGGCTGGGAAGCCCGCTATGTCGAGGAAGAGCGCGCCTTTCTCTACATGCCGCTGATGCATGCCGAGGATCTGCTGCTGCAGCGCCTGTCAGTGGAGAAATTCACCGCGCTGGGCGGACCGAACGTGCCATTCGCGATCGGCCACCGCGACGTGGTGGAGCATTTTGGCCGCTTTCCGACGCGCAATGCTGCGCTCGGCCGTGACAGCACGGCCGAGGAGCGCGAGTATCTGATGGCGCCCGACGACGGCACCGGACCACCAAAGGGCTGAAGGCGCGGCCGCCGGGCGTCAGCGGCCCGAGAACACCGGGTCACGTTTCTCCAGCAGCGCGGCCACGCCCTCCCGATGGTCGTCGGTCGCATGGCTGACGGCCTGCGCGGTCGATGCCGAATCGAGTGCCTGATCGTAGCTGCTCGTCTGCCCCTGCCGCAGCAGCGACTTCGTCAGGCGCAGCGAATGAGGCGGGAGCGCAGCGATACGGCCCGCCAGCGCCAGCGCCTCATCCATCAGGCTGTCATGGGGCACGACCCGGCTGACGAGGCCCCAGTCGGCTGCCGTGGACGCATCGATAACGTCGCCGGTGAAGAACAGCTCGGCCGCCCGGCTCATCCCGATCGCGCGCGGCAGCAGCCATGATCCGCCGTCGCCCGGCACCAGCCCGAGTTTCAGGAAGGTGACGCCGAACTTCGCCTTGTCCGACGCGATGCGGATGTCCGCCATGCACGCCACGTCGCAGCCAAGCCCGATCGCGGCGCCATTCACCGCGGCGATCACCGGCATGTCGAGGGAGAAGAGCGCGCGGGCGATGCGATGGATGTTACGCTGATAATGGCTGCGGATCGGCAGCCCACCGCCGGAGAAGGGGCCCTCCGGATCGGCCATTTTCTTGATATCGCCGCCAGCCGAGAAGGCGCGGCCCTCGCCGGTCAGGATCACGCAGCGGATCGAGAGGTCAGCGTTCAGCGCGTCGCAGGCGGCGCGAACCGCCTCGCCATCGCCGTCGGCGCCAAGCGCGTTCATCGCGTCTGGCCGGTTGAGGCGGAGGATCGCGATCGGGCCGCGGATCTCGGTGGTAACGACGGTCATGGTGTTCTCCGAATTGGTCTCAGCGCAGCCCGAGCCCGCGTGCAATGATGCCGCGCAGGATCTCGCGTGTTCCGCCGCGCAGGGAAAAGCTGGGTGAATTCATCGTGATATGTGCCAGAACGGCGACGAAGTCTGATGTCGACGCAGCGTCCGGTTCGGCATCGACGAGGCTGCGCGCGATATCCGGCAGCTCCTGTTCGAACGTCGCCCCCAGATCCTTGACGATCGCTGCATGGGTGCCCGGGTTCTCGCCTGCCTCCAGCATCACGGCGACGCCGCGCGACAGGCGGCGCAGGGTGATGAGATGCGCGGTGAGGCGCCCGAGGGCGAGCTGCGCAGCCTCGCCGGGCGCATCCTGAAGCACGCCCACCAGTTCGATCAGCAATTGCATCGAGGACAGGAACCGCTCGGGCCCGCTGCGTTCGAACGCGAGCTCGCTCATCACCTGTTCCCAGCCGGCGCCTTCGGTACCGATCAGCGCGGTGGCGGGAAGGAAGGCATCCTCGAAATGCACCTCGTTGAAATGATGCTGCCCGGCAAGGTCGATGATCGGACGGATCGTGATCCCTTCGGTGGTGCGCAGATCGACAAGGAGCTGGCTGGTGCCAGCCTGACGATCGGCCGGGGTGCCGCTCGTCCGGCAGAACAGGATCATGTAATCGGCGTCGTGCGCGCCCGTCGTCCACAGCTTCGTGCCGGTGACGCGCCACCCACCATCGGCTGGCACGGCGCGCGTACGGGTCGCGGCCAGGTCTGACCCGGAATCGGGCTCGCTCATGCCGATGCAGAACACCGTCTCGCCCGCCGCGATGCCCGGGAGGATGGCCTGCTTCTGCTCCTCCGTCCCGTATTTGAGGAGGCTGGGGCCGCTCTGGCGGTCGGCGATCCAGTGTGCGGCAACCGGCGCCCCGGCAGCCAGCGTCTCCTCGACGACGACATAGCGTTCAAAGGCGCTGCGCTCGTGACCGCCATATTGCTTTGGCCAGGTCATGCCGAGCCAGCCGCGCTGGCCCAGCTTGCGGCTGAAATCGCGATCGAAGCCGTTCCAGCTGTCCGCACGGGCGAGCGGCGGGCGCGTGGCGAGCTCGTCAGCGAGGAACGCGCGTACCTCTTCTCGAAGCGCCTCGGCTGCCTCGTGGCGGGCGGGTGAGGGAAAGTGCAGGGTCGTCATGCTGCCACCACCATCGGCCAATATCCGTCAGGTCCCGCGGCGAGCGCGCGCTTGCCCAGCACCAGCGTCCATTGTCGCTGCGTCCCATATTCATCCCGCCACGCCCAAAGCGCGGTGGTGTAGCGGTGCAGCACGTGTTCGCGGGTGAAGCCGATCGCCCCGTGCAGCTGATGCGCGATCGCGCTGGCCTTGCTCGCTGCCTCGCCGATGCGCGTGCGGGCTACCGCGACCGCGAAGGTGATGTCGCCGCCAGCCACATACGCATCGACGGCCTGATCGGCGGCGGCAGATGCCGCGGCGACCTCGCCCGCCAGTTTCGCCAGTTCCTGCTGGATCGCCTGGAACTTGGCGAGGGGGCGGCCGAACTGGACGCGCGTGGTCACGTGATCGACGGTCAGCTGGAGGACGCGATCAAGCGCCCCCGCCATCTGCAGCGCGCGTGCGAGCGCTGCCCAGTCAAGCAACGTCCCGGCGGGGAAGGGCGCTGACGGTCCCTCTGCCAGATCGAGCAGGTCCCGCGGTGCGCCGGCCATATTCTTGCCCTCTCGTGTCACGCGTGGCGAGGAGGCGCGGTGAAGCTGGCCCGCTTCGGTCGCCACCACGGTCTGGACGAAACGGCCCCACGGAACGGGGCCTTTCGCGTCGTCCGCGAGGCCGATCGGGCCGTCGCCGAGCGGCAAGCCCGCCGCGGCGAGCGCGGCATTGGCGATCATCGTTTCGGCCAGCGGCAGCGCAAGGGCGTGCGTGCCGGTCAGTCGCACGAGCGCAAGTGCTTCCGCAATGGGGACGCCGAAGCCGCCATGGTCCTCGGCCACGAGGGCGAGCGGCATGCCGCTTTCCTCGATCGCGTCCCACGCGGCGGCGGGCCACTCGCCGCGCGTCCCCGCTTGCTCGATCGCCTCGGCATGGGTGGTAAACAGCCGCTCGGCGGTGTCGGCGAGCATCGTTCCGATCTCGCTCATGCGTGTCGCCTGTGCCGGTCCTGCATGTGCATGGCCGCTCCTCTCCGTTATCCTCATGTCGCTAGGACAAGGGGCCAGCGCTTGTCCACCTGACAGTCCTGCTGGTCGGCGGGAAACTCCGTGGTAAGAGCGCGCGGCCGGGGGGAATGCGATGCGCCTGTGGTCATTGTTTTTCATGCTGTTCGCGTTGCTGGGGCGACCCGCGGCGGCGCAGGCGCGTGGGCCGCTGGTCCTCGCGGCGGCCAGCATGCAGGAGGCGCTGGGCGAGGCGGCGGACCGATGGGCTGCCAGTGGCCACCCGCGCCCGGTGCTGTCCTTCGCTGCATCCTCTGCGCTCGCACGGCAGATCGGCGCCGGCGCCCCAGCCGATCTGTTCGTATCCGCGGATGACCGCTGGATGGAGTGGCTCGCCGAAAAGGGGCGGCTGGTGCCCGGCACCCGCGCGGTCCTTGCCGGCAACCGGCTGGTCGTCGTTGCCGCGCCCGGACGCGGGCAGGAACTTGGCGGCATGCGGGGGCGCGCTCTCGGCACCTTGCTGGCGGCGGGCCCATTCGCCATGGGCGATCCAGCCGCAGTGCCTGCCGGCCGCTACGGCAAGACGGCCCTCGAGCGGCTGGGCGCGTGGCCGATGGTCGCGCGCCGCGTCGTTCGCGGGGAAAGCGTGCGCGCCGCACTGTCGCTGGTGGAGCGTGGCGCTGCGCCCTATGGCATCGTCTATGCCACCGACGCCCGGATCGCGCCGCGGCTGCGCATCGTCGGCCGCTTTCCCCCCGGCAGTCATCCGCCGGTCCATTACCCGGTCGCGCGGCTTGTCAGCGCGAGGCACCCGGACGCCGAGGGCTTCCGCCGGTTCCTGCTGTCACCCGCCGGTCAGTCGATCCTGGTGCAGCACGGCTTGACCCGCCCATGACGGAGGAGATCGCCACCGTCGTGCGCCTGTCGCTGCTGGTTGGCGGGGTGGCGACGCTTGGCATGCTGCCGATCGCCTTTGCGCTCGCCTGGCTTCTCGCCCGCACCGACTTTCCGGGCAAGGTGCTCCTCGATGGGATCATTCATCTGCCGCTCGTGGTGCCGCCGGTGGTCACTGGCTGGGTTCTGCTGCTGGTTTTTGCTCCGGGCGGGCCGATCGGCGGGCCGCTGGAGCGATGGTTCGGGGTCAGCGTGATGTTCCGCTGGACCGGGGCGGCGATCGCTGCGGGTATTATGGCGCTGCCGCTGATGGTGCGCGCGATGCGGCTGTCGATAGAGGCAGTGGACCAGCGGCTCGAGCAAGCGGCGCGGACGCTGGGGGCAGGGCGGTGGCGCGCCTTTGCCACCATCACGCTGCCGCTCGCGCTGCCCGGGATCCTCGCGGGCGTGGTGCTCGGCTTTGCGCGGTCGCTTGGGGAGTTCGGCGCGACGATCACCTTCGTCTCCAACGTGCCGGGCGAAACGCAGACGCTGCCGCTGGCGATCTATGCCGCGCTTCAGCAGCCGGGCGGCGAGGCGATCGTGTGGCGACTTGCGGCGATTTCGGTCGGCCTCAGCCTGGCGGCGCTGGTGGTGTCGGAGGCGGTGGCGCGGCGGCAGGGACGGCGGCTCCATGTCCTTTGACATCGACCTGACCGTCCGGCGCGGTGAGCGGGTGATCGGCACCGCGTTCCGCTCCGACGCACGAAGCACCGTCCTCGTCGGTCCGTCGGGCGCGGGAAAGACCAGCGTACTGATGATGATCGCCGGGCTGCTCGTGCCGAGCGTCGGCCATGTCAGGGTCGGTGGCCGCACTTTGTACGATGCGGCCGCGCGGATCGACGTGCCGCCGCATCGCCGCCGCGCCGGCGTGGTTTTTCAGGAGCCGCGGCTGTTTCCGCATCTCTCCGTGCGCCGGAACCTCCTCTACGGGGCGAGCGACGCGTTAGCGCTGCCCCGGATCGCCGCGACGCTGGAGATCGAGCCGCTGCTGGAGCGCTGGCCGCGCAGCCTGTCAGGCGGAGAGGCGCGGCGCGTGGCGATTGGGCGTGCGCTGCTCAGTGCCCCCGATTTCCTGCTGCTCGACGAACCGCTCGCCTCGCTCGATCGTGCGCGGCGCGAGGAGGCGATGCAGGAGATCGAGCGGCTGCGCGACGAGCTGCGCCTGCCGATGCTGATCGTAACGCACGACCCGGAGGAGGCAGAGCGCCTCGGTCACCACATCATCCGGATGTGACCGGCTGCGGATTGTTGGGGACCAGCACGAGCGTGCGACCCTCGACCCGCCAGGATTTCAGCCGCGACAGGAAGTTCATGCCCAGCACGTCCGTCTCCCCGAAGGCGGGCGACACGACGACGGGCACGTCACGCGCGACGATGTTGCCAAGGGACAGCTCGCCGATCGTCGCGGTCTGCGCGCGGATCGTGCCATTGGCGGTTCGCAGCAGCATCGGGAACATCGCGTCACGCACATCGAGGCCCGCGGCATTTGCCGTATCCAGCGAGAGCGCGGTCACCGTCGCTCCGCTGTCCACCAGCATACGCCGCTTCACCCGGCCGAAGCTGACATTGGCCCAGAAATGCCCGTCCGGGCTCATCCGGATGCGCGTCTCGGCGCCCTCCACCTGCTGCCCCGACAGGTCCAGCACCTCGGCGACACGGCCGAGATAGGGATCGAAGCGTTCGCGCTCGCCCAGGACGAATACCAGCGCGCCGATCAGCGCCACCCACATGGCAAGACTGACGAGGCGGCCGATCACCGGCAGGCGTCGCAGGAAGCCTGCGATCACGACGAGAGCGAAAAGGCCAAGGATCAGCGGATAATGGGGAGCCAGATCGGCAAGTGCGTCCATCGCACCCATATAGGATCACCGCGCCCGCATGCGATGCAGGTCTCGCGCGATTTTCCTCGGCGTGATGGCCCAGCCCGAAACACAACAAAAAAGGGCAGCTCCTTGCGGAACTGCCCCTTTGTGCAGCCAGTGGCCAGCAGCGGACCGGCAAGACCGGCGCCGCTGCAATAAGCCTTAGCGCTTCGAGAACTGGAAGCTGCGGCGTGCCTTGGCGCGGCCGTACTTCTTACGCTCGACGGTACGGCTGTCGCGGGTCAGGAAGCCCGCTGCCTTCACCGGGGCGCGCAACGCCGGCTCGTACTTGGTGATCGCCTGGCTGATGCCGTGCTTCACCGCGCCGGCCTGACCCGACAGACCGCCGCCCTTGACGGTGCAGATCACGTCGTACTGACCTTCGCGCTCGGTGATGCCGAACACCTGGTTGATGACGAGGCGCAGCGTCGGACGTGCGAAATACACTTCCTGATCACGACCGTTGATCGTGATCTTGCCCGAACCCGGCTTCAGCCACACGCGGGCAACCGCGTCCTTACGACGGCCGGTGGCATAGGCGCGACCGTACTTGTCGAGTTCCTGCGCACGCAGCGGGGCGCGCTGCGACGGCTCGTCGATCTTGCCTTCGAGATAGGCCTCGGCCTTCTCTTCTGCAGCAGCGACGGCGGTTTCGCGCTGCTCGCTGAGCGCGGCGCCGAGATCGGCGAGGGACTGGCGATTGTCGGACATTATGCGCCCACCTTGTTCTTGCGGCTCATGCCGGCGATGTCGAGGACCTCGGGGTTCTGCGCTTCGTGCGGGTGCTCAGCGCCCTTGAAGATGCGCAGGTTGCGCATCTGCTGACGGCCCAGCGGGCCGCGCGGGATCATGCGCTCAACAGCCTTTTCGAGCACGCGCTCGGGGAAGCGGCCTTCCAGCACCTTTGCGGCGGTGACGCCCTTGATGCCGCCGGCATAACCGGTGTGCTTGTAATAGACCTTGTCGGCCAGCTTGTTGCCGGTGAAGCGCACCTTGTCGGCGTTGATCACGATGACATTGTCACCGCAATCTACGTGCGGGGTGAACGACGGCTTGTGCTTGCCGCGCAGGACGTTGGCGATCACGACCGCTGCACGACCGACCACCAGGTCGGTGGCATCGACGATGTGCCACTTCTTTTCCACCTCTGCGGGCTTGGCCGCCTTGGTGGTCTTCATCAGCGCCTTCATGGGCTTGGACCTTTGCAAGAAACAGATACGCCACCCCGTCAAGGGGCGGCGTGACAGTGAGCGCATTGGACAAAGGCCTGCTGAAAGTCAACGATTCAGCGGCTTTCCTGACGGGTAAAACGATACCTGTCGCCTGATCCTAGAAGAACAGCTTGCGGAAACTCAGCCTCACCGAACGGCCCAGCGGGTCGAGCAGCGCCGGCTGGTAACCGATCGGAACGGCGCCGGCAGCATCACGTACGTCGAGCCGCTGGTTGAAGAGATTGTTGACTGACAGGGTGACGCGCGAGCCTTGGAAGAACGGCGCCTTCTGCACCAGCGCGCGCTGCTGGCTGAGATCCGCGAAAACACGCAGGTTGGCGGTGAAGAGCGCGCCGAAGCTGAGATCCTCGGGCGAGGGGGCGCCGTTGGGGTTGGCGAGAAGGGTCGTGCCCTCCTGCCACGTGCCGTTCAGCCGGACGCCGATGCCGTGGCGGTTGTATCCGGCGTTGAACTCCACCTGGTGCCGCGGCTGGCCGCCCCGCGCACCGATGGCCGAACCGCTCAACAGGTCGAGTTCGGGCAGACCGGGCCGGATCAGGATCGTGTCCTCGAGGCGCCAGGTATGGAACACGCTGAGCTGCACGCGGCCCTGGCGTGCGCCGCCGAACCCGCCGCGGCCAAAGCCACCACCGCCACGTCCGGCAAAGCCGCCCGGTCCGCGATCGCCCGCGGAGCGCACGCCCGTCTGGCTCGCCTCGCCGCCAGCCGGACTGGCGCCCGCCCCGGAACGCCCCCGCTCGCGAAAGGCGGCGCGGCGTTCCGCAATCTGTTCGGCGGTCAGCGGCTGGCCGTCAGGGCCGGTCGGCGGCGGCGCCTCCAGCGTCTCGGTCCAGTTGAAGCCCCAACGGATCTGCCGGCTGCGGCTGCGATCGAAGTTCACGGGCCGCGTGTCGATGCTGATCAGCGTGCCGGCCGCGTCACGATCGAACCGGCCGGGGAAGGCCGCCTCGATTTCCGGCGTCGCGGTCGGAAAGCTTGCGATCGGATTGTCGATGCGGCTGTCTGTGTAATTGGCAAGCAGCGTCAGGTTGGTGTCGCTGATCGGCTTCACCGTCAGGCCCAGCTTCAGCACGCGGCGCTGGTCGGCCGCAAGGTTCGGATTGCCGCCGGTGATGGTGGTCGCATCCACCGTCTGGCCGGTCACCAGGTCGAATACGCGGACGTTGGGCGTGACGATCAACGGATTGCCGAGCTGCTGGATCGTCGGCGCACCCTGCTCATGCGCGACCGAGCCGATCAGGCGCACGGCCTCGACCGGCCGCCAGTTGAAGCCATAGCCGACCGATCCTAGCGTGCCGAAATCCGACAGCTGATCGACCCCGCCGTTGATCGTCGCCGACAGGGCGCCGATGGGGCCGTTGCGGAATAGCGGAATGTCGATGTTCGCTTGGCCCGATCCCTGGTCGCGCGACAGGTCGGTCGCGGTCACGAGGCCGGCCCGGCGCGATTCGCCGCTGATGTCGCGCAGGGTGAAGCCAGCCTTCAGCGTGGTCGTCACCGCGCCGGCGGGAAGATCGAACAGGCTGCCGCTGAGCGTCCCTTCGGTCTCGATCGTTTGCGCTACCGACTCCGCCCGGTCGCGGCGGGTGCCGCTGCCCGGGCCGCCGTCGCGATCGGTGAGGGTTGTCGACCAGTCGCGCGTATAGCCGCCGTTTAGCGACCAGCGCCATTGATCAAGGTCGCCGTTCAGGGCGTAATTGAGCACGCCGGTGCGGGTGCGCCCCTCGCGCAGCAGCCGCTGGCCGTCTGACGACGTACCAAGGCCGGCGCGGGTATCGGCGCCTTCCAGCTCACCGCTGATCGTGGCCGATACATTGCCGAAAATGGTCTGGTTGTACGTCGCGTTCAGCTTCGCTGCGTCGCTGGCCGATAGCAACGTGCGGTTCGGATCGGCCTCCGCCAGGTTGCGCTGCGTTTCGAACAGCGGGTTGCTGTGGGTATATTCGCCATCGACGCTGAAGCGGTTGCCGTTGCCCAGGCGAAGGTAGTTGAGCGTCGCCTCATGCACCTGACGCCCGCCATCGGTGGCAAAGCCGGTATCCGCCTCCGCCGTCACCGCATTGAAGCGGCGCCGCAGGACGATGTTCACCACCTTCTGATCGGGGCGATAGCCGTATTTCAGCGCGACTTCCTCCGGCAGGATGTCGACGCGCTGGATCGCCTCTGGCGGCAGGCCGCGGATCTCGCGGAAGCCGCTGATCCGCCGTCCGCCCAGCAGGACCACGGGGGCGCCGGCGCCGCGGCCCTGGATGCTGCCGGTGAGCGGGGCAAGCTCCTCCAGCAATTCGCCGATGTTGCTGGCACCATAAGCGCGAATGTCGCGGCCGCTCAGCACCACTTCGGGCTTGATGTCACCGATCACCGATCCGCGCGGCTGCCGGCTGCCGGTGACGATGATGTCATCCTCAAGCTCGAGTTCAGCCTCCGCTTCCTCCACCGACTGCGGCTCGCCCTGCAGGGGGATGGCCGTCTCGGATTCGGCCGACTGGGTTTCGGCCAGTGGCAATTCGCCCACCTGGACCGGCGTGGCAGTGGCAGGGACGGTCATTGCGGCGAGAGAAGCGGGCAGCAGCAGGATCGACAAGGACAGGCTCCGGAACCGACGTGGGATGATCACGTCCTACGGCGGGGTTGTGGGGGAAATGTCGCGGCGGCACCGGGAAATCGTCGCAAATTGTACCCGTGCGATTGGACGCGGGTTGGCTTGCGGGACAAACCGGTGCTGGACGCGCAGCGCATAACGCGCCGACGCGACAGCGGATAGAGGGCGCGCCCCGCTCAGGTCACGATGCGAACGGGCACGCCCTTCGAGGCCGGGGTCTTGGATGCCTCGTCATGGTACCACAGCGGCACCAGCGGATTGGTTTCGGGGTAATAAGCGCCGATGCACCCGCGCGGCAGCAGATAGGGCGTGACGGTCAGGCCATCGACCTGACGATGCTCCCCATCATCGGCATCGCTGGCGAGGCTGACCACCTGGCCCTCTGCTAGGCCGGCAGCCGCGATATCGTCCGGATGCATCAGCACGACATCGCGCGTGCCCTCGATCCCGCGAAGGCGGTCGGAATAGCCGTAGATGGTGGTGTTGAACTGATCGTTCGAGCGCAGCGTCATCAACCGCCAGCGCCCTTCCTTGTCGCCAAGGCCGAGCGCGGAGAGCGAGGTGGGAACGGTGAATTCCGCCTTGCCGCTTTCCGTCTTCCAGATCCGTTCGCGCGCCGCATTGCCCTTGTAGAAACCGCCCGGCGTGAAGACGCGCGCGTTGAAATCGGCGAACATCTCCGGATAGCTTTCCTCGATCAGGTCGCGGATCAGGCCGTAATCGGCGGTCCAGTCGTCCCACCGCGCCTTCGGATTGGGCGGCAGCGTCGCCTTGGCCATGCCGCAGACGATCGCGACTTCGGATTTCAGATGGTCGCTGGCCGGGTGACCATTGCCCTGCGATCCATGGATGCACGACAACGAATCCTCCATCGTCACTGCCTGCGCGCCGGTCACTTGCATGTCGCGTTCCGACCGGCCGAGGCACGGCAGGAGATAAGCGACCTCGCCGTTGATCAGGTGGCTTCGGTTGAGCTTGGTGGCGATCTGGACCGTGAGGCGCATCGATTGCCACGCCTGCTCCATCTTCACCTGTTCCGGGATGGCGCGTACGAAATTGCCGCCGAGGCCGATAAAGGCCTTCACCTCGCCGGAAATGATCTTCTCGCAGGCATCGACGGTGTTGAGGCCCGTGTCGCGGGGCGGGTCGAACACGAATTGCTCGGCCATGCGGTCGAGCGGGACGAGTTCGGGCTTTTCGGAGATGCCGACTGTGCGCTGTCCCTGCACGTTGCTGTGACCGCGGATCGGCGAGATGCCGGCGCCTTCGCGTCCGATGCTGCCTTTCAGCAAGGCAAGATCGACGAGCGTGGTCAGATTGTCGGAGCCGTGCACGTGCTGCGTCAGCCCCATGCCGTACATGAAGATGGTGCGTTCGGCCGCAATATAGACGTCGGCGGCCTTTTCGAGATCGGCCCGGGCCAAACCGCTTTCGCGTTCGATCTCCTCCCACGACAATTGCTCGGCATGGGCCTTCACCGTCTCGAACCCGGTCGTGTGCTGTGCGAGGAAATCGACGTCCAGGACATGGCGCTTGTCCTCGCGCCAGCGCCGTTCCTCGGTGGAGAGGACGTGTTTGATCATGCCCATGATCGCCGCAATGTCGCCGCCCGCCTTTACCTGCAGGTAGAGCGAGGAGATTTCCGTCTCCTTGCCGGTGAGCATTTCGACCGGGCTTTGCGGGTTCTTGAACCGTTCCAGCCCCGTCTCGCGGATCGGGTTGAAGGTGACGATCTGCACCCCGCGCTTCACCGCCTCCTGCAGGGGATGGAGTAGCCGGGGCGCATTTGATCCCGTGTTATGGCCGAAGAAGAAGATCGCGTCGCATTTCTCGAGATCCTCGAGGACGCAGGTGCCCACGGGTGATCCGATCGCCTTCTTGAGCGCCACCGACGTGGTCTCGTGGCACATGTTCGAACTGTCGGGCAGGTTGTTGTGCCCGTACATGCGCGCGAACAGGGCGTAGAGGTAGCTTGTCTCAAGGCTGGCGCGGCCCGAGGCGTAGAAGACGGTGCTTTTCGGGTCGAGCCGCTTCAGCTCCGTGCCGATCGCGGTAAACGCCTCGTCCCAGGAACAGGGGACATATTTGTCGGTCGCGCGATCGTAGCGCATCGGATGGGTGAGGCGGCCCTGATGCTCCAGATCATAGTCCTTCCAGTCGCGCAGCTCCGTCACGGTATGTTGCGCGAAGAACTCGGGCGTGCAGCGGCGGGACGTCATTTCCCACAAGGTCGCCTTCGCGCCATTCTCGCAGAATTCGAACGGATGGGGGTGCTTCGGCTTCCCCCAAGCGCAGGACACGCACATGAAGCCGCCGGGCTTGTTCTGCCGCCGCAGGGTGTCGAGGGCGGCGGGCGTGGGCCGTTCACGCGCGAGCACTTCGGTCATGCCGCGTACCGAGCCCCATCCGCCGGCGGCGCCCGAATAGTGAACCGTATCCTTTTCGTCAGCCACCCAGGATCCTTTCGCGCGACAGCCGTTCATGGCTGACAACGCGAGGGGCGCCGTTTGGATCACTCGCGTGGCCACTATATGCAGGGAACGGGCATATGCAGGCGGGGCGCAGGAGGATCGAAGCCGTGGCGGACGACGCATTGCCTGACGACACCAAGCTGACCCGAACCAAGCAGCGCTGGGCCAGCGAGGGCAAGTTCATCACCGGCGCAGCGCGCGGCGCGGATGAGCGCCTGCCGCCCGGCCAGCATCTGGTGCGCGACTGGCCGGTGTTGGACCTGGGACGCCAGCCCGATGTGTCGACCGATCGATGGCGGCTGACGATCAAGGGGCTGGTGGCCCGTCCGGTATCGCTCGACTGGTCCGCGTTCGTGGCCTTGCCTCAGACCGAGCGGCGGAGTGACATCCACTGCGTCACAACCTGGTCGCGCTACGACAATGATTGGGCGGGCGTCGCGACCCGCACGCTGCTCGACCTGGTCGAGCCGCGCGACGAAGCCGCCTTTGTCGTGCTGCACGGTTATGACGGCTATACGACCAACGTCCCGCTGGCCGATTTCGCCGCAGAGGACGCGCTGATCGCGCGCGAATGGCGGGGAAGGCCGCTGACGCGCGAGCATGGGGGACCAGCGCGGCTGGTGATCCCCCATCTCTATTTCTGGAAAAGCGCCAAGTGGATCAGCGGGATCGAACTATTGGGTGCCGATCGCCCGGGCTTCTGGGAAGTGAACGGTTATCACCGACGCGGTGATCCCTGGGCGGAGGAGCGCTATAGCTGAGCTGCGCCGCGCTCAGGCGCGACGCCGCCCCAGCGTGTGCCCGGCGGCGACCACGGCGATCAGCAGGATCGCAGCATTCACCTGATGCGCGACCGCGATGGTGAGGTCGACACCGGTGAGCAGCGTGGCGATTCCCAGCAGGATCTGAAGGCTGGTCAGCAGGATGACCGCGCCCCAGGCATTCACCGCGCCGCGCCGCCGTGCCGCAAAGGCGAGCCAGATCACGGCGGCGGCCGCGGCGAAGGCGAACCAGCGATGGACGAACTGGACCACGATGGGATTGTCGACGAGGTTGCGCCACGCCGGCTCCAGCATCGGCGTACCGGCCGGGAAGAAGCTGTCGCCCATCAGCGGCCAGGTGCTGAACGCATAGCCGGCGTTGAGCCCCGCGGTGAAGGCGCCAATGAAGATCTGGATGCCCAGGAGCAGCATCGCGACCGCGGCAAGCGGCTTCAGTCCTGCGGGCTTCGCCAGCGGATCGCGCGCGAGATCGCGCAGGTCCAGTGCGGTCCATACCACGCCGCCCAGGATGACGAGCGCGGCCGTCAGGTGAACTGCGAGGCGGACGTGGCTGACATCGGTTCGCACCGACAGGCCCGATGCGACCATCCACCAGCCGATTGCCCCCTGCAGGCCGCCCAGCGCGAGCAGCGCGAGGAGGCGCGGGCCATAGCCGCGCGGGATCTGCCGCTTGATCGCGAACCACAGCAGGGGAAGCGCAAAGGCGAGCCCAATAACGCGGCCGAGCAGCCGGTGGACATATTCCCAGAAGAAGATCTGCTTGAACCCGTCCAGCGTCATGCCGCGGTTGATCTCCTGATATTCCGGGATGCGCTGGTAATGGCGGAATTCCGCCATCCACTGGGCCTCGTTCAGCGGGGGAATGGTCCCGCTGATCGGCTTCCACTGCGTGATCGACAGCCCCGATTCGGTCAGACGCGTGATGCCTCCGACGGCAACCATGACAACGATGAGGGCGGCGACGACATAAAGCCATCGCGCCAAGGCGAGTGGCCGCGGTGAAACGCGAAAGCCAGGGCTGGGCTTGAGCATGCAGCCATCTAGAAGCGCGGCGTCGTTGCCGCAATGGCGCGCACCCGCATCGCGCCCATCCCACGTCGCTTGGCGGAGGTACCAAGTACGCGACCTGGCGTGTTTATTGACGATGTGATGTTGTAACCTGTCCGGCGCGGCGCTACATGTGTCCGCGATGGCAACAATGTCTCATCCCGCCAGCACCGCCCGACTGGATCGCCTGGCGATCATCGTGTCGGGGCTATGCGTCGTTCACTGCATCGCCAGCGCGGTGTTGATCGCGATGCTGTCTGCCGTCGGCGGGATGATGGTGGACCCGATTTTTCACGAGGTCGGATTGATGCTGGCGATCGTGCTGGGTGCCATCGGTCTGGGCCGCGGCGCGTTGCAGCATGGGAACCTATGGCCGATCGGCGTTGGCTCGCTTGGCCTTGGCATCATGGCCGGCGCGTTGTCGCTGCCGCATGACGCCGGGCTGGTCCATACCGGTGAGGCATTCTGGACCATCGTCGGTGTCGCGCTGCTCGCTCTGGGGCACGACTTGAACCGCCGCGCCGACGCCTGAGCGCCAGGGCGGCGCTCAGCCGGGCGGGCGAAGCGTCGCTGCCAGTGATGCCGTTGCGCTCCCCCGCCGTGCCGGCTGCGGCTGATCGGGGGAGGGGGCCCAGCCGGTCAGGAAGATGATCTCGAACCGCTCCGCCGTGCGTCCGTCGGCATCGGCCAGATCGGCAAAGGCGGCCGCGCTGCGCGCCACCGTCGCGGCCCCCAGCGGCTGACGATCGATCAGCAGGTTAGTGCCCGCCATGCCGCGTAGATCGTCGAACAGCCGTCCGACATTGCCGTAGCGCACGCGCAGCGGCTCGGCATCCGCCACCGGCAGGGCGAAGCCGGCGCGCATCAGCAGGTCGCCCGCGGACCGCACGTCGATCTGCGGATGAAAGCGGGCGACTGGTCGCTCGGCTTCTGCGGATCGCATCGCCGAACGAAGCGTCGCCAGCGAGCCAGCACCGAGAAACGCACCAAGGAACAGGCCATCCGGGCGCAGGATTCGCCGGATCAGCGACAGCGCGCCCGGCACGTCGTTGACCTGATCGAGCACGCCGGCCGAGACGACCAGATCGAACGAATGATCGGCAAACGGCAAGCGATCCTCATCGGCCTGCACGCCGCCCGCCTGACGGGCAAAGCCATGGCCGGCGTCCAGCCGGGCGATCCGGGCGCCAGCGGGTGGCTGGAAGCTTCCATCGAAACTGCCGAGATCGAGGACGTCGTGAAAGGACCGCTTCACGCTGGCGAGCCGCTCGTGGATGCCGTCGAGCATGGCGGCGCGGACGAAATCGTGTGCGGCAAAACCCGGGGCGATGCGGTCGCGCCGCGTGCGGCGGGCCTTGCGGTCGAATATCTCAGGAGCCGTCATGGCGCGGCTTGTGCGCCCGGCGGCGGCGCGCGACAAGCGGGGACGATGCTCGCCAAGTTGCTTCAGCCAGTGATTTCGCTGGCGCTGCCCCCACGATGCGCGGGATGCGGCGCGATTGCCGATGACGATCATCGCTTCTGCGCAACATGCTGGGGATCGCTGCGCTTCCTCGGCCCGCCATGGTGCGCGGCCTGTCACGCGCCGCTGAGCTATGAACCGGCGCCCGGCACATGGTGTGCTCCCTGCCTCCAGACCCCGCCGCGGCATGGCGGGATAGACGCCGCGGTCGCGTATGGGGAGGTCGCGCGCGGCGTGGCGCTGCGCCTCAAGTATGGCCGGCGGGCTGCTTTCGCCGAGACGGCGGCGCGATTGATGTCGCGCCACTTGGCTGCGGACGTCGACTTGCTGGTGCCTGTTCCTCTTCACCGCTGGCGGCTTTGGTCGCGCGGATACAATCAGGCCGGCCTGATCGCGACTGCCCTGGCGCGGCTGAGCGGCGTCCGGGTCGATGCGCAGGCGTTGGTCCGCCATCGCGCGACTCAGGCATTGCGTGGCGCCAGTGGTGCCGAGCGGCGGCGCGTCGTGCGGGGGGCGTTCGCGGTACCGCCCGGCGCGCGGGCAAGGCTGGCGGGCAAGCGGATCGTGCTGATCGATGACGTCTATACCAGCGGCGCAACGACCGACGCCTGTATCGCAGCGCTTCGATCCGCCGGTGCGGCGCACGTCGCGGTGCTATGCTGGGCCCGCGTGCTCAGCGATCGCGATGATTGACAATTGCGCAGCGCATCCACACGTCACTCTCATGGCCCGTGTTGAAATCTACACCAAGGCGTGGTGCCCTTATTGTGTCCGCGCGAAGCAGCTTCTTGCCAGCAAGGGCGTCGAGCCGACCGAATATGACATAACTCTCGGCGGCGAGCAGCGCGTCGAGATGATCGATCGCGCCGGAGGCCGGACGACCGTGCCGCAGATCTTCATCGATGGGCGCCACATCGGCGGCTCCGACGATCTTGCCGCGCTTGATCGGGCAGGGAAGCTCGACCCGCTTCTCGCACCCTGACGATGCGCGCCGCCATCCTGCAGATGACGAGCGGGATCGATCCCGCCGCTAATGCCCGTACGCTGACCGACGCGATCGATGAGGCAACCCGAGGCGGGGCGGCAATGCTCTTCACACCCGAGATGTCGGGGCTGATCGATCGCAACCGGGACCGTGCCGCCGGTGTGATTACGGCGGAAGACGATGATCGGGTATTGGGGAGCGTTCGCGACGCAGCGGTCCGCACGGGGCTTTGGGTGCATCTTGGCAGTCTGGCGGTGCGCCGCGAGGACGGGCGGCTGGTGAACCGCGCCTTCGTGATCGACGGCAATGGGACGGTCCGGGCGCGCTATGACAAGCTGCACCTGTTCGACGTGGATCTGCCCACCGGCGAAAGCTGGCGCGAATCGGCGGCCTATGTCGGCGGCGACGCCGCCGTGGTGGTGGCGACGCCGCTCGGTAACCTCGGTCTTTCGATCTGTTACGACGTACGCTTCCCTAGCCTCTATCAACGGCTGAGCGATGCGGGCGCGACGCTGATCGCGGTGCCCGCCGCCTTCACCCGCCCCACGGGCGCGGCGCATTGGCAGGTGCTGCTGCAGGCCCGCGCTATCGAGAACGCTGCCTTCGTCATCGCCGCCGCCCAGACCGGGCGGCATGAGGACGGACGCGAAACCTATGGCCATTCGCTGGCGATCGGCCCGTGGGGGGAGGTGCTGTGCGATATGGGCGAGCAGCCTGGCCTGGCGCTGGTCGATATCGATGCGGAGAAGGTTTCCGAGGTGCGCGGACGTATCCCGGTCACCATGCATCGCCGCGACATTCCGCCGGTCCGGGTGGTGCCATGATCGTTTTCGATTTGCGATGCGGCACAGGGCATGTGTTCGAAGCGTGGTTCAATTCATCGGATGCCTATGCCGAGCAGCGTGAGCGCAAGCTGATCGCCTGTCCGATGTGCGGCGACACTGGAGTGGACAAGGCGGTAATGGCGCCCAATGTCGCGCCCAAGGGAAACAGCCGCTCCGTGGCGGCAGCCCCGGCGAACGTGCCGGACAAGGTGAAGGCCGCGCTCAAGGCACTGGCCGAGGCGCAGCGCCAGGCGCTCGAGGGATCGCGCTGGGTCGGCGACCGCTTCGCCACGGAAGCACGTGCGATGCATGCCGGCGACCAGCCCGACGAGGCGATCTACGGCCAGACCACGCTGGCCGAAGCAAAGGCGCTGGTCGACGAAGGGGTGCCGATCGCCCCGTTGCCGCTGCCGGTCGTGCCACCCGAAAAGGCGAACTGAGCCGCGTCGCTCGCGTTCAATCAGGGCCCGAGGGTAAGTGAAGGGATCGGCAATAGCGCCTAGTTGACCCGCCTCCACGGCGGCCGTAGCAGGGCGGTCATTGCCCCCGCAGGTGCCGGTCCGCCAAGAGGTTGTCTATGACGGGCACACGTGGACAACGCCGAGTGCGCAAGGCAGCTACTTCGGTGGCGCGAATCCCTGCCTCATTGGAACTGGCGGTGGCGCCGCAGGTGGGCCAATTGCGTTCAATCTGAACATCGGCAGAAGTGACGAAGGCTGTCAGCGTCGGTCCGATGCGGCGGCCTGGCATGCCATGGGCTTCGACAATGTCGCGATCGCTCGTATGTGCCAGGACGTGAAGAGCGCGGACGCCTTCTTCGCTGCGACAGGACAGGCCTGCCCCGGCGCCGCGCCCGGTCGCTACAAGATGCCCGACGGGTCTGCCGCACCAAGCGCATCCCTGGTTGCGACCAGCCGCTCGATCCCGAACAATCCGAATGCCGGGCCGATCGACTTGACCAACCCAATTGTTCAGTCCGCCATACGGGCGGAAGCGCAAAGGATGCTGCGAAACACTCCTATGCCCTCGGTAGACCCAAGCGCCTCCCGCGTTCCGACAACAGGCTCAACCAGTAGCGTTTCGAGGTAAGCTCGAGAGAGCTAATGCAGCTCCTATGCACGCTTAGCCCTTCGTCTTCCGGGGACGGCGGCTGCATGATCGGAGCGAAAATCACTTCGCTGGACGTCGGTACTTTCGGGACGCCGGACCGGTTACCATTCATTAGCAGCCGTGGTTGCGCTACCTTAAAGAACGGCCGGTTTAGAGATCGGCAGGGACCGGAGCAAATGACCGTTATTGGGCGCGTTGCAGTCGTCGAGCTCCCACCTACCGGGGTGGCGGTCGCACCCCTGTAGACCCAAGAGCCGCGCTATTCCCCCCGCCTCGCCGCAGGCTTTTTGGGTGGCCTTTGGTGCAATCGGCACTCCTCATGCGCCAGAAGGGGCGACAGGCGCGGTTTGCGCCGTCCGGCGCGCCTACGGATTGATGCGCCCGCGAAGGCTCTGAGGCGGCGCGCTACTGATCGGCTAGCGAGAAGATGTTGTTGTCCATCAGGTTGCGGCAGGTTCCGCTCTCGAATGTGAGATCGAAGTGCTTTCGCCGCTTGCCTTGGTGCAGATCCTGCAGTCTCAACACCCTCTCAACCTCGCCGAACTTTTGAACCATCTTATGCTCGATCGCAGCGGCGTCTTGGTTCGAGATATTGTAGGCAGTTGCAAAGACCCGACGTGCACCAGATCCCTCCCCAGGATCCAACAGGTCCATGTTTTGCGCTAAGAACCCGAAACCCAGAAAGACAAGCGTCTCGGCTTCCCTGACCAAGGTCCGGATCGCGGCGGTCGTGCCTTCATCGGCAGACTCTGTGTAGGTTTTTATTCCTAGCGCTACCTGCTCAAGATCTACCCCGTCGCCTCCTCCGAACGGTACCGTTGAATTTTCGCCATTTCGCTTGAATAAGTCGCCCACCGATCCGTATGCGTGAACTATCGTAGCTCGGCCTATCGCCTGCTGTGCCGAGGCTTGATCTACCGCGAAATACTCCACGACCATCCGGTAAAGGAATAGTTCAAGGCATCGATCGTAGTTGAAGACGATGAAAGAGACGTTGTCGAACAGCTTATCGATATCGTCGGCGCGGTGCCCGGATGTCAGGATTCTGGCAAGGGGAATGTACCAACTCGCGGTCAGTCCCTTACTGTCGATCGCGCCGGCCTGGTCAACGTTGCTCCTGCGAAGATAGCTGTGGCGCTCGGCTTCTAGGATCGCCTGTGTGATGGCGAGCTTGCCGAGCAGCACGGTGTGATCATCGTCCTGCTGCGAATTAAGATAGGTGTCGATAGATCGGGCGTACGGTAGTGCAGTGACGATCTTCTTCGCGGCTTCGCGATATCGCGCCATCGGTGCAGCCCAACCGTGCCCATGATCGCGCGTCATTTGTGCGACCAGCGCTTGGAGGATGGGTTCGTTGCCGAACCCATGGGCGTTCCGGTTCGGCGCTAGAGCTTGCATTATTTTCGTCATTAGCTGGTCGCCGGCCGGTAAATTGAGCTCACAACTCGCGCCGGCCCCGACCACAACGACCGTTCGTTCTTGGAACAACACGCCCCCTTGTTCAGGCGGCCTCAATCGCCGGCAGCCAAGCGTAGAATATGGGACACGGGCGGGAAAGCGGCTACCTCGGTAATGTGGGCTGAAAACTTCTTCTTAGGTTTTGAAAAATCGGGATTTAATAATTACCCGGAAGAGGTAACATTGCGGTTACCCGTCCGGGCGCGGACGGTTATCCCATTGTTTTCGCGAGGGTTTGCTATTTTTAGAGTTACTTGAAAAAGGAGGTAATCAGGTAACCGCTATATTACCCCAGACGTTACCTCAAAAATGGCGGAAAACCGTGGGGGTACCGATGTTACCTCTCTCCCGCGTACACCTAAGAATATTGGGCCAAGCCGTGAATAGTATCGTCGCTTCCGCCCTGCTGAGGCGTAGAACGCCTCAGCGACGCTGGGTCGATCAATCGGCCGAAATCGAGCGCCCGAGCTTCGACCAGCACGCATCAAACGCTGTGCCCTTTTTGTGCCACTTGCCTGGAACTCGACCTCGGGTGCTTGATGATACCGAAGGTGCAGGACACGCCGCGCGTAAAGAGACGGCGCCATCATAGCGGGAACAGAATATGCCCCCGTTGTGCCACCCTAAACCGTGGCTTGTCGCGTGTTTCGGGTGTTCGGGATTGACCAGGAAAAGCCAGAAACCTAGGGAATCCGCCATCGCCCCCGTAGCTCAGCAGGATAGAGCGACGGTTTCCTAAACCGCAGGTCGTGAGTTCGAATCTCGCCGGGGGCACCAATGCCGCGCCGGCTATATCCTCACGTGAGGAACCGAGTGTGGGGGAGAGCGGACGCCGCCCCTATGCGACGCCCGCTCATCCGTTCGATCAGGCCTTTACGTGGGCCGAGATGTACTTGTTCATCTCGAACATCGTGACCTTGTCCTTGCCGAAGACCTTCTGGAGCTTCTCGTCGGCCAGGATCTCGCGCTTGTTCTCGGGATTCTGCAGGTTGTTGGACTTGATATATTCCCACACCTTGCTGATCACCTCGCTGCGCGGCAGCTTGTCGGTGCCGACGATTGCGCCGAGTTCGGGCGAGGGCTGGACAGGCGCATGAATGCCGCCGGTCTTGGGCTTGCCCTCCTCAGTCTTGGTCTTCGTAGCCATTGAATTCCTTCCTGTTGCGCCGGTCAGCCGGCATCTAGCGGAATCACGCCGTTGCGCAGGCGTGACAGCCTTCTTGCGCTGCCCGCGCGCGCTTGTCACGCCCTTGTGTGAAGGCTGTGTGAACATGGCGCCCTAGTGTTAGCTCAATGGGATAGCCCAGCAGTGGCCGTATCGCGGCGGAGCGGCTAGTTCGCGGCGAACAATGACGAGAGGCAAGATGGAAACGATCAGCCAGAACAAGGCCTATGGCGGCGTCCAGGGCGTGTATCGCCACCGCTCCGCGACGACCGGTACGGACATGACATTCTCCGTCTATGTCCCGCCTCATGAGGAAGGCGCGCGGTTACCGGTGCTCTGGTATCTGTCGGGGCTGACGTGCACGCATGCCAATGTCACCGACAAGGGCGAGTATCGCCGGGCCTGCGCCGAACACGGCATCATCTTCGTCGCGCCGGACACCAGCCCGCGGGGCGACAACGTGCCCGATGACGATGCTTGGGACTTCGGTCAGGGGGCCGGTTTCTATGTCGATGCGACGCGGGATCCGTGGTCGGCGAACTTCCGGATGCGCAGTTATGTCGAGGATGAACTGCCGGCGTTGATCGCGCGTGAATTCGCGGTCGCGGACATGTCGCGGCAGGGGATCACGGGCCACTCGATGGGCGGGCACGGCGCGCTCACCATCGCGCTGCGAAATCCCGGCCGCTTCCGCAGCGTCTCCGCCTTTGCGCCGATCGTCTCGCCGCTGAACTGCCCGTGGGGAGAGAAGGCGCTCGGCGGCTATCTGGGCTCCGATCGCGCGGCATGGATGCCGTATGATGCCTGCGCCCTGATTGCCGACGGCGCTCGCCTCGACGCGCTGCTGGTTGATCAGGGCGATGCTGACGCCTTTCTTCGCGAGCAGTTGAAGCCCGAGTTGCTCCAGCAGGCGTGCGAGGCCGCGGGCATCCCGCTGACGCTGAGGATGCAGCGGGGCTACGATCACAGTTACTACTTCATCGCTACCTTCATGGCCGACCATATCGCCTGGGCGGCAGAGCGGCTGCGCTGACGGGGTTTGGTCACAAGGAAGACGGCGGGCCGTCGCCGACCCGCCGTCTGGTGATCTTCATGTGGATGATGAGGGGCCGCGCAGAAGCCGGCCCCTCTTTCGATCAGAAGCGGAAACCCGCACCGATGCCGTAGCGGCGCGGTTCCAGGGTGAAGATGTTGGTGAACAGGCCCGACGACTGATCGGTCAGGTACAGGCCGGTCGTGGCATTGTTGTCGAAGATGTTCTGGATGAAGCCGCGAACATACCAGCGGTCATCCATGCCGTTCAGCTGGATCTGGGCATTTGCCTGTTCATAGCCCTGGATCCGGTTGACCCGGCCGTTGAAGATGTTGCCGTAGCTCTCCCCGGTGTAGGTCAGGTCGAAGCGCGGGACGAGGTTCATGCCGTTCGAGAATTCGAACGTTTTCTGGATGCCGGCGGAGAACTTCGCGATCGGCGCCTGCGGCAGCGAATTGCCCTTGATGCTGACGCCGACGCCGTCGACCACCTGGATCAGATTGCCCGGGTTGAGCGGGCTGGTCGGGCCTGCCAGCGTCTGCAGCGTGTTGCAGAGGCTGAACGCACCGCTGGGCGCGCCAACATTGGCATCGACCGGGTAGGGCGACGGACCCCGCAGGCCGTTGGCGGCGGTGAGACCGGCGGTCGTGTTGATCACATTGTTAGCGGCGGAGACAAAGGCTTCGGCAGCGGCAGCGGTGGGACCGCGCACGACGCAGTTGAACGCGCCGCCGATGTCCTTGATGATCACCGAGTTGCGATCGCCGCCCGACGGATCGCGCTGGTTGATGAACAGCCCTTCCTCCTGGACGCTGGTCTTCAGGTAGCTCGCGCCCAGGTTGATCGCCCAGTCACGCGCCGGCCGGATGATCGCTTCCGCCTCGACGCCCCAGATGTTGGCGTCGATATTGTCGTTGATCGACGAGCGGGCAACGATGCGGCTCAGCTGCAGGTTCTTGTACTGATAGTAGAAGCCGGTGACGTTCAGCGTCAGCTGGCCATTGCCGAAGGTATTCTTCGAGCCGATTTCGAAGGCGTTCACGATTTCCGGTTCGAACGCGTCGGGGATGGTCAGGCCAGGGACCTGAACCGCCGGATTGAAGCCGCCGGACTTATAGCCTCGCGAATAGGAGGCATAGACCAGGTTGTTGGGCGTGAACTGGTAATCCAGCACGGCGCGGCCGGTGAACTCGTCGAACGTGCGATTGCGCCGCTGGAACGGCTGGATCCCGGGGGTAACCGGATCCGCGTCATAGGTGCCGTAATAGGGCGAGTCGAACGCGCTGCCCGTCTGCGTGTACGGCGTCAGGAAGCTCGCGAGCGTGCTGCGCGCCCGGAGCGACTTGTTGTCGTTGTTGTAGCGCAGGCCAAGCGTCAGCTTCAGCTGGTCGGTGAAGTCGAAATAGGTTTCACCAAAGATGCCGTAGGACTTCAGCTTGAACTCGGGCGTCGCGTTCAGGAAGAATGGCGTCGCCGAAAAGGACGGCGGCACGCCAGCGCCGGCTTGCGCGAGACTCTGTAGCGATCCGAGAACGCCGGCGACATAATCAATGGGGAAGGCATTAACGTAATAATCGCCATTGGTAAGCTTGTTCTGGACGTAGATACCGCCCAGCAGGAAGTTGAACATCCCGTCGAAGTCGCTGGAGATGATCGCTTCCGCCGACCATGCCTTCGTCTTCTGCGTCGACCGGTCGAACGCAAGCGGCGTATCGGCGCAGCGCTTGAACCCGCCATAGGAGCCCAGCCCGTTCGCCACCGCTTCGGAGGTGCAGAGGGAGGAGCCGACGCCATTGGGGATCAGCGCATTGGCGATCGGGCGGAAATAAGGCGCGAGCGTTGGGCTGGCAGCAAAAGCAGACAGCGCAGTGAGGCCCGGGATAATGCCCTGCGAGTTGCCGACGCCCAGCGTATAGTCCTGGCTCGAGTCGACGCTGGTCTCATGGTAGAAACCGGTCAATTGCGCGCGGATCGGCCCGAAATTATGCTCGAGGCGACCCTGGATTTGCAATTCGTCGGTGAAGTAGGTCGGGTTGACCGCCGAGGCGACCTTCCGGACGTCGGGTGAGTCGAGGTAGCCGGCATAGGCATCCGGGCCGTACAGGCTGTTCAGGCCGAGCAGCGAGGCGTCGATGCCGGCGGCACGGAACGCGCCGAACGTGATCCCCAGGAACTCACGCGAGCCCAGCGTTCCGGTGAAGCTGGCGTTGGTGTTGCTGCGCTGAAAGTCGAGGCGCCCGTTGAGGCAGCCCAGCGTACCGGTCGGATCGCGCTGGCACTGCTGCTTCTGAATGCGCAGGCGATCATCCTTTTCGCGGAAGTAATAACCCATCAGGTCCAGCGTGGTGTCGACCGAAGGCTCCCAGCGGAACGAACCACGGATCGCGTACATGTCACGCCCGTCGATGCGCGTGTCGTTGTAGAGATTCTCGGTATAGCCGTCGCGCTTCAGGTAGAAGCCGGCGAGGCGAACGGCCGCCGTGTCACCCAGCGGCACGTTGATCATGCCCTTCAGGCGGATCGAATCGTAATTGCCATATTCGGCGTCGCCGCTGGCCGAGAATTTGTCGGTCCGCGGCTTGGCCGTGATGAAGTTGACCACGCCCGACGTCGCGCTGCGGCCGAATAGCGTGCCCTGGGGACCGCGAAGCACCTCGACCCGCTCGAGATCGAAATATTCCGTTTCGAAGATGCGGGTCGCAAACAGCGGCGTGCCGTTGATATGGACGGCCGTCGCCGCATCGCACGAAATGCCGACGCACAGGTCGCCGATGCCGCGGATCGTGAAGCTGGAGCCGGTGAAATTGCCCTTGGAGAAGGTCACGTTGGGCAGGGTCAACTGGAGATCGGAAGCGTTGTCGATCTGCTGCGCCTGCAGCGTCTCGGCCGAGAAGGCGGACACCGCGATCGGCACGTCCTGCAACGTCTGTGCTTGGCGTTGCGCCGTGACGACGATATCCGACCCCCAGCCGGCTTCCTGGGCCGCGGGGGAGAAGCCCGTCGAGCCGGGTGCCTGCTGGGCAGGCGCGGGCTGGGCCGGTGCAGGGTCGGCGGACGTTGTCTGCCCGAAGGCGGTAGAAGGAAGCATCGCAAGCAACGCGACGGCTGAGGCAGAAAGCAGATCGATCTTGCGCATTGACATCCTCTCCTGGATCCGCCGCCGGCTTTTTTGCCGATCTGCGGTGTGCAATTTGCAGGAAGGAAGGTAGCGCCATAACAATTCTTACGTCAAACGGATTTGCGGCCCTTATATGCTTGTCTGATGGCGTTTGTGTCTGAAATGAAGCAGTAGCTGATGTGAACTTTTGCTTCGTTGCAGCATGGCTCACATTGCATTGCACAAGGGTTTGTCTTTGATGAGCGTTAAAGGTTCACCGGAAGATGGTGATATTATTGGCGAAGACGGCAAGATCGCCGTGCCGGAGCATGTCGCAAGTGCAATACGCACGCTGATCGAATGGGCGGGGGACGATCCCTCCCGAGAGGGGCTGGTCGACACGCCGAAGCGCGTCGCACGCGCCTGGCGGGAATATTGCGCCGGCTATGCCGAGGATCCGGCGCATCACCTCTCTCGAATTTTCGAGGAAGTGGGTGGCTATGATGAGATCGTCCTTCTGAAGGATATCCCGTTCCAGTCGCATTGCGAGCATCACATGGCGCCCATCCTCGGCCGCGCGCACATCGCCTACCTGCCGCGCAACCATGTCGTTGGTATCTCGAAGCTTGCGCGGGTCCTTCACGCTTATGCCCGGCGCCTGCAGGTGCAGGAGCGTCTCACTGCTGAAGTTGCCGACTGCATCTGGAACGGCCTGAAGCCTCAAGGCGTCGCGGTCGTCATCGAGGCGAGCCACGCGTGCATGACCGCGCGCGGCGTGCGAACGCCGGGCGTGTCGATGGTGACCAGCCGGATGATGGGCGTGTTCCGCGACGATGAACGCAGTCGCAAGGAGGTGCTGGCGCTGATGGGCATGCAGGGGCGCACGTGAGCCGCACTGTTCTCGTCACGGGCGGAGCACGGCGGCTGGGGGCCGCGATCTGCCGCGCCTGTGCCGATGCGGGGTGGCGCGTCGTCATCCACTATGGCTCGTCCGAGCAGGACGCCGTGAAGCTCGCGGCGGAGATCGATGGCGTCGTGGTGAGTGGTGATCTGGCACGCACGGATAAGATACATGCGCTCTTCGACCGCGCGTTAGCCGCCGCAGGCGGCCCGATCTATGCCCTGGTGAACAGTGCGTCACGGTTCGAGGAGGATCGCGCACGGGCGATCGATCCGCGCCTCGCGGCAGAGCTGTACGCGATCAATTGCACGGCGCCTGCGATGCTGTCAGCGGCGCTGGCGGCGCAGCCGGGCTTGGCAGAAGGTGCGGTGGTCAATTTGCTGGATCAGAAGCTCGCCAATCCCAACCCGGATTTCTTCTCTTACTCGTTGACCAAATATGCGCTCGCGGGTGCGACCGAGATGATGGCGATGGCGCTGGCGCCGCGCATCCGGGTCAATGCGGTGGCGCCGGGACTGACGCTGCCGAGTGGCGACCAGACGGCGGCGGAGTTCGACCAGGTTTCGCGCGAAAATCTGCTGCGGCGACCGGTGGGCGCGGAGCAGGTGGCGGCAGCGGTCGCGTGGTTGCTCGATGCGCCGAACATCACCGGACAGACCGTCTATGTCGACAGCGGCCAGCGCTTCCTGAAGCGTGACCGGGACGTAATGTTTGCGACCCGCGAGGAGGCGCTGCGTGGCTGATTATTCGATCATCCTCGACCGGCTGGATGTCGCCATGCGCCTCGGCATCCACCCGCATGAAATTGAGCCGCAGCGGGTGCGTCTGTCGGTCGAGATGACGGTGCGTTATCCGCATCCGCCGTCCGCCGACGCGATCGACGAAGTGATGGATTATGACTTCGTTCGCACGGGAATTCAGGAGCTTGCAGCTGGACCAGGCTTTGCGTTGCAGGAAACGCTGGTGGAGGCGATCGCCGCCATGTGCCTCGCCGACGCGCGCGTACAGCGGGTGCGGGTGCGGTCGATGAAGCTCGACGTCTACCCGGATGCGCGCGTCGGGTGCGAGGTGGTGCGGGACCGCGTCGGCCGCTAGCCGGAGTCCGATTCAACTGGCGGGTCGCGGCTTTGCGTCGGGGTTGGTGAGGTCGACGATCTCGAAGCCGTTGGTCGCCATGCGTCGGCGCACCAGGCTGCCGATCGGGGTGGTATAGTCCGATCGGCGGGTGAACCGCTCGATCCGGTAGGTGCCTTCTTCCGGCACGCTCGTCGCGGGAATGGGGGAGTAACGGCGGCCTTCCACCTGAGACACAATGGCCGCAGCCCAACGGCTGCCGGGCGAGGCCTGGAGAACTTCGGCCTCGGCGGTGCGGCCGTCGGCCTTCACCCAGAAACCGATGTCGGCCCATTGCACGGCGTCCTGTTCGCTGGCGGTGCGCGGAATGGGATCGATGAACCCCTGCGCGCGTGAGAGGGAATTCGCATCCGAACTGGCGACCAAATTGTACGGTGGTTCCCAGACCAGCAACTGCCGGTCGCCGGGCGCACCGCCGACCTGATCGGCTATGTCGCCCGTCTTGGCGCGATCGGTGTATACCGCCTCGGCGCGCACCCGCATCACGGTCAACAGTTTCCGCACTTCGGGATCAGCCGCCACCGGCAGCGCCTCAAGCGCGCTGATCCGTCGTAGCGCGACCGCCTTCTTGCCCACGCCCATGTCGAGCGCCGCGAGCCGCAAGCCCGCCAGCACGGCAGCGCGATCCTCACCGCGGCGGCGCGCCTCCGCCTCGGCGGCGCGATAGGCGTTCTGCGCGCGGCGATAATCGCGCAGCTTCATCCACATGTCGCCCAGCGTGATCGAGGATAAGACGACGGCATTGTCGTCGGCGGGAAGATGATCCCGCAGCACCCGCACCTGATCGGCCACCGCCGAGCGATAGGTGTCGCGATCACCCTCATGGATCGCGACGGTGGCATAAGCCTCGTACAAGGCGGCGACCGGGCGGGGATCGGACCCCGCCTTGTCCTTGTTGCGGGCAACCGCCGCAGCAAGCAGCCGCTTCGCCTTCAGATATTCGCCGTCGCGAAACTGCGATTCGGCAAGTGCAATGGTCGCGGTCGCGTCACGCAGGGGCGTACAATTGCCCTTGGCACATTCCGCCTGCGCCTCAACCAGTCGTTTCCCCTTGATCACGATATCGGCGGTCGCGGCCTGAACCATCAGCAGCAAGGTGAACATGGCGTCTCTCCTTCGATCCGCAGCATGATCCTTTTGCGTGACTGGTCAAGTCACGCCGTCATCATTGCGGATCGAGGAAAGTTGTTGATCAGGCGCGGTTTGCGGCGCTCAGCACGGCGCGAACACTGGCGGTCGCGACATCGGTATCGATGCCCACGCCCCAGACGATGCGGCCGTCTGCGGTGCGGCATTCAAGATAGGCCGCTGCCTGCGCGCCCGCGCCATGGCCGATCGCGTGCTCGGTATAATCGACCACGTCGAGCGCCGGCCCGGTCGTGTCCGCCAGCGCGGCGATCACGCCCGAGATGAGGCCGTTGCCGCGACCGGAGAGCGAGCGTTCCTCGCCGTCGATCGCAACGCGGCCAACGAAGCGGCGATCGCCGACGCTGCCTGTCTCATCATAATCACGCAGCACGAAGCGGTCCTTGTCGCCCGGCAGGTACGTGCGCTCGAACGCGCCCCAGATGTCGGCGGCGTTCAGTTCGCGGCTCGTCTCGTCGGCCAACGCCTGGACGTGGCGGCTGAAATCGGCCTGCAGCCGCTTGGGCAGCTTTAGCCCCTTGTCCTGTTCGATCACCCAGGCGACGCCGCCCTTGCCCGATTGCGAATTGACGCGGATCACGGCTTCGTAGTTGCGGCCGAGATCTGCCGGGTCGATCGGCAGATAGGGCACTTCCCAGAAATCGTCGTTGCGCGCCTGCTGCGCGGAGAAGCCCTTCTTGATCGCGTCCTGGTGGCTGCCGGAGAAGGCAGTGAAGACGAGGTCGCCGGCATAGGGCGTGCGCGGGTGGACCGGAATGTTGGTGGCATATTCCACCGTCTTCACGATCCCGTCGATGTCGCTGAGATCCAGCTTCGGATCGACGCCCTGGGTGTACATGTTGAGCGCGACCGTCACGAGATCGCAATTGCCGGTACGCTCGCCATTGCCCAGCAGGCAGCCCTCGACGCGGTCCGCGCCGGCCATCAGCCCAAGCTCCGCCGCGGCGACGCCGGTGCCGCGATCGTTATGCGTGTGGAGGCTGATCACCACCGCCTCGCGGTTCGGGATGTGGCGACCGAAATATTCGATCTGGTCGGCATAGACGTTGGGCGTTGCACATTCGACCGTCGCCGGCAGGTTGAGGATGATCGGGCGCTCAGCGGTCGGCTGAAGCACGTCCATCACCGCGGCGCACACCTCGATGCTGAAATCGACCTCGGCGGTGGAGAAGGTTTCCGGGCTATATTCGAAATGCCAGTCGACGTTGGGCTGCTTGGCCGCTTCGTCGCGCAGCACCTTCGCGCCCTCGATCGCGATCGCCTTCACTTCCTCGCGGCTCATGCCGAACACGATGCGGCGCCACGCGGGGCTGACGGCGTTGTAGAGGTGGACGATCGCGGAATGCGCGCCCTCAAGGCTCTGGAAGCTCGTCTCGATCAGGTCGCGGCGCGACTGGGTCAGCACCTGGATCTTCACGTCCTCGGGGATGCAATCCTGCCTGATCAGGCCGGAGATGAAATCGAACTCTGTCGCGCCGGCGGAGGGGAAGCCGACCTCGATCTCCTTCAGGCCGACCTTCACCAGCAGGTCGAAGAAGCGGGTCTTCTTTTCCGCATCCATCGGATCGATCAGCGCCTGGTTGCCGTCGCGAAGGTCGGTCGACAGCCAGCGCGGGGCGCGGGTGATGACATTCGACGGCCAGGTGCGGTCGGGGATGTCGATGGTCGGGAAGGGGCGGTATTTGGTCGATGGATCGCGCAACATGGATCGGCTCTCTTCGCTTGAAGGGGCAGTTTCGGCTCTTCTGGTGCCCTTAGGCGCTTCGCGTGCGGCCCGAGGGCGCACGGCGTGGATCGCGCCTAAGGGCGCGTAAGTCGCAGAAGGAGGCCGAGATCACGGATCATCGCCGTCCGGTTGCCGCATCTTGGCCGGCTTGTCCACCCGCTGATCAATTCGTCATCGACATGTGCGGGCTGCGCCGGGCCGCTGGCAGGACAGAGCGGCGGCGAACTTTGACGCTTTCGTAATGCCTTGATGGATAGAAGGAGGGCTGTCGGGAAAGACAAGGGATCAGTGTGAGACAGCTTCTTTATATCAGTTCGGCCACTCCCGACGCGGCCGTTGATGTGGGCATCATCCTCTCCGCCTCCATGCGCAACAATCGGCGCGACGGTGTGACAGGGCTGTTGTGGACCGACGAACGCCGGTTCCTGCAGGTTTTGGAGGGTGAGAGTGGCGCAGTTCAGGCGGTGTTCGACCGGATCGGCCGCGACCCGCGCCACCGCGGCATCGTGGTGCTGCACGACCGCGCGATCGCGGTGCGTGAATTCGGCAGCTGGGACATGGCGCGGCGCGGGCGGAACGATACTGCTGATGCCTTTGATACGCGGATGCGGCACCATCTGGCCGCCGCCTCACCGACCGTACGCGGTACGTTCGAGGGGCTGATTGCTGCGCGGCGGGCCGCCTGACGGGCGATGAAAAGGCGGCGTCGGCGGGGCGAGCCCCCGCGGCGACGCCGCCCGAAACGCCTGCTTACTTCTGGAAGGCGGCGGTGATCTTCAGCTTCACCTCGTCACCGACCATCGGAATACCATAGCCGATGTTGAACTCGCTGCGGCGCAGCGCGCCGGTCGCGGTGAAGCCGACATTCTCCTTGCCGCCCATCTGCGCCGGCGCCTTGCCCGCACCGTAGAAGCTGGCGTCGAGTACCACCGGGCGGGTCACGCCGTTCAGCGTCAGATTGCCCTCGATCCGTGCCTTCTCGCCATTCGGCGTGACGCGGGTGGAAACGAAGCGCGCGGGGGCGGGTGCCGCGCCGAAGAAGTCGGCCGGCTTGCCCGCCTCACCCGGCTTCAGCATGTGCTTGGTAAGGCCAGCGCTGGCGGTGGTCACTTCGGCGATCGGGATGGTGACATCGACCTTCGACGCCGCCGGGTTCTTCGGATCAAGCGTCAGCGTGCCGGTGATGTTGCCGAACAGGCCGAAATAGGGCGAGAAGCCGAGGTGATCGACCGTCCACTGCACCAGGGTATGGCCCGCATCTGCGGTGTAGGTGCCGCCGGTGACGGCCGAAATGTTCTTCTGGCCCGGGATGGTCGGCGCCGGCGACTGCTGCTGCGCGGCGTACACCGAGCCCGTCAAAAGAGCAGAGAAAATGAATGCATGTGCGATGCGCATGTGAAAACCTCCCGGAAATGACCCAAGCCCTGAAAGCCAGAACGCTCGGGCGCGGAAAAGGTCCGCGTCCGAAACGACCCGTTTCACTTATTTTCGCGCATCACTTATTTTCAACGCCGACCACGATATCGAACTTGATCCGCACCCAGGCGCCGACCATCGGCTTTCCATTGACCCGTGGCGGGCGCACCAGGAACTGCCATGATGCCCGTCGCAGCCCGCGCGCGATGCCGGAGCCCGGCGTTTCGCCCATCTCGCGGCAATCCTCCACGCGATTGCGCCCCACGGTGCGGCAGGCGATGATGCCCCAGCCGCTTTCCTGCCGCGCCGGCATGAAGGGTGAAAGCTCCGCCTTGGTCGGCTCGCGCACCCATTCGGCGGCGTAGAGCGTCTCGCCGTTCGGGCCGCCGCCGGCGACGCCTTCGGATCTGCCGCCCGATGCCGCGCCTTCGCCCGCGCCGCCGCTGCTTGGCGCCGGTGCGCTCTCGATCCGGCCGATGTCGGCGGAGGCGTAATCGGCGCGCGACAGCTTGATCACGCCCGGAAGCTCGATCGGCGGTACCGGAACGGGCGGCGGGGGCGGGGTGACCGGCGGGGTGGGCGTTCGTTGTGGCGTCGCCTTTGGTTGCTGTTGCGTGCGCGGCTGTGCCGCCTGCGGCGCGGGGCCGGGCGAGCTGACGTCGAAGGTGGACAGGATGCTGCCCTCGCCCGGCGGGCGGCCGGGCCAGGCGCCCATGCGGATCAGCACCAGCACCAGCAGCGCCACCAGCAGCAGCGCGAGGCCTGACGATACGAGCCGCGCACGCCAGGTCGGCCGGGCGCGGTACGTCGCATGAGTGGTGGACGCTCCCCGCATCGCCCGCCGCCTAATCGGTTGCGGCGGCGGGAACAATGCAGATGTGGCGGCCGATCAGCGCCGGCCGCCAGTGAGGCTTAGTTCTTTTCCTTGTCGACCAGCTTGTTGGCGCCGATCCATGGCATCATCGCGCGCAGCTCGGCACCGGTCTTCTCGATCGGATGCGCTTCGGCCGCCTTGCGCGCGGCCTTCAGCTCGGGCTGGCCGGCGCGGTTGTCGAGGACGAAGTTCTTTACGAAGCGGCCCGACTGGATGTCGGCGAGGACTCGCTTCATTTCCTTCTTCGTTTCGTCGGTGATGATCCGCGGGCCGGTGGTGATGTCGCCATATTCGGCCGTGTTGCTGATCGAATAGCGCATGTTCGCGATGCCGCCCTCATACAGCAGGTCGACGATCAGCTTGGTTTCGTGGAGGCACTCGAAATAGGCCATCTCGGGGGCGTAGCCCGCCTCGACCAGCGTCTCGAACCCGGCCTGGATCAGGTGAGTGATGCCGCCGCACAGCACGGCCTGCTCACCGAACAGGTCGGTCTCGCACTCTTCCTTGAAGTTCGTCTCGATGATGCCCGAACGGCCGCCGCCGACGCCGCTGGCATAAGCGAGCGCGATGTCATGCGCGTTGCCGCTCGCGTCCTGATGGATCGCGATGAGGCAGGGGACGCCGCCGCCCTTCACATATTCGCTGCGCACCGTGTGGCCCGGGCCCTTTGGCGCGATCATGATGACGTCGATGTCGGCGGGTGCCTCGATCAGGCCGAAGTGGATGTTGAGGCCGTGCGCGAAGGCGAGCGCGCTGCCGGGCTTCATATTGCCCTTCAGGTCATTCTCCCAGATCGCCGCCTGATGCTCGTCCGGCGCCAGGATCATGAGGATGTCGGCCCAGCCGGCGGCTTCCTTGTTCGACAGCACCTTGAAACCGGCGGCCTCGACCTTCTTCGCGGTCGCGGAGCCTTCACGGAGCGCGATCGCCACGTCCTTGACCCCGCTGTCGCGCAGGTTCTGCGCATGGGCATGGCCCTGCGAGCCATAGCCGACGATGGCGATCTTCTTGGAAGAGATCAGGTTCAGGTCAGCGTCGCGATCGTAATAGACACGCATTTATAGATACTCCTTTGCTCGTGCGTCCCGGCGTCAGGTCCGGGGCCCGGCGGGCGGCCGGGCGAAACGGTTGGTTGGTGAAAAGTCAGGCGGCCTCGTTGCCGCGGCCGATCGCGACGATGCCGGTGCGGGCGACCTCGATCAGGCCGACCTCGCTCATCAGCTCGACGAACTTGTCGATCTTCTCGATCCCGCCGGTCACTTCGAACACGAAGCTGGAGGTGGTCGCATCGACCACGCGCGCGCGATAGACGTCGGCGAGGCGAAGCGCCTCGATCCGGTGGTCGCCCACGCCGCGCACCTTCACCAGCGCCAGCTCGCGTTCGACATGCGCGCCCTCGGCGGTCAGGTCGCGCACCTTGTGGACCGGCACCAGCCGGTCGAGCTGCGCCACGATCTGCTCCAGCATCGGCTTGCTGGCCGACGTGACGATGGTGATCCGGCTGACCGCCTTGTCGGCGGTGATCTCGCTCACCGTCAGGCTTTCGATATTATAGCCGCGCGCGGTGAAGAGGCCGGCGATCCGCGCCAGGATGCCCGGTTCGTTGTCGACGATGACGGCGAGCGTATGGCGCTCCGCAGTTTCGGATTTGATATGCATCGTAGGTCTCGCGCCTCTCCCGCGGGCAGGAGAGGTTAGGGGAGGAAAAGTGTCGGACGGCTTCGATTGGCCGGACGGGCCGGCGCTCAGACGAGCGCCTTGGCCTCGTCGTCCATCGTCCCCGATACTTCGTTCGCCTGCAGGATCATGTCCGTATGGGCGGCGCCGCTGGGGATCATGGGGAAGCAATTGGCAAGCTTCGTCACCATGCAATCCACCATCACCGGGCCATCATGCGCGAGCATGTCGGCGATCCCCTGATCCAGCTGGTCGGGATGCTCGATACGGATGCCCTTCCAGCCATAAGCCTCGGCCAGCTTCACGAAATCGGGCAGCGAATCCGAATAGCTTTCGGCATAGCGGCTCTCATAGGTGAGCTCCTGCCACTGGCGGACCATCCCCATATATTCATTGTTGAGGATGAAGACCTTCACCGGCAGGCGATATTGCGTTGCCGTCGCCAGTTCCTGGATGTTCATCTGGATCGAGGCTTCGCCCGCGATATCGATGACCAGCGCATTGGGGTTGCCGAGCTGCGCACCGATCGCCGCGGGAAGCCCATAGCCCATCGTGCCGAGCCCGCCGGACGTCAGCCACTTGTTCGGCTTTTCAAAGCCGAAATGCTGCGCGGCCCACATCTGGTGCTGGCCGACCTCGGTGGTGATGATCGGATCGCGTTGATGGGTCGCCTCCCACAGCGAACGGATCGCGCGCTGCGGCATGATGACCGCATCATCCTTGGGGAAGTTCAGGCATTGCACCGCACGCCAGCCCGAGATGCGCCGCCACCATTCGGCAGTGTCAGGCTTGGGATGCTGGCGCCCCTTCCACACGCGGATCATGTCCTCCATCGCATGGCCCGCATCGGCAACGATGCCGAGGTCGATGCGCACCGTCTTGTTGATGCTGGACCGGTCGATATCGATGTGGACCTTGCGGCTGTTGGGCGAAAAGGCGTCGAGCCGCCCCGTAACACGGTCGTCGAACCGGGCGCCGATCGCGACGATCAGGTCCGCCTGGTTCATCGCCATGTTCGCCTCATAGGTGCCGTGCATGCCCAGCATGCCGAGGAACTGCGGCGAGGTGGCGGGAAAGGCGCCAAGCCCCATCAGCGTCGAGGTGACCGGCGCGCCGGTGATCCGCGCCAGCTCGCGCAGCAGCTGCGACGCCGCCGCGCCGGAGTTGATCACCCCGCCGCCGGTGTAGAGGATCGGGCGCTCCGCCGCGGCGAGCATGTCGACGACCTGCTCGATCCCGCTGCGCTCCGCCTTCAGCGCGGGACGATAGGTCTTGTGCTGGATCGGGCCGGGCTTCGTATAGCTGGCGGTCGCGACCTGCACGTCCTTGGGGATGTCGACCACCACCGGGCCGGGGCGGCCGGACGTGGCGATATGGAACGCCTCGTGGATTACCTCGCCCAGGCGCGCGGGGTCCTTCACCAGATAATTGTGCTTGGTGCAGTGGCGCGTGATGCCGACGGTATCCGCCTCCTGGAAGGCGTCCGATCCGATCAATGCGGTCGGCACCTGGCCGGTGATGACCACCATCGGGATCGAATCCAGCAGCGCGTCGGTGATACCGGTGACGGCATTGGTCGCGCCCGGGCCCGAGGTGACGAGCACCACGCCCGGCTTGCCGGTGGAACGGGCATAGCCCTCCGCCGCATGGGTCGCCGCCTGTTCATGGCGTACAAGAATGTGACGAATTCGCTTGGACCGGAAAAGGGCGTCGTAAATCGGTAGGACCGCGCCGCCAGGATAGCCGAAGATGACCTCCACGCCGAGATCGCACAGCGCCTCGACCAGGATGTCTGCTCCGCTTTTCTCAGTCACGTTGAAATTCCTTTCTCTACTATACGCATCCGGCTGGATGGGCCGGGCGGCGCTACGGTCGCAAAAGTTGCGCGTCAAGGCTCCGTCTTGAAATAATATTCCAGATTGATCGTATCGCTGTTGTTTATGCGTGGCCAGTCCGCCGGCGGCTGGTGCCTAAACCAGGTATATTGCCGCTTGGCATAGCGGCGGGTGGCGAGCGCGGTCCGCGCCTCCGCTTCATCGCGCGACAGGTCGCCGGCGAGCATCGCTGCAATGTCCTCCACCCCGATCGCCCGGCGGACAGGCGCGCCGGGATCGACGTCGCTGCGGGCGAGCAGCGCCGCGACCTCCTCGACCGCGCCGCCATCGAACATCGCGCCCAGCCGGGCGTCGATCCGCTGGTTGAGCAGGTCGCGATCGGGCAGCACGATCAGCGGGGCGAGCGTGACGGCGTCGCCGATCCCGCCGCTGCGCGCGGCCTGCCACCCGGCCAGCGGTCGACCGGTCGAGCGCACCACCTCCAGCGCGCGGGCGATGCGCGCCGTGTCGCCGGGCGCGAGCCGGTCGGCCGCGGCGGGATCGCGTGATTGCAGCTCGCCATAGGCGATCGCCACGGGCATCGCGCGGATCTCCTCCCGGATCGCAGGATCAATCTCCGGCACGGGCGCGATGCCGTCGAGCAGCGTGCGAATGTAGAGCCCCGTGCCGCCTGTCAGGATCGGCAGGCGGCCGCTGCCATGCGCCTCCGCGATCACCGCGCGCGCATCCTGCGCCCAGCGGACCGCCGACCACCCCTCCGCGCCGTCAAGATAGCCGTAGAGGCGATGCTCGGCGCGGCGCTCGTCCTCCGGTGAGGGGCGCGCGGTGATGATCGACAGGTCGCGATACACCTGGCTCGCATCGGCGTTGATGATGACGCCGCCGGTGCGTTCGGCGAGCGCGAGCGCCAGCGATGACTTGCCGCTGGCCGTCGGCCCTGCAATGAGCGCCAGCGTCGGAAGGGAGTGCCGTTTGTTCACCGCAACGCTGATAGCAGCAGGGCGCCTGTCGCCCCAGACCCTCACGGACGCCGTCGCGCGCCTGACGGACGCCGGATGTGCGCCCGGGACGCCCGAATGGCTGGACGAGGGTGACGCGGCGGACATTGCGATCACCGCCGACCCGGCTGCCGCACGCACCGCGCTGGAGGGTGCAGCTGACGGCGTCGATGTCGTCGTTCAGCCAGCGGCGGGTCGCGAGAAGCGGCTGCTGGTCGCGGACATGGACTCGACCATGATCACCGTCGAATGCATCGACGAGCTCGCGGATTACGCCGGGCTGAAGCCGCAGATTGCCGAGATTACAGAGGCGGCAATGCGCGGCGAGCTGGATTTCGCCGCGGCGCTGGACGCGCGCGTGGCGCTGCTGCGCGGGCTGGATGCGAGCGCGATCGACCGCTGCCGCGCGGAACGCGTGCGGCTGATGCCCGGCGCGGTCGCGCTGGTGCGCACGATGCGCGCACGCGGCGCGACGACGATCCTGGTGTCGGGTGGGTTCACCGCCTTTGCCGAGCCGGTCGGCGCCGAGATCGGATCCGACCGCGTGATCGCCAACAAGCTGCTCGTCGCGGAGGGCGCGCTGACCGGGAAGGTGGCGACGCCGATCGTCGATTCCGGTACCAAGGAACGCACGCTGCGCGAGGCGCGCGCCGCGATGGACCTTCCCGAGGCGGCGACCCTGGCGGTCGGCGATGGGGCCAATGACCTCGCCATGATCGGGATCGCCGGGCTGGGCGTCGCCTATCGCGCCAAGCCGATCGTCGCGGCGGCGGCGGCGGCGCGGATCGACCATAATGATCTGACCGCGTTGCTCTGGGCGCAGGGCATCCGCCGGCGCGACTGGATCACTGCCTGATCGGCCAAGCCACTGTGCGCCCTTGCGGAATAACACGGCCGGTTCGATAGCGCGGCCTTCCCTGGGGGGCGGGTGATGACGACGACCGAACTGTTCCTGGTGGCGATGCTGATCGTCTTCAGCGCGCCCTATCTGCTGTGGCGGGTTGCCCGCACCGATTATTACGCGCCGCTGGTGGTGGTGCAGATCATCGGCGGCGTCCTGCTCGGGCCCGGGATCCTCGGCGCGCTTTTCCCCGCCTGGCATGCCAGCGTGTTCAACCCTGAGGTCATCACCGCGCTGAACGGCATCGCCTGGTGGGCGGTGATGCTGTTCGTCTTCGTCGCCGGTGTCGAGCTGGACCTTGGCGCGGCCTGGCAGCATCGCCGCGAGACGCTGGTTACCGCGTCCTGCGCGCTGTTCGTGCCGCTGGCGATCGGTTGCGGCGCGGCGCTGCTGCTGCTTGGCTGGCGTGACGGCTGGGCCGGCGCGGAGGGCGCACGATGGCAGGTGGTGCTGGGCATCGGCATGGCCTGCGCCGTCACTGCGCTGCCGATCCTGGTGCTGCTGCTGGAGAAGATGGCGGTGCTTCGCCACCCGCTCGGCCAGCGCATCCTGCGCTATGCCAGCCTCGATGATATCGCGATCTGGGGCGTGCTGGCGCTGATCCTGCTCGATTGGGAGCGGGTCGGGCGGCAGGCGGGTTTCCTGCTGCTGTTTCCGGTCGCCGCGACGCTGGTCAGGATGGTGATGCGGCGGCTGGCGGAGCCCGATCGCTGGTACGCCAGCCTGATCTGGCTGGCCGCCTGCGGGCTCGCCGCCGATTGGGCCGGGCTGCATTATATGGTCGGTGCGTTTCTGGCCGGGGCGATCATCGACGCGCGCTGGTTCGATCAGGCGCGGATGGACCAGTTTCGTGCGACGCTGCTGCTGGCGGTGATGCCGGTCTTCTTCCTCTCCACCGGGCTGCGGACGGACTGGTCGATGGGCGGGGTTGCGGTGCTGGGCGGCGCGCTGGTGCTGCTGGCGGCGTCCGTTGCCGGGAAGCTGGCCGGGGTTCAGCTTGCCGGGCGGATCCTGAAATGGCCGCGCGGGGAGGCGGGACTGATCGGGTGGCTGCTGCAGACCAAGGCGCTGATCATGATCATCTTCGCCAACATACTGCTCGACCGCGCGATCATCAGCGCGGAGACGTTCACCGCGCTGCTGCTGATGGCGGTGCTGAGCACGATGCTGACGACGCCAATGGTCGCCCCCCGGCTGCGGCGCATGGGGATCAGGCCGACCGCCGGCTGATCGCCCCTCGCGCCAGCCATCACCCGCAGGCGGCGGCTGGCGGGTGGTGGCTGGCGGATGGGGTTAGGCGAGCAGCTCGAACTGCCCGTGCACGCCCTCTGCCTGCGCGGACGGCGCGATCCACAGGTCAAAGGTGCCGGGCTCGACCGTCGGCTTCAGGTCGACGCCGATGAACTCCAGATCCGGCCGCCGCAGCGTGAAGGTCACGACCTCGCTGGCGCCGGGGGCGAGCGCGATTTTGCGGAATGCCTTCAGCTGGCGAACCGGGCGCGTCGTGCTGCCGATGCGATCGCGGATATAGAGCTGCACCACTTCTTCGGCGCTACGCTGGCCCTTGTTGGTGATCGTGGCGGAGACAGTCAGCGCACCGTTGCCCGCCATCGTCGCGGGCAGGTTCAGCCCCGAATAGGTGATGTCGCCATAGGTCAGCCCGTGGCCGAACGGATAAAGCGCGGTGTTTGGCGCGGTGCGGTAGGTCGCGCGATAGGGCGCAACGGCGTCACCGCCCGGTCGACCGGTCGGCTTGTGATCGTAATAATAAGGCTGCTGCCCGGATTCATGCGGGAAGCTGACCGGCAGGCGGCCCGACGGGCTATAGGCGCCGAACAGCACGTCGGCGATCGCCCGGCCGCTTTCGGAGCCTAGGAACCAGGTGACGAGGATCGCCGGCGCATCCTTCACCGCACCCTGCAGCGCCAGCGCGCGGCCGTTCTTCAGCAGGACGACGACGGGCTTGCCGGTTTTCGCCACCGCCTCGGCCAGTGCCTGCTGCGCCGCGGGGACGACGATGTCGGTCCGCGACTGTGCCTCGCCCGACATATTCTCCGCCTCGCCGATCGCGAGCAGCACGACGTCGGCGGCATTGGCGGCGGCGACCGCGGCCTCGATCCCGCCGGGCAGCGGCTCGTCCACCTTCGACCCGGCTGTCACGGTGACGTTGGACGCGCCAATCACCTCGCGCACACCCTGTGCCAGGTCGATCGACTGGGCATTGTCGCCATAGATCACCCAGGGGCCGTTCAGGTCATGCTTGCCGTCCGCAAACGGGCCGATGATCGCGACCTTCTGGCCGGTGCGGGGGAGGGGCAGCAGACTGCCCTCGTTCTTCAGCAGCACGATCGACTTGCGCGCCGCGTCACGCGCGAGGGCGAGGTGGCTTCTGGTGCGCGTGCGTGCCTGTTCGCGCTTCGCGTCGATGCGGCGGAACGGATCGTCGAACAGGCCCAGCCGATGCTTCACCGCCAGCACCCGGCGCACCGCCTGGTCCAGCCGCTCCATCGGCACCAAGCCGTCCCGCACCAGACCGGGGAGGAAGCGGGCGTAATTGTTGCTCTGCATCGACATGTCGACGCCGGCCATGAACGCGATCCGCGCCGCATCGCGCGAATCCTTGGCAAAGCCGTGCGCGATCATCTCCTCGTCGCCGGTGTAATCCCCGACGACGATCCCTTCGAAGCCCCATTCCTGGCGCAGCAGCGTGTCGAGCAGCCACGGATTGCCATGCGCCGGCACGCCCGAAATCTCGTTGAAGGAGGCCATGGCGCTCAGCGCGCCGGCATCGAACCCGGCCTTGTACGGCGGCAGGTACACCTCGCGCAGCGTGCGTTCGGACACGTCGACGGTATTATAGTCGAGCCCGCCTTCCGCCGCGCCATAAGCGGCGAAATGCTTGACGCACGCCATCATCGCGTCCTGCGCAGTGAGATCCCGTCCCTGGAAGCCCTTCACCCGCGCCGCGGCGAACAGCATGCCGAGCCGGACGTCCTCGCCCGACCCTTCCATCGTGCGGCCCCATCGCTGGTCGCGCGAAATGTCGACCATCGGGCAGAAGGTCCAGTCGAGCCCTGCCGCGGTCGCCTCCACCGCGGCGATCCGGGCGGTCTGTTCGGCAAGTGCGGGATCGAAGCTCGCCGCCTCGGCCAGCGGCACGGGGAAGATGGTGCGATAGCCGTGGATGATGTCGGCGGCGAAGATCAGCGGGATCTTCAGCCGCGATTCGCGCATCACCGCGCGCTGCATGCGCTGCGCCATCCGCGCGCCATTGCCGTTGAAGACGCCGGTGATCTTTCCCGCAACGGCATCCGCCCGCTGCGTTTCGAACGTGGTGGTACCGGTCGACGGCGGGTTCAGCGCGGTGGCGATCCCGCCCGCCCAGGCAGCGACCATCAGGTCGAGCTGTCCGGCCTTTTCCTCGATCGTCATGCGCGGCAGCAATGCGTCGACCGCTGCCGGAATCGTCAGGTTGGGGGATTGCAGCAATGCGCGCGCCGGGCTTGCCGCCCATGCCATGATTGCACCCGCTCCGCCCAATGCGGCGCGCCGCGACACCCGATGATCGACCATTTTCCTCCCCTTCACGGCGCAAAGCAGCACGTGGTCAAAATGAGAACGTTCACGATTGCGCTCGGACGTGGATTGCCGTTGACGCCTTTGTAACCGGTTACGTAGACGGCACGGCCATCAGGTTGCAAGTTTGAGGGGGCGAGCAATGGCCGGAGCCACGATCCGCGACGTCGCGCGGCGGGCCGAAGTATCGGTGGCGTCGGTGTCGCGCGCGCTGAACAACCTCGCCAATGTCCACCCGGACACGCGCGCCCGTGTCCTCGCCGCGGCGAAGGAGCTTGGCTATGTCCCGCATGCCGGCGCCCGCAGCCTGAGCCTGGCGCGCACCCATGCGATCGGCGTCGTCCTGCCCGATCTTCATGGCGAGTTTTTCTCCGAACTGGTCCGCGGGCTTGATCGCGAGGCGAGCGCGCGCGGCTACCATCTGCTGCTGTCCAACATCCATGCCGATCACGATCATGCGACCAAGGCGCTGCGCACGATGCACGGGCGGGTCGATGGTCTCGTCGTGATGGCGCCCTATGCCGGCTCGGTCGCGATCGAGGATCTTCTGCCGCCCACGCTGCCGACGGTGATGATCAACACGCCGCGCGCACACGATGGGGTAAGCCTGCGGATCGACAATCGGGCCGGCGCAGAGGCGATGGCGCGGCATCTCGCGGCGCTCGGCCGCAAACGGATCGTGCATATCACCGGGCCTGATGGGAACACCGACGCGCAGGAGCGGTTGGACGGTTTCCGTGCCGCTTTGCCAAAGGACATCGATCTTGTTGTCGTTCCCGGCGATTTCACCGAACCGTCGGGCGAGGCCGCGATCGCGCGTCTGCACGATGACGGGGTCGCCTTTGACGCCGTTTTTGCGGGCAATGACCTGATGGCCGTGGGTGTGCTTCGCGCGCTGCACCAGACCGGCCGCGCGGTGCCGCAGGATGTCGCCGTGTGCGGCTTCGACGACGTGCCGCTTGCAGGCTATCTGTCGCTCACCACCATTCGCGTGCACATGACCGCAGTCGGTGCGCGCGCGGCGGCGCGGCTGATCGATGCGCTGGAGGGTTGCGACACGGGCGCAGCCGATGAATGGATCACCCCCGAGCTGGTCGTGCGGGCCACCACGGTAACGGAGTCGTGAATGCTTGATCGTCGCCTGTTTCTCGCGAACGCGTCTCTCGGGCTCGCGGGGATGGTGGCGGGGTGCAAGGATCCGGCGGTACCGCTCAGCATCGGCGCCGCGGCGCCCGCGCTGCCGCTGCCGGATTTCTATGCCGAGATCGAATATCGCACCTTTCGCTATTTCCGCGACACGGTGAACCCGCTGAACGGGCTGGTGCCCGAACGCTGGCCATCGCCCAGCGCGGGGAGCATCGCGGCGGTCGGCTGCGCGCTGACGATCTGGCCGATCGCGGTCGCGCGCGGCTGGATCAAGCGAGACCTGGCGCGGGACCTGACGCTGGCGACGCTGCGCTTTTTCGACAGCGCGCCTCAAGGTGACGATGCCGAGGGGATGAGCGGCAACCGCGGCTTCTTCTATCGCATGCTCGACATGAAGACCGGCACGCGGCGCGGCAAGGCGGAGATTTCCAGCGTCGACCATGCCCTGCTCAACATGGGGATGCTGTTCGCCGCCGGCTGGTGGACCGGCGACACGCCGGAGGAGCAGGAAATCCGGCGGCTCGGCGTCGACATCGCGGATCGGGCCGAATGGCTGTGGATGCAGAATGGCGGCACCGCGATTGCACGCGCGTGGCGGCCCGAAAGCGGCTTCGGCAAGGAAGGCGTCGAGGGCTATGGCAATGGCATGGCGGCGGTGCTGCTGTCGCTGGGTTCAGGCCGGCACCCGGCGGAGGATGGCGCGTGGGAGGCATGGTGCGCGCCGTACGTGCGCTACTGGCGCGGCGAGGGCGAAACCCGCCATCTCGCCTATGGTCCGATGACCGGCCATCAGCACAGCCATATGTGGATCGACTTCCGCGGCATCCGCGACACGGTGATGCGCGGTGCCGGGTTCGATTATCATGAGAACAGCCGCCGCGCGACCTACGCCAACCGCGCGTATTGCATCAGCAACCCGATGAAATGGGACGGCTATTCCGCCGACCTGTGGGGCATTGCCGAAAGCGAGGGGCCGGGCGCGTTCAGCCTGCCGTTCAAGGGCGAGAAGCGCACCTTCTACGGCTATGGCCCGCGCGGTCCGCTCGATCAGCCCGGCGAGCGCGACGACGGGACGATCGCGGCGACCGCGGCGCTCGGCAGCCTGCCATTCGCGTCGGAAATCGTGATCCCCGCCGCACGCGCGCTGACGGCGGTGCCGGGGCTTTACCGCGAATATGGCCTGCTCGGCGGGTACAATCGCAGCTTCCGCTACACCGACCAAAAGGTCACGACCGGCAACGTCAGCGCCGAAAACGGCTGGATGGCGCGCGACTATCTGGCGCTGGGGCAGGCGCCGGTCATCATCCAGGCCGGCAATTACCGCGACGAATTCGTCTGGAAGGTTATGCGCAAGTCGCCCGTGCTTCGGCGCGGGCTCCAGCGCGCCGGGTTCACCGGCGGATGGCTGAAGTAGCCGCAGCGACGTTCAACCGCTCCGCCATTTCCCGTAACGCTGTCGCAAAAGCGATTCGGCAACGACCATTCCAATAACGGCAGGGGAGAAGGATGATGCGGGCTATACCAGCGGTAACCGCGCGGCTCGACGGGGCAGGGGCAATCGTGACCGGCGCCGGCAGCGGCATGGGGCGCGCCACCGCCGTCCTGCTCGCGCGTGCGGGCGCAAAGGTGGCGGTCACCGACGTGACGCTCGACAATGCCAAGGCGGTCGCTGACGAGATTGTGGCGGAGGGGCTGTCGGCGCAGCCCTGGTCATGCGACGTGGCGGATCCAGCCGCGATCTCCCGCGTGGTGGAGGAAAGCGCAGCCGCCTTTGGCGACCTCTCCATCATCGTCAACAATGCGGGCATCTCCGCCAACCTGTCGATCGACGACCCCGATTATGAGGCGCAATGGGACCGGCACCTCGCCATTCTGCTGACCGCGCAGCAGCGGATGATCCGCGCGGCGCTGCCGCACCTGCGCAAGGCGGCAAACCCGCGCATCGTCAACATCGCCTCGACCGAGGGGCTGGGCGCGACGGCGGGGTTCAGCGCCTATTCCGCCGCCAAGGCCGGCGTCATCGGCTTGACGCGTAGCCTGGCGGTGGAGCTGGGCAAGTCCGGCATCACGGTCAATTGCATCTGCCCCGGCCCGATCGAGACGGGCATGACGCAGGGCATCCCCGACGAGGCGAAGCAGGTCTATGCCGCCCGCCGCACCGCGCTGCGCCGCTATGGCCTGCCCGAGGAAGTGGCGTTCATGACCGCCAGCCTGTGCGCGCCCGCGGCCAGCTTCGTCACCGGGGCGATCATTCCAGTCGATGGCGGCCTGATGGCGCGCAACGCCTGAGCGCCGCGCCGACGGGGCGGCGGCGGGGAGGGCGGGTCAGCCGACCGCCTTCTTCGCCGCCTGCTCCACCCGCTCGCGCGAGGCAAGCATCAGGGTCGAACTGGCCTTGGCGAGCACCTTGCCGCTGGCATCCGTCAGCCGCCCTTCGAAGAAGCAGGTGCTGCGCCCGCGCCGCTCGACCCAGCCTTCGGCCACGACCAGGCCGGGACGTGCAGGGGCGAAGAAACTGACTTTCAGTTCCAGCGTCATCGGCGACACATCCGGTCCGCCCATAGCGATCGCGGCGTGCGCCATCGCCGCATCGATCCATCCGGTGACGAACCCGCCCTGCACGACACCGCCCGAATGGCACATGTGCGTGCCCGCCTGATATTCCAGCGTCGCGCGGCCTTCGGGGTTCATCTCGACCACCCGCACCAGCCCCAATGTGCGGCTCAATTCATGGATCGATGGATCCTGGTCAGCCATGCGCCTCGCTCTCCTGCTCGTTCTTGTGTCTTCGTCCACCGTGTCGGGCGATGCGCCCGGACGCAAGCGCGCACCTCAGCCACCAACCCCGAGTGGCACGGGCAGACGGCGGATCAGGCGGCGGTCGCCAGGCGATCTCGCCCGCTGTTCTTCGCGCGGTAGAGGGCGCGATCGGCGTTGCGCAGCACGTCGCTTGCCGTCTGATGCCCGCGATACGTCGCCACGCCGCCGCTGACGGTAATGCCGATGACATTGTCATCCACGCGCACCCGCGCATCGCCGATCGCGCGCCGCACACGATCGCACACCAGATGCGCCTGGTTGATCGTCGCGTCGGGCAGGATGATCGCGAACTCCTCACCCCCCAGCCGCGCAATAATGTCCTGGTCGCGAATGCTCGACCGCGCCAGCGTGGCGAAGCGGCGCAGCACCTCGTCACCTGCGGCATGGCCGTAGGTATCGTTGACCTGCTTGAAATGGTCGAGGTCGAGCAGCGCGACGCAGCCGCCCGCGCCTGACGCCAGCCGCTTCTCCAGTTCCTCGTCCAGTCCCCGCCGGTTGATCAGCCCGGTCAGCGGGTCGGTCAGCGCGGCGCGGGCGAGCCGCTCCTCCGCCGCCTTGCGGTGGGTCACGTCGCGCACGGAGCAGACGATGCCTGTCACCGTCCCCGCGGGATCGATGACGGCGCGGCTGTGCGTTTCATACCAGCGGTCCTCGCCCTCGCGCGTCTTACCACGGAACTCCTGGACGCCGATCATCTCGGGATCGTCCATGATCTGGCGGAACAGCGTTTGCGCCCGCGCAAGATCGTCGGCTTTCAGTAGCGCGCTGACCGGCTTGCCGATCAGTGTTTCCGGATCGCGCCCGTTGACCTGCCGGATCGAGGCGGAGACGAATTGCAGCCGGCCATGGCGATCGATGTTGATGACGATGTCGGTCGAATTCTCGGTGAGGATGCGATAGCGCGCCTCGCTCTCGCTCAGCCGCCGGAACAGCCGTGCGCGCTGTTGAAGCTCCGCCGTCGCCGGCAGGATCGTCAGCATCGTGCAGGCGATATAGAGCTGCAGGAACTGCATGCGCGCGCCCAGCGGCGCATCGCTCAGCGCCACCGGACCATGGCCGTTCAGCGTGGCAAAGCCGCCGATCAGCGTCAGGATCACGATCGACGCCGCCGAGGACAGCGCGCCGCCACGAAACGTTGCCAGCACGACGGGGAGCATCGGCAGGAACAGCAACGGCGCCGTGCTTTGCACGAATGTGATCGCGCTCACCACGGCGACCAGCGCCAGCAGCGCCCCCATTTCGAGCAGCTTGCGCCCCTTCATCCGCTGGACCATCCGGGCGGCCTGGCCGTCCATGCACAGCATGAAGATCGGCATGAACGCCAGCGTGCCCAGCGCGTGGCCGTTATACCAGTGAAGGGCGTTGCCAAGGAACGGTTCGCCCAGGGTGGCGGAGACCGTCACTCCCGCCAGCACCGCGGTCAGCAAGGGCGCGGCGATCCCGTTCGCCGCGATGAAAACGATCAGCCAGCGGTGTGAATTGAGCACTTCCTCACGATGAACCAGCCGCCGCAGAAAGGTCGCGCCGATCGCGCTTTCCAGCATGTTGATCGTCGCCAGCGGAACGACGGTCGCGCCGCCGAAACCCCAGATCGCCGAGGTTGCGACGGAGGCAGCGAAGCACGCCGCGATCGGCGGGCCCCATTCTCGCGCGGGAAGCACCGTCAGACGCGCAGTCAACAGCGCCGTCGCAATCCACAGGAATGCAACGCCGCCATCGAATCGCGTGAGCGCAAGCGTGCCCGCCGCCAGAATGAAGTAGCCGCAGCCCAGGCGCAAAGCCTGCGCCCAGCGCGACGTCCGATCATCCTCCATGTGCAGCAGGTATCAGCAGTGGGTAAACGGCGCGTTGCCGCAAGGGGGCGATCACGGGCCGTTGGCGGCCAGTTCGGCAAGCCAGGCGTTGGCGGTTCCGTCCGACGGCGCGCGCCAATCGCCCCGCGGCGACACAGAGCCGCCGGCAGATACCTTGGGCGAATTGGGCAGCGCCGATCGCTTGAACTGGCTGGTGGTGAAGAAACGCACCAGGAACCGCTCCAGCCACAGCTTGACGGTGGCGAGGTCATAGCGGGTGCGCGCTTCCTCGGGATAGCCGATCGGCCAGCGGCCTGCGTCCATATCGCGCCACGCATGCCATGCCAGGAACGCGATCTTCGACGGCGCAAGCCCGTGGCGCAGCACGTAATGCGCGAAGAAATCGTTCAACGCATAGGGGCCGATCTTGTCCTCCGTGCTCTGCATCGCGCCGCTTTCGTCGGCGGGTACCAGCTCGGGCGAGATCTCCTGCGCCAGGATCGCCTCCAGCACGGCATCGGTTTCCGCATCATATTGATCGGTCGCGATGCACCAGCGGATCAGGAACTGGATCAGCGTCTTGGGCACGCCGGCGTTGACGCCGTAATGGCTCATATGGTCGCCGACGCCATAGGTGCACCAGCCAAGCGCCAGCTCGCTCAAGTCACCGGTGCCGACCACCAGCCCGTTGCGCTGGTTCGCAAGGCGGAACAGGTAATCGGTGCGAAGCCCCGCCTGCACATTCTCGAACGTGACGTCATAGACCGGCTCGCCGCGGCCGAACGGATGACCCATCCCTTCCAGCATGGTGCGCGCCGCCGGCCGGATGTCGATCTCCTCCGCGGTGATCCCCAGCGCGCGCATCAGCCGCCAGGCATTGCCCTTGGTCCCCTCGCTGGTCGCGAAGCCGGGCATGGTGAACCCCAGGATGTCCGTGCGCGGTCGCCCCAGCCGGTCCATCGCCTTCGCCGCGACGATCAGCGCATGGGTCGAATCAAGGCCGCCGGAAACGCCGATCACCAGCTTCTCGACCCCGGTCGCGGCGACCCGCTTCAGCAGCCCCTCGACCTGGATGTTGAAGGCCTCGTAGCAATCCTCGTCCAGCCGTGCCGGTGTATCCGGCACGAAGGGGAAGCGGCGGATCGCGCGCTGCAGCCCGACATCGGCAAAGTCTGGGCGGCGATCGAACAGGATGCGGCGGAAGCGCTTCTCCGGATGGCCGGAGAAGGTCGCGGCGTCGCCAAAGGTGCCGTTGCGCATCCGCTCCTGAATCAGCCGCTCCGCGTCGATGTCTGCGATGACGAGTTCGGGCTCGAGCGCAAAGCGCGTCGATTCAGCCAGCGGTTCCCCCAGTTCGTGGATCGTACCCTGGCCGTCCCAGGCGAGGTCGGTCGTGCTTTCGCCCGGCCCCGCGGCGGAATAGACATAGGCGCAGATCGCCCGCGCCGATTGCGAAGCGGACAGCATCGCCCGCTCACGCGACTTGCCGATCACGACGTTGGACGCCGAAAGGTTGCAGCAGATCAGCGCCCCGGCCAGCGCGCCCGCGGTCGAGGGCGGGGTCGGCGACCAATAATCCTCGCAGATTTCGGCATGGAAAATGAAGTGCGGCAGATCGGCCGCGGCGAAGATCAGGTCGGTGCCGAACGGCACGTCCTGTTCGCCGACCATGATCGTCTCGCCAGTGATCCCCGCGCCGCTCGCGAACCAGCGTTTCTCGTAATATTCGCGGTAATTGGGCAGGAACGTCTTGGGCACGACGCCCAGGATCCGCCCGCGCCCGATCGCGACGGCGCAATTGTACAGGCGGCCATTGCGCGGCAGCGCTGCGCCGACGAGCAGGGTCGGCGCCAGATCCTCGGTCGCCTTCGTCACCGCTTGCAACGCCTCCACGGTCGCCAGCTGCTGCGCCGTCTGCAGGTGAAGATCGTCGATCGCGTAGGAGGTGATGCTCAGTTCCGGAAAAACGACCAGGTCGACCGCCTGGTCATGCGCGCGGCGGGCGAGCGCGATCGTCGCTACCGCATTCGCCGCCGCATCGCCGACGCTGGCGATCGGCGTGGCCGCCGCCACGCGGAGCATCCGGTGGTGGTGTATCGAAGTGAACCGTGCCTGCATCTGATACCCGTATCTTTCCTGACGCTATCCGCGATTGATCTACTTTGCCCCGGCGCCGCGCTGGGTTACGCAGCTATCATGGATGATCCACCGTCCAACAACGGTCGTCTTGCCGCTTTGTTCGCAGCTGGCGGGCAGATGGGCCAGCTTGTCAACGCCCATGACTGGAGCCAGTCGCCGCTGGGGCCGCCGGAACAATGGCCGGAAACCCTGGTGACAGTGGCCAGCACGATCTTCGCCGCAGGTGCCGAGATCGTGCTGTTCTGGGGCCCGGATTATTGCGCGATTTACAACGATGCCTATGCCCCGACGATCGGCGACAAGCATCCACGCGCGCTCGGCCGTCCGGCGCGTGAGGCGTGGACCGAGCTGTGGGCCGACCTGGAACCGCTGCTGCGCCACGTGCACGATACGGGCGAAACCTACACCGCGCGCGATCGGCCCTTTTATATCGAGCGCGCCGGCTACGGCGAGGAGGTGTATTTCAACGTCTCCTATTCCGCCGTTCGCCTGTCCGATGGTTCGATCGGCGGCGTGCTGTGCATCGTGTCGGAAACGACGCAGCAGGTGCGCGCGGCGCGCGCCCTGATGGCCGATCGCGAACGGCTGGCGCAGATGTTCGATCACGCACCCAGTTTCATGTCGGTGCTGCGGGAGCCCGGGCACATCACCGAACTGGCCAATGCGTCCTACCTCCAGTTGGTCGGAGAGCGCGAAGTGATCGGCCGCCCCTTGCATGAGGCGCTGCCCGATGTGGCGCGGCAGGGGTTCATCGACATCCTCGACAATGTCGTCGCGACGGGCGAGCCGTTCCGCGGCGAGAACCTTCACGTACGGCTGCAACGTACGCCGGACGGGCCGGCGGAAAACCGCATCCTCGATTTCGTGTTTCAGCCGATCGCCGACGCCAAGGGCCGGGTCGCCGGGGTGTTCGTCGAGGGTATCGACGTTACCGAGCGCGAACGCCGCGCCGACGCCCTGCGCGAAAGCGAGGTGCGGTTCCGCGCCCTGGCGGACAGTTTGCCCGCGCTGGTGTGGATCAACGACGCGGAGGGGCAGGTGGTCTTCGCCAGCCAGGCGTTTGGCACCATGCTGGGCGTCACTGCCGATGACCTGCAGGAAAAGGGCTGGGGCTGCATCGTCCATCCCGATGACATGGCCGCCTTCGTCAAGACTGGCCGCCGCCATCTTCTCCAGCCGGCGCGTTTCTCCCGCGACGTGCGTCTGCGCACCGCCGACGGCACCGATCGCTGGTTCCATATCGAGGCGCGCCCGCGCAAGCTGGGCGACACGTTCGAGGGTTATGTCGGCTGCGGCATCGACGTGACCGAGGCGCATCTCGCCGGCGAGGCGCTCGAACATCGGGTGGAGGAGCGGACCGCCGCGCTCACCGAGCAGATCGCGGAGCGCGAGCAGGTCGAGGCGCGGCTCGCACAGATGCAGCGACTGGAGGCGATCGGACAGCTCACCTCCGGCATCGCGCATGATTTCAACAACCTGCTGACCGTCGTGCTCGGCAACGTGGCGATGATCGAACGAACCTTCGACAAGATCGGCGTGGACGACAAGACGCGTCAGCGGCTCGCCCACGTGCGCACTGCGGCGGAGCGGGGCGCGAAGCTGACCGGGCAGTTGCTCGCCTTCTCGCGCCGTCAGCGGCTGGAATCGCGCGTCGTCTCACTGAACGAGGTGGTGAGCGGGATGCAGGGCCTGCTTGAAAGCACGCTCGGCGGCGGCGTCGCGATCGAGACCGATCTGATGCCGGGCCTGTGGCCCGGGCTGGTCGATCCGACGCAGATCGAACTCATCATCCTCAATCTCGCGATCAACGCGCGCGATGCGATGGCGGTGGGCGGCACGCTGACCGTCGCAACCCGCAACGTCACGCTCGGCTCACCGTCGCGCAGCGAGGAGCCGGCGGCCGGCGATTACGTCGCTGTCTCGGTGTCGGACACCGGCAGCGGGATGACGCCCGAGGTGCTGTCCAAGGTGTTCGAGCCATTCTTCACCACCAAGGAGGTCGGCAAGGGATCGGGGCTCGGCCTGCCGCAGGTGTTCGGCTTTGCCAAACAGTCGGGCGGCGGCGTCCGGATCGACAGCACGCCCGGCGTGGGGACCACCGTCAGCGTCTTTCTGCCGCGTGCCGCCGCGCTGGTCGAACCGGTCGCGGTCGCCGCCGAGAAGGTGGGGGAGGTGGCCGACATCGTCGGGCGCATGGTGCTGGTGCTCGACGATGATGATGCGGTGCGAAGCGTCACGGCGGAGGAGCTGCGCGAGGCCGGATGCTCCGTGCTGGAAGCGGCATCGGGCGCGATCGCACTGGGCATGATCGGGGATGCCGGCGCGATCGACGCGGTCGTTGCGGATTTCGCGATGCCGGGCATGAACGGCGCTGATTTCGCCGCGCGCGTCCTCGAACGCCGGCCGGACCTGCCGATCGTGTTCGTCACCGGTTATGCCGATCTAGCGGCACTCGCGCATGTGCCGGAGGAGAATATCGTGCAAAAACCGTTCGGACCCGGCGTCATCGCCGATCGGCTGCGCGCGCTGCTCGCCGACGCCCCCCCGATCGCGGCTGGTCAAAACAGCGGATCGTCCATATTGAGCCGGCGCAACGAAAACCTGTGAGGGGACTGTCCATGACGCCTGCCGAGATGACCGCCAAGATCGCTGACGGGGAGGGCTTCATCGCCGCTCTCGACCAATCCGGCGGCTCCACGCCCAAGGCGCTGAAGGGCTATGGCATCGAAGAGGGCGCCTGGTCGAACGATGAGGAAATGTTCGGCCTGATCCACCAGATGCGCAGCCGCATCATCACCTCGCCCGCTTTCACCGGTGACAAGGTGATCGGCGCGATCCTGTTCGAGCGCACCATGGATGGCGAGGCCGGCGGCCAGCCGGTGCCGCAGGCGCTGCAGGACCGCGGCGTCGTGCCGTTCCTGAAGATCGACAAGGGCCTGGAGGATGAGGCGAACGGCGTTCAGCTGATGAAGCCGATGCCGGGCCTCGATGCGCTGCTCGACCGCGCGGCGAAGCTTGGCATCTTCGGCACCAAGGAGCGTTCGGTCATCAACCTCGCCAATCGCGAGGGGATCGCCGCGGTGGTCGCGCAGCAGTTCGAGGTAGCGCAGCAGGTGCTCAGCCACGGTCTGATGCCGATCATCGAGCCGGAAGTGAACATCAAGAGCCCGGAACGTGCCGAGGCGGATCAGATCCTGCTCGAGGAACTGACCAAGGCGCTCGACGCGATGCCGGGCGACGCCAAGGTCATGCTGAAGCTGTCGCTGCCGACCAAGCCGAACCTCTTCCTGCCGCTGGTGAAGCACCCGCGCGTCCTGCGCGTCGTCGCGCTGTCGGGCGGGTTCAAGCGGCCAGAGGCCTGTGTCGAACTTGCCAAGAACGAAGGCGTCATCGCCAGCTTCAGCCGCGCGCTGCTGGAGGATCTGCGCCACGGCATGACCGACGCGGAATTCGACAAGGCACTGGGCGAGGCGATCGACCAAATCTGGACCGCCTCGGCGCGCAAGACGCCACAAGCGGCCTGATCCTCCGCTCGGCTGAAAGGTCGAACCGAAAGGCACGTGAATGGCGGTCGACGATCACATCGTCGGCCGCCTGCTTGCGCAGCGTCTCTACGCGTTCGGGCACAATCCCATGACGGCGCACGAATAGCTGGCTGTCGCCGTTTGCCGCGATAATGAGGAAAGGGGTGGAGCGGGTAACGGGAATCGAACCCGTGTATTCAGCTTGGAAGGCTGCTGCACTACCATTGTGCTATACCCGCCCGGTCAGTGATCCTGACGTGGCAGCGACCAGTCCGTGCAGGACGTCCGCCGTGCCGCTGCGTTACCGCGCGGTCTTCACCCGGTCAACCGATCTGAAACGCCCGCCGTGCGTCGCCCGGATTAGCCACTGCGCGTCGCCGGCGCGGCCGGATCGAGCGTGCGATCCTTGGTCTTCTTGCTGCTCAGGTTCATGCCAAGGAAGATCACGATCCAGATCGCCGCGACCAGCCCGGCAACGATGACGGCCAGCCTGGCACGTCGAGAAGGCGAGGGTTTGGACATGCCCGGGTCAACGCGGGCCGCGCGCCGAAGAGCCGCCCTTTGTGCCTTACACAGGTTAGCCGCCTTCCAACGGGTCGCGCGATCAATCCTCGAACGAGGCGAATTGCAGCATCAGGGCGATCAGGTCCCCCGGGGCGAAGGGGGACCCATGCCCCGCGGCGAGCGCCAGCACGGGGACGATCTGCGCCTCGACCAGCATGCGCGGCCCGGCATACGCCATCGTCCAGCGGGCAAAGCGCCGCCGCACCAGCGTCTCCGTATCGATCACCGTCAGGTCGGTGTGCCGTGGATCGGCCCTGATGCTCTCCATCAACGTCATCACCGCCGCTCCGGGCCCCTCCAGCACCTGCGCGAAATGCGTCTCGACGAACATCAGCGCGCCGGTCACCTCCAGCGCCACATTGCGTCGACGCGATACCGCGACGATGTCCGCCACACGGCCCTCTTCCTGGGGGAGCCTGAGGCAGCTTTTGCTGACGTAAAGCAGGGAATATATCGCCATGGCGCGATCCCTAAGGTAGGTTGGTGCTTCTGCGCACCACGTTTGGATATTGCCCCGCACGGCGCCGGGCGTATCGGCGGGCGCCGTGCGTCAGCAGCGTAGCAGAAGGACGATTTCCATGGGTCAGGCCAACCCACCATCGCCGCTCGCTCCGTTCATCGCCAAGCTGGAGCGGCGATGCCCGCTCGACGCCGACGATCGTGAAGCTCTGCTGGCACTGACCACGTCCGTCCAGCGCCACGACGCGGGACGCTACGTGGTCCGGGCGGGGGAGCAGAATCTGTCGTTCATGGTGCTGCTGTCGGGCTATGTTCACCGCCACCGGGTGCTGGCCAATGGCTCGCGGCAGATCGTCGCCGTCCACCTCGCGGGCGATCTCCTCATCTTGCCGCACACCGCGATGCGCCGCACCACGGAGAGCCTTCAGGCGCTGACCCCGGTCAAGGTCGCCGAGGTCGCCGCCGCATCGATGATCGCTTTGTCGCGGGAGCGGCCGGCGATCGCGGAGGCGCTGCTGCTCGAAAGCATCGCCGACGCATCGATCTTCCGTGAATGGGTGATCAACCTCGGCCGGCGCGACGCGCGCACGCGCACCGCGCATCTGTTGTGTGAGCTTGGCACGCGCAGCGCGGAGAGCGACCTGGGCAATCGCACCACCTTTCGCCTGCCGCTCACGCAGGAGCAGCTCGCCGACGTGCTCGGGCTCACCTCGGTCCATGTGAATCGCACGCTTCGGGGGATGAAGAGCAGCGGGCTGATCGATTACGGCAACGGCTGGGTGTCGGTGCCCGACTGGACGAGACTGCGCAAGGAAGCCGATTTCGACGACGGCTATCTGTGCCTGGACCCTGCCTGATCGCGGCACGGCGAGGCTAAGGCACCAGATCGCCGATGCGCCAACCACCGGCGTGCGTCCGACAGCAGGCAGCATCGCTCGATCAGGATTTGCGCGCGTCGTGTCGCGAACGCGTGGGCGGCGTCGCCTCGATATGGTCGAGCCGCGCGAGCAGATTGTCGAAGTCCTTCACGTCCTCGACCGCAAACACCCGATTAAAGCCCTCGCCCAATATGCGCAGGTCACGTTCGGTCAGCAGGCCGACGGCGATGATGCGATCATGAGGCATTGTGACAGAACGCTTGGCAAACCATTCGTTCCGCACCGCGGTGTAAAGTGGGGGCGGAAAAATCCGAAAAGTTGAAAGGTGTTGCGGCAAGGCCGCGGCCGACGCCATCGTCCGCCGACGCGCTTACATCAGTAGCGGATCGTCGCCGCACCGCGCCCGTCGTTCAGGTCGGAATGGAATGTTGGAACCTGGTAAAGGCCGCCGGGTCCAGCCATCTTCCCCACGGCGAAACCGCCGGGGAGAAATGGTGGAAGGGACTGGATTCGAACCAGTGTACACTTGCGTGGGCAGATTTACAGTCTGCTGCCTTTAACCACTCGGCCACCCTTCCACAGGGCTGCTTCGTCGAAGCGAGGGCGCCCAATGCCGAAGCCCGGCCGTCCTGTCAACGCACTGTCATCATGGTTGCGCGCTTTCTTTTCGACGCATAGCTACGGCACGCCATCCGGGCAGGAGATTTACCACCTATGCGCCATCTGCTTCTGGCCGCGATCGCGGTTGCAGCACCCGTCCACGCGCAGGACCGCAACGACACTGCGCGAATCATGGATGAGGGGCTGGCCCATTCGCAGGTCATGACGACGGCGCAGCACCTGACCGACGTCATTGGTCCGCGTCTCACCAATTCGCCGCAGATGCGCCAGGCGGAGGCATGGACCCAGGCGAAGTTCGCCGAATGGGGGCTGAAGAACGTCCGCAAGGAAGGGTTCGATTTCGGCCGTGGATGGTGGATCAACGGGTCCAGCGTGCGCATGGTCACGCCGCGCCCGATCCAGCTTACCGCCATCCCGATCGCCTGGACCCCGCCGACGCAGGGCACGCTCAGCGCACCGATCATCGTCGCGCCGATGAAAAGCGCGCGTGATTTCGCCGCCTATCGCGGCCAGCTGGCGGGCAAGATCGTGCTCGTGTCGTCGCCCGGCACCGGCTCGGAAAGCACGCGCGCCCCGTTCCACCGCTACACCGACGAGGAATTGGGCAAGGTCGCCGAATTTAGATTTCCCCGCTACGATCCTGCCGCCGACGCAAAGGTATTGCGCGAGGCTGATTTCGAGAAGCAGCGCGACGCCTTCCTGAAGGGGGAGGGCGCGCTCGCCTATGCCACCATCTCCTATCGGGACGGAAAGCTCGTCCACGGCGAAGGCTATATGTTCGAGGCGGGCAAGTCTCCCTCGCTGCCCGGCGTCGAGATTGCGGCGGAGGATTACCGCCGCCTCGCACGCCTCGCAAAGACCGGCGCGGCACCGACGCTCGAGATCATTAGCGACGTGCGCTATGACGACAGCGATCCGCAGGCGTACAACATCTTCGCCGAAATCCCCGGCACTGATCCCAAGGCCGGCTATGTGATGGCCGGCGCGCATTTCGACAGCTGGGTCGCGGGCGATGGCGCGAGCGACAATGCGGCTGGCACTGCGGTGGTCATGGAGGCCGCGCGGATCCTTTCGCGGATTGGCGTGCGGCCGAAGCGCACGATCCGCTTTGCGCTGTGGAACGGCGAGGAACAGGCATTGCTCGGCAGCCTCGCCTGGGTGGAAAAGAACCTCGCGACGCGCGGCGGCCCCAATGATCCGCCGCTGGTCGGGGAGCGGCGCTATTATGAATGGAGCAAGCGCTGGCCGATCAACCCGCGCCCCGGCTTCAATGACCTTGCGGCCTATTTCAACGTCGACAATGGCTCGGGCCGGTTCCGCGGCATCTATGCCGAGAACAATCCCGCCGCGGCCGAAATCTTCCGCGGCTGGATGACGCCGTTCAACGGGCTGGGCATGACCACCGTCGCGATCGGTCGCACCGGCGGCACCGACCATGTCTTCATGCAATCCGTCGGCGCGCCCGGCTTCCAGTTCATCCAGGATCCGCTCGACTATAACAGCCGCGCGCACCATTCCTCCGCCGACACCTTCGATCACCTGAAGGAGGAGGATCTGCGCCAGGGTTCGACGATCCTTGCCGCCTTCCTGCTCAATGCCGCCAATGCCGACAAGGCGTTGCCGCGCCCGCCGATGCCGACGCGCCCGGCGGTTACCGATCCCTTCGCTTATCCTGACCCCGAGGAGCATAATTGATGGCACGCCGCGGACATCGTCCCAGCCAGGCACCGGCCGGCCGGCCCCGTTTCTGGGGCCGCCACGCCGTGACGGCTGCGCTGGCCAATCCCAATCGTACCGTGCGAAAATTGTGGGGCACGCGAGAGGCGCTCGCCTCGCTCGATCTGCCGCCGGTGTTGCCGGTCGTCTATGCCGATGTCGCCGATCTCGGCCGCATGGTCCCCTCCGACGCGCCGCACCAGGGGCTGGTGGCGGAGGTCGATCCGCTGGAGGAAATCTGGCTCGGTGACCTGCTGATGGAGGGGCGCGACGATCGCCGCCCGCTGGTGGTGCTCGATCAGGTCACCGATCCGCACAATGTCGGCGCGGTGCTCCGCTCCGCCGCGGCGTTCGACGCGCTGGGCATCGTCACGCAGGATCGCCACGCACCGCCCGAATCGGGTGCGCTGGCCCGCGCGGCATCGGGCGCGCTGGAAACGGTGCCCTGGGTGCGCGTGGTCAATCTCGCCCGCGCGTTGGACGAGATTGCCGAGGCCGGCTTCTGGCGCATCGGCCTCACCGGCCACGCCGATCAGACGCTGGCCCAGGTGATGGGCGAGGCGAAGGTCGCCATCGTGCTCGGCGCCGAAGGGGAGGGGATGCGCCAGAATACCGAGGCGCATTGCGACCAGCTGGCAAAGCTGCCGATCAGCCCGAAGGTCGAAAGCCTCAACGTCTCCAACGCCGCCGCGATCGCGCTCTACGCCGCCGCCGCGCGCTGAACCGAACGACAAAAGGGGGCGGGTGCCGATGGCGCCCGCCCCCTTTTGCTGTTCACCGGATCACCGCGCCCCTTATGGGGCAGGCGGTCAGTCTTCCTCGGCGATGCGAACCTTCAGCCCGTCGAGATCGGGGCCGAACGGCAGCTGGCACGACAGCCGCGAATATTCGTCGCGCGTGCTGGACGAATCGAGCAGGTCGTTCTCGTCCTCGCTGATCGGCGGCAGTTTCGCGGCAAATTCCGGGTCGACATGGATGTGGCAGGTCGCGCAGCTGCAGCACCCGCCGCACAGCGCCAGGATCTCGTCAATGCCGCCGTCACGAATGACTTCCATCACCGACAGGCCGGCGGAACCGTCGATCTCACGTTCTTCCCCGTCACGCAGAGTGACGATAAGCTTGGGCATGCTGCTCTCCCCGAAAGTTTATCGCTCCCTTGCCGATCTTGCGGGCCGCCCGCAATGGGGCTGAGCGAGCGCGCGCTGCGCGACGGCGTCGATGCGCTCGCCGCGATCGAGCCGCGCTTCGCCACCGCGCTCGCCCGCGTCGGTTATCCGCCCACCCGCATCCGCGATCGCGGCCATGTCACGCTGATGCGCACGATCGTCGGCCAGCAGGTCAGCGTGAAGGCCGCCGACGCGATGTGGCGCAAGCTGACGGCGGTGATCGGCGATCCCGTCGATCTCTCCCGCCTCGTGGCTGCCACCGATGAGGAATTGCGCGCCGCCGGCATGTCGCGGCAGAAATCGGGCTATCTGCGCAGCCTCGCGGAGGAAGTGACCAGCGGGCGGCTCGATTTCGACCGCCTGCCGCTCGATGACGAGGAAGCGATCGCGCAGCTTACCCGCGTGAAGGGGATCGGCCGCTGGTCCGCCGAAATCTACCTGCTGTTCGCCGAGGGCCGCCCCGACATCTGGCCCGCCGGCGATCTCGCGGTACAGATAGAGGTCGGTCGCATTCTGGGACATGAGACGCGGCCCAGCGAGAAATTGACCCGCGAACTGGCGGAGGCATGGCGCCCGTATCGCGGCGCGGCGGCGATCTTCGCCTGGCATCATTATGGTGCCGGCGCCGATGCCGACGCCGCACCCGTCTGACCGATCGCTCAGTTCCGGATCAGGTTGCCGGCTTCCAAGTCTGCGTCTGGCAGATGAAGGAAATGCAGCCCTTCACCTTCAGCGACCCGTCCTTGGCGCGGGTGACGATCGACTTGTAGCTCTTGCCGTTGCGCGGGTCATAGATCCGGCCGCGCCACTCGTCGCCGGCATCGCTGAATTCGCTCAGGATCGGCATCCCGACGATCGGGCGACTGCGCAGCGCGGCATCGGGATTGTTCACATCGGTGGCAGGCGCGCCGGCCTTCGCCTTGATCACCTTGGCGATTCGCCCACATGTTGATCCGCCGCACTGGCCGATCTGGACGATCGCGCTGCCATCCTGGGTCAGCCATTTGCCCGCAATCGGTTGTGCGGCCTGCGCCGGCCCGGCAAGGGTGAGCGCAGCGAGCGAGAGCGCGCCAGGCGCGGCGAGACGGGCGATCCTCATGATCGCCTTATCAGGGGACGGCGATGAACACGCAATGGACGATCGGCATCATCGGCGGCTCCGGCCTCTACGCGATCGAGGGGCTTGAGGACGCTGAGTGGCGCCCCGTCTCCTCCCCCTGGGGCGCGACCTCGGACGACATATTGTTCGGCCGCATCGGTTCCGTCGGCCTGCGCTTCCTGCCCCGCCACGGCGGCGGCCATCGCATTGCGCCCGGCGACATTCCGGTCCGCGCCAACATCGATGCGCTGAAGCGCGCCGGCTGCACTGACCTGATCGGCGTCTCGTCGGTCGGCTCCTTGCGTGAGGAGCTGGCGCCCGGCCGCTTCGTCGTCGTCGACCAGTTCATCGACCGCACCGTCGGCCGTCCCGCGAGCTTCTTCGGCACCGGCATGGTGGCGCACGTCTCGCTCGCCGATCCGGTGTGCGAGCGGCTGTCCGCCTTCGCCGGCGCCGCGGTCCAGGCAGCGGGCGGCAAGGTGACCGAGGGCGCGACCTATCTCGCGATGGAGGGCCCGCAATTCTCCACCCGCGCCGAAAGCGAGATGTATCGCCAATGGGGCTGCGACGTCATCGGCATGACCGCCATGCCCGAGGCGCGGCTCGCACGCGAGGCGGAGCTGCCCTACGCGCTGGTCGGCATGGTCACCGATTACGATTGCTGGCGCGAGAATGAGCAGCCAGTGGAGGTGAGCGAGATCGTCGCGCAGATGGCGGCCAACGGCGTCATCGCCCGCTCGATGATCCGCGCGCTCGCCGCCGCGCTCCCGGCGGAGCGTACCCCGTCGCCAATCGACACGGCGCTGAACGGCGCGATCCTCACCGCGCCGGACCGCTGCGATCCCGCACTCGCCGCACAGAATTCCGCCATACTCGCCCGACTAAACGGTTGAATCGCTCCTCCACGTCCCGCATGGCAGCTTCGATGAAGCCAGCCGCCACTGAACCGTTGCGATCGCTTCCGGAGGTTTATGCCTCCATCCGTGTTCCCGAAGGCGCCGGCTTCTGGCGCCGCCTGTTCGCGTTCGTCGGCCCCGGCTGGCTGGTCGCCGTCGGCTATATGGATCCGGGCAATTGGGCGACCGACATCGCCGGCGGCTCGGCCTTCGGCTACACCTTGCTCAGCGTCATCCTGCTGTCGAACCTCATGGCGATCGTGCTTCAGGCATTGTCGGCCCGGCTCGGCATCGGGGCGGGGATGGATCTCGCCCAGGCATGTCGCCGGCAATATTCGCGGCCCGTCAGCTTCGTCCTGTGGGTGCTGTGCGAAATAGCCATCATCGCCTGCGATCTGGCGGAGGTGCTCGGCACCGCCATCGCGCTGAAGCTGTTGTTCGGGCTACCCCTGGTGGCCGGCGTCTGCGTCACCGCGGTCGACGTGTTCCTGATCCTCGCGCTGCAACGCTACGGCTTCCGCCGGCTGGAGGCGTTCGTCGCCGCCTTGCTGATCGTCATCGCCGGTTGCTTCGCCTTCGAGCTGGCCTGGGCCGGGCCGGACTGGGCGGCCGCTGCCGCCGGGCTCATTCCGACGACCGAGATCATCAGCAACCCGCTGATGCTCTACATCGCGATCGGCATCCTCGGCGCCACGGTGATGCCGCACAACCTCTACCTCCATTCCGCGATCGTGCAGACCCGCGCGGTGGGGAAGGGGGTCGCTGAAAAGCGCGACGCGCTGAAGATGGCGACGATCGATTCCACCGTCAGCCTCGGCCTCGCCTTCTTCATCAACGCCGCGATCCTGGTGCTCGCCGCCGCCACCTTCCACGTCGCCGGCCGTACCGAAGTGGCCGAGATCGAGGAGGCGCATCAATTGCTCGCCCCGATGCTCGGCGTCGGCGCGGCGAGCGCGGTGTTCGCCATCGCCTTGCTCGCCAGCGGGCAGAATTCCACCGTCACCGGCACGCTCGCCGGGCAGATCGTGATGGAGGGGTTCCTCGAACTCCGCCTGCCGATGTGGCTGCGGCGGCTGATCACCCGCGGCCTCGCCATCATCCCGGCGGTGGTGGGCGTGATGATCGCCGGCGATTCCGGCGCGACTCAATTGCTGGTGCTCAGTCAGGTCGTGCTCAGCCTGCAATTGCCCTTCGCTGTCCTGCCGCTGGTTGCCTTCACCGGCAGCCGGCGCCTGATGGGCTCCATGGCCGCGCCGCGCTGGCTGATCGCGCTCGCCTGGGGAATCGCCGCCGTGATCGTGCTGCTCAACGGCTGGATGCTCTGGGGCATGATGACCGGCCAGGGCTAGGGTGCCTGCCGGGCGCCTGCGCCATCGCGCGGCGCCCGGCAATGTGCAATCAGGCGAACACGGCCACCGACTGCATCTGCTCGGCGACCATTTCGCCCCGGCTGTTCCAGATGCCCATCTGCTGCGACGAACTGCCCGCCCGCGCATAATCGGCGTTGGAGCGGAGCAGCCACCAGCCGTCCTCGGTCGTGGGCGTCGGCCCCAGCACGTTCAGGATCCACGTCAGTGAGCTCATCGGCACGTTGCGCCCGATCAGCCGCAGCGTCGCCGGCGGCAGGCAGTCACCCACCGCGAGCAATTCCACCATCGGGTCCAGCCCCTCGCGCTCGTTGAGCCGCGTCCAGCGCAGCCATTCGGCGGGCAGCAGGTTCGGCCCATCGCGGCGGTCGAGGAACTCGAAATTCTGCGTGAAGGCGACCGCCGGATGCCCCTTGAAGGTCGTTTCCTCCGGCCCCGGCTTCGCGAAGTCCGGCACCGTCGTCACCGCATAATCCAGCTCGCTCTCGATCGCGCGCATGAAGACGAAGGTGCAACGCAGGCCAAGCCCCGCCTCGCTTTCAATATCGGCCTGGATGAACGCCGCATTCTTGCCACGCCGCAGCCGGTGCGCCGTTACCAAGATCGGCCCGGCCAGCGGGCCGATGAAGCTTACCTGCGCCGACCGCAGCGGGGGCAGGTCGGTGTCGGACTGCATCGCGCAGTGCAGCGCGATCGCCGCCGACAGCCCGCCATAGCCGGTCCGCCCCTGCAGCCACCCGTCCGGGATCTCGCCGCGCCAGCCGGGGCCATCGCCCAGCGGGGTCAGACCGTCCAGGATCTGCTTCAGGCTCGTCATGCATTCACCCCTTCGAATTCACCCTGGGCGAGCCGATCGCGCAGCTCGCGCTTCAATACCTTGCCGATCGCGCTGCGCGGCAGCTCGTCGGTGACGTACAGCTTCGACAGTCGCTGGGTTTTGCCCAGCTTCTCGTTGACCGCTGCGCGAACCTCCTCCGCGCTCGCCGCAGCGCCGGGGCGGGGGACGTAGAAGCCGACCGGCGTCTCGCCCCATTCCTCGCTAGGCACGCCAACGACGGTGCAATCGGCCACCGCCGGATGCTGCGCCAGCACCGCTTCCAGATCGGACGGGTAGATGTTGAACCCGCCCGAAATGATCATGTCCTTCTTGCGGTCCATCAGGATCAGGAAGCCGTCCTCGTCGATCCGCCCGACGTCGCCGTGGCGGATCCAGCGCCTGCCCTCCGCGTCATGATATTCCGCGTCGCGCGTGGCGCCCTCGCGCTTGTGATAACCGTTCATCATCGCCGGCGAGCGCCCGACGATCTCGCCCATCTCCCCGGGCGCCACTTCGTTGCCGTCCTCGTCCAGCAGCAACGCCTCATGCCCGGGCGACAGCTTGCCGACGGTGTGCAGCTTGTCGGGGTTCTCGTCCGCCACCAGGATGAATGACGCGCCGCCCTCGGTCATGCCGTAATATTCCACCAGCTTGCCCGGCCAGCGGTTCAGGATGTCGCGCTTCAGCTCGGCCTTGAACGGCGCTGAGGTGCAGGTCTTGAAGCGGAAGGCGCTGAGGTCGAAATTGTCGAAATCGGGCAGGGCCATGATGCGCTGATATTGCACCGGCACCAGCATCGTGTGCGTCGCGCGATATTGCTGCGCCAGCTCCAGATAACGGCGCGCATCGAACTTCTTCATCAGCACCACCGTGCCGCCCCAGGCGAGCGTCGGCAGGAAACTGACCAGCGTGGTGTTCGAATATAGCGGCGTCGCCAGCAGCGTGACGGCGGTGTCGAACCCGGCCGTGCTGTTGCGCGACAGATGCTGCCAGCGCATCGTGTGGCTCTGCACAATCCCCTTGGGGATGCCGGTCGTGCCCGACGAATAGATGATGTTGAACCCGTCGAGCGGCGCGATCTCGACCGGCGTCGGCATGCTCTCCTCCGGCGCCAGCCACTGGTCCAGTTCCTCCAGCATGACGATCCGGGCCGACATCGTCTGGCCGGCCAGCGCATCGGCATTGGCGCGATCGAGGAAGACGAGGTTGGCGCCGCTGTCCTCCACCATGCCGGCGATCTGCTCGGGCGTGGCGGATGGCTGGATCGGCGCTGCGATCGAACCGGCGCGCACCGCGGCCAGGAACACGATCGACTGCGCGACGCTCGGATAGCTGACGATCGCCACCGCCTGTCCCTGCGCCGTGCCGTCGCGCTGAAGCGCTGCCGCGGCGCGGTCCATTGCCCGGTCCAGTTTGGCATAGGTGATGTGCGCGTCGCCATCGGCGATCGCCAGCTTGTCGGGCTGGTTGGCGGCGTAGCGGCGGATCAGGTCCGGCAAGGTGCCGAAATCCCGTGCGAGCAGGTCTTCAACTCTCTCCATGATTCCTGCGCTAGCGGGCGCCGCTGCCGAATGCCATACGCGACATTCGAATTTAAAGGAGAGTCAAATGGACGGCGGAGTGGCAATCGTCACCGGCGGGGGTACCGGGATCGGGGCAGCGGTGGTTCGCCGGCTCGCGGCACGCGGCGTGCGCAGCGTCATCAACTATGCGCACAGCCGTGCCGAGGCGGAGGCGGTGGCGGCAGAGGTCGGCAACGGCTCGATCGCGGTACAGGCCGACATCGCCGACGACGCCGAATGTCGGAAGCTCGTTGCCGCCGCCACTGACACCTTCGGCCGGCTCGATTTCCTCGTCAACAATGCCGGCCGTACCAAACATGTCATGCATGAGGATCTCGACGGCCTCGACGCCGACGATTTCATCGACATTTACCGGCTGAACACCGTTGCCGCCTTCCAGATGGTCCGCGCCGCTGCGCCCGCGATGCGCGAAGGGCCGATGAGCGCCGTAGTCAATATCGCCTCGATCGCCGGCATCCACGGCGTCGGCTCCTCGATCGCCTATGCCGCTTCCAAGGGCGCGCTGATCACCATGACGCAAAGCCTCGCCCGCGTCCTGGCGCCGGCGATCCGCGTCAACGCCGTCGCGCCCGGCTATGTCGGCACCGGCTGGTTCGAAAAGTCGCTCGGCGTGGAGGGCAAAGCAAAGCTCGACGCCAATGTCGCGCGCCGTACCCCGATGGCGATGGCTCCGCAGGCGGAGGATATCGCCGGCCCGATCGAGATGCTGCTCGACCCCGCCGGCCGCGCGATTACCGGCGAAACCTGGCGGGTCGATGCCGGCTTCCACCTCGATACCGGCGGCAGCCGCCGTCCCGGCCGGGAGAATTGAAGGTGCTGGCCGCGATGTCTCGGTTCGCGGCCAATAATCTCCGGTAACAGGCCATGATACCCCGCCAGCAGGCCAGCGGGGTATGATGGCGGGCCGGCTCAGCGCCCCGTATTCGCGGTCTGGCCGAACAACACCTTCTTCGCCTCGTCGGACATCGGCGCCGGCGCGGGCTGGATCTCCTTCCCCTTGGCATAGGCCCGCTCGGTCGCCGGCCGCGCCTTGATCGCCGCGTGCCAACGCGCGATGTTTTGAAATTCGCTCAGGTCCTGCCCCTGCGCCTCGGGCAGGATCCAGGGATAGCTCGCCATATCGGCGATCGTGTAATCGTCGCCCGCCACGAACGGTCGATCTGCCAGGCGACGATCAAGAACGCCGTACAAGCGATTGGTTTCATTCAGATATCGGTTGATTGCGTAGGGCACCTTCTCGGGCGCGTAATTGCGGAAATGGTGGTTCTGCCCCAGCATCGGTCCCAGACCGCCCATCTGCCACATCAGCCACTGGTTCACCTCGGCCCGCGCACGCATGGTGTCCCCTCCGAAGCGCCCGGTCTTTTCGGCCAGATACAACAGGATAGCGCCCGATTCGAAGACGGAGATCGGCGCACCGCCATCGGCAGGCTCATGATCGACGATCGCCGGCATCCGGTTATTGGGCGCGATCTTCAGGAAGTCGGGCTTGAACTGCTCGCCAGTGCCGATGTTCACTGGAATGATCCGGTAGGGAAGGCCGGTTTCCTCCAGGAAAAGCGTGATCTTGTGCCCATTTGGTGTCGGCCAATAATGAAGATCGATCATGCAATTCTCCCTTGTGGTTCGTGGGCCAGATGGGGGCTGGGGCCGATCAGGCAAGCACCGCGCGACGCCGCACCACGCCCAACAGGAACACGGCAAAGGTGACGGCACATAGCAAGGAGGCGAGCAGGAACGCACCGCCCGCATGGCCGCGCTCGGCACCAAAGGCCAGTGCTTGGGTCATCGCCAGCGGGCCCACGATGGCCGCGACGCTGGAGAGGCTTGCCAGCCCGCCTTGCAACGCACCCTGGTTCGCGGCGTCGACGCGGGTCGACAGGATCGCATTGATTGACGGTCCGACCAGCCCGGTCACCGCCCCGGCCGCGATCAGCGCGTAGAGCTGCCACCCCTGCTGCGCAAAGGCGTAGAGCGCAAAGACTATCACCCCCGCCGTCAGCCCGATCAGCACCGTACGATCCTCCCCGAACCGCTTGATCGTCGGCCCGATCAGAAACACCTGCGCCAGCATCATCGACAGGCCTGACGCGGCCAGCGACCATCCGATCGCCTTGCTGTCCCACTCCAGCGCGATGCTGACGTAAAAGGTCCAGGTCGAGGGATAGACCATATGCGCGATCTGCCACAGCAACGCGCCGATCAGCAGCGCCGCAGCACCGCCGGCGTGAAAGAGCGGGACAAACGCGCCGACCGGATTGGCACGGCGCCAGTCGAAGGGGCGGCGGTTCTCCGGCACCAGCGTCTCCGGCATCACCGCCAGGATCAGCCCCGCATTGGCGAAGGCCAGCGCCGCCGCGGCGACAAAGGGCGCGCGCGGTCCCAGGTCACCCAACAAGCCGCCGATCGCCGGCCCCAGGATGAACCCGCCACCGAACGCCGCCCCCAGCAGGCCGAACATCCGCCCGCGTTGCTCGGGCGGCGTGACGTCCGCGATGACGGCATTGGCCGGGCCATAGGTCGCGCCCGCGATTCCGGCGATGGCGCGGCCTGCAAACAGCCAGCCGAGCGACGGCGCAAAGGCCATGAAGGCGTAGTCGATCCCGAAGCAGCACACGCTGATCAGCAATACGCGCCGTCGGCCGTATCTGTCTGAAAGGCTGCCGATTACCGGACCAGCAAAGAAATGGGTGACGGCGTAGACCGCCAGCAGATAGCCGCCGATCCGCGTCGCCTCGGCAAGATCGACGCGTCCGAGCTCTACGATCAGCGCCGGCAGAACGGGAAGCACGATCCCGAAACCGATGGAATCGATCAGCATCGCTGCGATCGCGACGGGCACGGCTGGATGATCGAATCGCATCAGCTCACCTTCTGGCGAAACCGCATAGACGAACAGGTAACAGTTGTCGCTTTGCTTGCCATCGGAAACGTGGCATGAGTGCGCCATACCCGATATTCAGAATCGGCTTCGGAGAAATGATTGATGGCAAGCGCCGCCGAACTGGACCGTTCCGCAGACACGATTGATGCTTTCCGCGCTGAGGCGCGCGCCTGGCTCGAAGCGAACTTCCCGCAAAGCCTGCGTGGCAAGGATAACGCCATGTCGGCCGTCGACGGTCCGACGGAGGAAACCGCCGAGCAGAAGGCGTGGCGCGAGGCGATGGGCGCCAAGGGTTGGGGCACGCCCACTTGGCCGAAGGAATATGGCGGCGGCGGGCTGACCCGCGAACAGGCGCGCGTGCTGGGTGAGGAGATGGCGCGCATCGGCGCCTGGAACCCGATCGGCGGCATGGGCGTGATGATGTTCGGGCCGACGCTGCTGGAATATGGCAGCGAGGAGCAGAAGCAGAAGCACATCCCCGGCATCGTCCGCGGTGAAGTGCGCTGGTGCCAGGGCTATTCGGAGCCGGGCGCAGGTTCGGACCTCGCGTCCTTGCAGACCTTCGCCGAGGACAAGGGCGATCATTACATCGTCAACGGCCAGAAGACCTGGACGAGCGGCGGCCAGTGGGCGGACAAGTGCTTCGCGCTGGTGCGCACCGACAAGACGCAGAAGCATGCCGGCATCAGCTTCCTGCTGATCGACATGAATGCCGAGGGCGTCGAAACCCGCCCGATCAAGCTGATCTCTGGCGCCTCGCCCTTCTGCGAGACCTTCTTCACCAACGTGAAGGTGCCCAAGGAGAATTTGGTCGGCCAGGAAGGGCAGGGCTGGACCATCGGCACCCGCCTGCTGCAGCACGAGCGTAATTCGCTTTCCGGCGGCGGCGGCTCGCAGGGCCGCATGAACCAGGGCGAGCAGATCCCGTCGATCGCGAAGAAGTATCGCGGGGTCGATGCCGAAGGGAAGCTCGCTGACAGCGACCTGCGCACCCGCATCATCAAGCATGAGATGGACCAGCGCGCCTTCGCGCTCACGCTGCGCCGTGCGGCACTCGAGGCCAAGGGCAATGCCGGTCCGTCCGCCGCCACCAGCGTGATGAAGAACGTCGGCGCCCGCATCACTCAGGATCGCGCCGAGCTGGCGATCGAGATCATGGGCATGCAGGGCCTTGGCTGGGAAGGCGAGGGCTTCAGCAACGAGGAACTGGCGGCAACCCGCACTTGGCTGTGGGGGAAGGCGGTGTCGATCTACGGCGGTTCGACCGAGATCCAGAACAACGTCATCGCGAAGCGCATCCTGGGGATGCTCGACCACCAGTAATCGCTGGTTTGTTATTCGGTTAGGCGCGGGCGAACGCGTCGGAGAGGGCCGGGTCGAGGAGCGGGCGCACAGACGTCCGCCCTCCCCGGCAGGTCCTTCGTTAAAGGGTTTGAGAAATGGCGTTGCTGAACGACGAACAGGTGATGTTGCGCGACATGGCGCGCGAGTGGGCCGACAATGAGTCGCCGACCACCGCGTTCCGCAAGCTGCGCGACGCAGCACCGGCCAAGGGGTTTGATCCCGAGGCATGGAATACGATTGGCCAGATGGGGTGGGCGGGCATTCTCATCCCCGAGGAATTCGGTGGCTCTGCCTTCGGTTATCTATCGCTCGGACTGGTGGTCGAGCAGCTCGGCCGCAATCTGGCTGTGAGCCCGCTGTCTTCGACCGCAGTCGCGGCAAGCGCGATCGCGACGGGTACGTCCGACGCGGCAAAGTCCGACTGGCTGGGCAAGCTCGCCAGCGGCGAGGCGGTTGCCACGCTCGCGATCGATGAATGCCCGCTGCACACCGGTGTCGATAATCTCGAAACCACCGTGTCGGGCGGTTTGCTGAGCGGCACCAAGAAGTTCGTCGCCGAGGGTGACGGCGCTGACGTGTTCGTCGTCGCCGCTGCTGATGGCCTCTATGCCGTGGCGAAGGGTGAGGGGGTCACCGTCCACACGCGGCGCATGGCCGACAGCCGCAGCCATGCCGACGTCACCTTCACCAATGCGCCGGCTGAGAAGCTCGGCGGGCCGGAGCTCAGCCGCGCCATTGTCGATCGCGCCACTGCCGTCACCACAGCGGAAATGCTCGGCATGGCGGAGAACGCGTTCAGCCAGACGCTCGACTACCTCAAGCAGCGCGTGCAGTTCGGCCAGGTCCTGTCGACCTTCCAGGCGCTGCAGCACCGCATGGCAAAGATGAAGACCGAGATCGAGCTGATGCGGTCCGCCGTTGAGGGCGCGTTGGAAGCAATCGACGCAAACCGTTCGGACGTCGATCAGGCTGTCAGCCTGGCAAAGGCAGTGGCGAATGACACGCTGCGTCTCGTCAGCCGTGAGATGGTGCAGCTGCACGGCGGCGTCGGCATGACCGACGAATATGATGCCGGCCTGTATCTGAAGCGCTCCGCCGTGCTGGAGACGATGTGGGGCAATGCCAGCTACCATCGTGACCGTTTTGCGCGGCTCAACGGATATTAAAACACGTTACAGTAATTTCGGTATGGCGGCGGGTGTTCTCTGCAACACCCGCCATTTTTATTCTGCCGAAAGGTCATGAGCCGCATTGCCGCTTGACCTTACGGAAAGCGCGTCGTCTATTCGATGATACGGTACGGCCCGAATAGAGGCTGACCGCATCGGGAGAGAGATGATGGCGAAAGCGCTTTTCGTCCGCGGCACCGCATGTTCGGCGCTCGCGTGGGCCCTTCTCACCGCCGGAACGGCGCACGCACAGATCGGCGGCGACCCCACGGCCATCCAGTCGGCACCGGCCACCAACGATACGTCGGCACCCGACATCGTCGTCACCGGCACGCTGATCCGCGGCACGCCGGAGAACTTGGCCGTGCCGGTGGATGTCATCTCCAGCGAGGAACTGGCGAAGCAGGGCGCACCGACGGCGGTCGATCTGCTCAAGAACCTGACCGTGGCGAACGGCACGGTGGGTGACGCCAATCAGTTCGACACGCGCGCGCAAGGCTCCGAAGGTGTTGCCTCGGTCAACTTGCGTGGTCTGGGGCCGCAGCGTACCCTGGTGCTCCTCAACGGCAAGCGCATGGTGCCATCCGGGCTCGGCATCCCGATCGTCGACGTCAACATGTTCCCGACCTCCGCGATCGGCCGGGTCGAAATCCTGAAAGATGGCGCCGCGGCGACCTATGGGTCGGACGCCATCGCGGGCGTGGTGAACTTCATCACGCGCACCGATCAGCAAGGCTTCCTCGTTTCCGGTGACTATCGCTGGATCAAGGGGTCGAACGGCGATTACGGTGCGGCGGCGTCGTACGGGCACAAACAGGACAATTTCCGTGTCTTTGCCTCGATCGGCTATCAGCGGCGCTCCGAGCTTCGCTTCACCGATCGTGATTTCGCGGTGCAGCCCTATCCCACCAACCCACAAGGTGCGTGGACCGGGGGCGGCAGCCCCGGCAACTTCGATTTCAACGGTACGGTCGGCGGCATCAATCTCACGACTGATCTCGGCTGCGAAGGGCTCGGCGGCTTCCGCAGCGCGCCCGGCTCCAACACCGACCGTTGCTTCACGCAATTCGGCCAGTTCGATAATCTGATCGAGCCGGAGGAGCGCTTCCAGGCCTTCCTCGACACTGAGTTCGACGTGGCTGACAATGCGTCGCTTCGCCTGACGGGACTGTATTCGTTCACCAACACCCGGGTGACGAGCTCGCCCAGCTACCTGCCGACGCTTCCGCCATCGACAAACGCGGCGTTCGGCAATGGCTCGCTGTTCGTCATCCCCGGCTATGCACCGGCGCTGCGTGACTATTGCGCATTGTACGGCGCGCAGGCGGGGTGCTCGCGCTCTGCGTCCGGCGCACTCGACAGCGCGGTCGCGTTGCCGGTGCTGTTCCGGCCCTTCCTGCTGGGCGGCAATCCCTTGTTCGAGAGCCGCAGCAACGATCGCGGCTCCGCCGTCTCGAAGCGCGAGACGGAGGCGATGCGCTTCACCGCCGACCTTCATATAGAAGTCAGCAGCAACATCGATTTCACGACGGGCTTCACCTTCAGCGAATATCATCGCGACTATGACGGCACCGACACCTTCGGCGATCTGCTGCAGAATGCGATGGCGGGCTTCGGCGGCCCCAATTGCGCCTATGCGTCGACCGCCTCGCGCGCTGGCCTGACCCCGGCGCAGCTGGCGGGCCTCGCGGGCACCAACGGCTGTACGTTCTTCAACCCGTTCTCCACCGCGATACCGGCTAACGCGGTCACCGGCATCCTCAACCCTAACTTTGCGGGCACGCGCAATCCTGCCGGCTTCAATCTCTCGCCCGGCGCTGGCCTCATCAACGACCTGGCGACGATCGACCTGTTCTTCCGCACGCCCAACACGCAGGTTCGTACCCAGCAATATGTCGGCGACGTCGCGCTTTCGGGGCGTACCGGCATCCGGCTGTGGGCCGACAGGGATATCGGGTTTGCGGTGGGCGGGCAGTATCGCAAGAACACGTTCCAGACGCTGCTCAACAACGACGCCAATATCGCTGTGACGCCGTGCCCGGGAACGCCGCTCAACCCGAATGCGACCTGTAACCCGCAAACCGGGGCGCTCGGCTTCCTCGGCACCAATCCCGAACGCACGGCGGATGCCGATGTGTACGCCTTGTTCGCCGAGCTGCAGATCCCGATCATCGACGCGATCAACCTGCAATTGTCGGCGCGGTATGAGGATTACCGCGGCAACGTGGGCTCCACCTTTGATCCGCAGGCGCGCCTGAAGATCGAGCTGACCGACTGGCTCGGCATCCGCGGCGGCGTCGGCACCAGTTTCCGTGGGCCGCCGCCTCAGAACCTGTCGGGCTCCGGCGTGTCGCTGCAGGTGATCGGCACCGGTTTCCGCGCGGTGGAGATCTTCGGCAATCCAAACCTGCGCCCGGAAAGCGCAACCACCTATAATGGCGGCATCCTGATCGATCGCGGGCCGTTCAACGCCAGCCTCGACTATTGGCGCTACGACCTGAAGGGGCCGATCGAATCGGAGCCGGTGTCCGGGCTGGCCAATGCTTTGTTCGGCGCGAGTGGCACCGCCAATTGCGGCAATCCGGCTTTTGCCGCACTCCAGTCACGCTTCACCTTCAACGCAGCGGGTTGCGGCATCAACAATGTCAGCCGCCTGCGTACGCAGGTGTTCAACAGCGCAGACGTGAAGACGTCCGGCCTTGATTTCACCGCCAGCTATCGCGGTGAACTCGGCCCCGTCGAACTCACCGTGGGCGGCGCTGCGACCTATGTCATCGATTATGATATCAAGGATCTGTTCGTCGAAGGCATTCTGGTGCAGCCGGCCTTCGATGCGGTCGGAAAGCTGAATTTCCAGACCACCGCATACCCGATCCCGCAATGGCGCGGGAACTGGTACGTGCAGGGGGACACCGGGCCACATTCGCTGCGGCTCCAGTTCAACTATGTCGACGGCTATACCGATCAGCGCGGTCCCGCCATTTTCGGGCCCAACGCGGGTGCACTGGCTGGAGCGTCGGTAACCCGCGGCAAGGAAATCGGATCTTGGCGGACGTTCGATGCGACGTACCGTCTGGCGCTTGACACCGGCACGAACTTCACGCTTGCGGCGGTCAACATCTTCAACCGCGACCCGCCGTTTGCGCGCCTTGACCCCAATTACGACAGCTTCACTGCGTCGCCGCTCGGGTTCACCCTGAAAGCGGCGGTTTCACAGGCCTTTTGACCTTCGGCGGGCAGCATTGTTGCGAAACATTGCTGCCCGTACCAATGCCACTGGTGTATTCCTTTCGCCTCGTTAAAGATCGAAGGGCGTATACAAGCGTAGGAGAGCGATATGGATGCCAGCACCACATGGGTGCATGATGACCGTGACAGGAAGGCACTCAGCCGTCGCGGATGGACGCTGGCACTGCTGACCACGGCCTATTTCTTCAGCTTCATGGACCGGCAGATCCTCGCGATCCTGCTGGAGGCGATCAAGGCGGACCTGCACCTCTCGGACACCCAGCTTGGGCTATTGTCCGGCCTCGTGTTCGCCATTTTCTACGCCACCCTCGGCCTGCCGATCGCGCGCCTCGCGGATCGATCAAGCCGCAGCAACATCATCGCAATCAGCATTGCCTTCTGGAGCGCCATGACGGCGCTGTGCGGCTTCGCGCAGAATTTCGTGCATCTGATGTTCGCCCGTATTGGCGTCGGCATCGGGGAGGCCGGGTTTGGCCCGCCCAGCCAGTCGATCATCGCCGATCTCTATCCCCCCGAGAAGCGCGCAAGCGCTATGGCGATCTACTCGCTCGGCGTGCTGCTTGGCGGTGGGCTCGGCATGGTGATCGGCGGGTTTGTGGCGCACTCCTACGGCTGGCGCGTCGCGCTGATGGTCGTTGGCCTTCCCGGGATCGTGCTGGCCATCATCATGAAGCTGTTCGTGGTCGAGCCGCGCCGTGGCCTCGCCGACGGAAAGGTACCCGCGGCGCCCGCCGACGCGCCAGTCATCGGCATGTGGCAGGGCATCGCTTCGATGTGGCGTAATCGGGCGGCGTTCCACCTCGTCGCGGCGATCACCATCACCTCGCTGGTCGGCTATGCCGTGACCGGTTGGGGACCCAGCTACATGCAGCGCTCGCTCGGCATGTCGATCCTCGACGTGTCCAAATATGTCGCACTGCCCGCGGCGCTGATTGCGGGCTTCTCGGCCATGCTGGGCGGCTGGCTGTGTGACCGCGTGGCAAAGAGCAAGGGCATCTATGCCCAAAGCTATGTCGTCGTTGTCCTGAAGATCATCGCCTTTCCGTTCGCGCTGGGCTTCTACTTCGTCGATCACCTGTGGCTCGCGCTCAGCTCGTACTTCGTCGCGGCGATCTTCGCCGGCGCGTACATCGGCCCGACCTACGCCATGATCCAGCACCTCGCGCCGCTGCGGCTGCGTGCCACCTGGGCGGCGTTGACGCTGCTGGCGACCAGCCTGCTTGGCCTCGGCCTCGGGCCGTTCGCGGTCGGTCAGATCAGCGATCTCCTGCGGCCCACCTATGGTGGTGAATCGCTCCGCTGGGCGATGTTCTCGGTGGCGATGCTGACGCCGTGGGGCATCTTCCACTACTGGCGCGCAGGCGTTCTGATGAAGCGCCAGGAGGAGGCCGCAAAAGCCGCCTGACGGCTCCCGCCGGCGCCCTTCGGGGCGTCGGCACCACCCGCGGCCGGCATGGTGTCGTTAAGCTTGGCGCAACCTTTGCGGCAGTGCCGCATTGTAGCGGAAACGTTACTCAAGGTTGCTTCGATGAAACAGATCGTTCCGATCGTGCTCGCCCTGATCCCGCTTGCTGCCGTGGTGGGAGCGTGCGTCACGGTTCCTTGATCCGCCATTACATCGACATGGAGCGACGCCCGTCCTTGATCCTCAAGGGCGGGCGTTGTTCTTATGGTCACCCTTGCAATTACATTGCGCGCAACCGAATATAGCCTCTCGGAAGCTTTGGAGGAACGAGATGAGCGCATTGTACACGACGAAGGTAACGGCTGTCGGGGGCCGCAGTGGCACCGTGCGAAGCGAGGACGGCATCCTCGATCTTTCGCTCGCGATGCCAAAGGAACTCGGTGGAAAGGGTGGAGCGACCAATCCGGAGCAATTGTTCGCTGCCGGCTACGCCGCATATTTCGAAAACGCCGTGATCCATGTGACCCGCGGAAAGGCCGTGAAGGTCCGCGACGACGATATCGAGGTGATCGCTGATGTGGGGCTTCAGCCCGCGGCCGGCGGGGGCTTCGCGCTTACCGTGGCGCTTGACGTCACCATCGCTGGTGTGGACCAAGCGCAGGCCCAAGAGATTGTTCAGGCCGCGCACGCAGTTTGCCCCTATTCCAACGCGGTGCGGGGCAATGTTGACGTGGCGCTCAACGTATCGACGCGCTGACAAAAGGACGGCTCTGCCCGTCGGCAGAGCCGTCCCTTATCACCGTCCGATCAAGCGCGTCCGTTTTACCCGCTTCCCCAACCGCGCCGCTGACTCGTCGCAACGGACGCACGGCGTGGCGGCAATTCAGCACAAATTGTTGGTCTTTTCGCGCGACCTGGGGCAGCGGGCGGCGCGATGCTGCCCTGCATGCGCGAAACCAATGAAATAAAGCGAAGTTGTGTTGCCTTGATGATCAAGCGCAACATTTCTTTCGCGTCTTGGCATCGGTCGTCTCGCTCGGGCTTTACCGTTGATGAACAGTTACGATCCAGCAATGCCCTTTCTGGTTAATCCCACGCGATTCCTGCTGCATTATGTGGCGGCCCGACCCTGGATATTCCTGCTGCTGGGCCTTCTGGTCGCTGGCGCGTCGGTCAGTTCGATCGGCGTCCAATATGCGATGAAGGTGTTGATCGACACCATGACCGGCGACGATCGCATCCGGTCTGCGGTCTATGCCGCGCTGGCAGCGTTCCTCGGCCTCGTCATTATCGAAAGCCTGCTGCAACGGCTCGCCGCGCTGACGCTCGGCCAGGCGACCGTCGTGTCCGGCGTCGCGATCCGGCTCGACATGGTGAACTACCTCACCGGTCATCAGATGCCGTTTTTCCAGAACCAACGTGCCGGTTCGTTGGGGCATCGGATCTCCGGGCTGGCAGGCATCTTCGGCGCCATCATCCACCGCCTGCTGCAGGAGGTAACGCCGCCGCTGATCGTGTTCGCCGGGGCGATGCTGATCTTCATCACGATCGACGTGGGCATGGCGATCGTCCTCGGCGGGATCTTCGTGGTGGTGACACTCGGCCTCGTGCTGCTCGGGCTGCGCGGCCATGTCCATCACAAGGCGTTTGCCGAACACGCCGGCACGGTGGGCGGTGAGCTCGTCGACTTCATCGGCAACATCTGGGTGGTGAAGGCCTTTGCTGCCGGCGAGCGTGAGATGTCCCGTTTGCGCGGCTTCCTCGATGACGAGGCGATCGCCCAACGCCGCGGCTGGTTCTTTGTCGAGCGGATGCGCGGGCTGCACGATCTGTCGCTGGCGATCTTCGTCGGCGGGACATTGATCTGGGCAATCGGGCGCTGGTCTGATGGCAACATCACGACCGGCGACGTCGTCGTCATCAGCACGCTTACCTTCCGTATCCTCCACGGCTCGCGCGATCTTGCCATGGCGCTGATCGATGTGAGCCAGCAGTTCAGCTATCTGCGTGAGACGCTCGATATCATTGGCGTGCCGCAGACGCTGAGCGATGCACCGGGCGCGACGCGGCTTCGCGTGGGTGAGGGCAGGGTGGAATTCAACCACGTCACCTTCGGCTATGATCCGCGCCACCCGATCCTGCACGATCTGTCGCTGGAGATCCCCGCCGGCCAAAAGGTCGGGATCGTCGGTCCGTCCGGGGCCGGCAAGTCATCGATGTTGCAGCTGGTTCAGCGCTTCCACGATCCACAGGCCGGGCACGTGCTGATCGATGGGCAACGCGTCGACAGCGTCACGCAGGAAAGCTTGCGCGATGCGGTCGCCGTGGTCCCGCAGGAGGTATTGCTGTTCCACCGCTCGGTGATGGAGAACATCCGCTTCGCCCGCCCCGACGCGGATGATGAGGAGGTGTTCCGCGCGGCGGAGGCGGCGGGATGCGATGATTTCATCCGCCGCTTGCCGCATGGCTATGACAGCATCGTGGGTGAACGCGGCACCAATCTGTCCGGTGGTCAGCGGCAACGAATCGGCATCGCGCGTGCCTTCCTGAAGAATGCCCGGATCGTCCTTCTCGATGAGGCGACCTCGGCGCTCGATTCCGAATCCGAGCTTGAGGTGCAGAATGGGCTGGAGGCTCTGATCCAGAACCGCACCGTGATCGCCGTCGCGCACCGCCTCTCTACGATCGTCAACTTCGACCGCGTGGTGGTCGTATCGGAGGGACGGGTGATCGAGGATGGCCCACCGCAGCAATTGCTGCGCCGCCCGGATGGCGCCTTCCGCGCCTTGTGGGTGATGCAGGTCGAGGGGCTGGATCGATCGTCGGGCATCTCGGCGGCTGGCGAGCGGCTGCGCGCCCTGTCCGAACGCAGCCGCGCCCGAGTCCAGCGCATGATGCGCAGCGCCTGGCATGGGGTAACCGAACGGCCCTAAGGGCAGGGGCTGTGCGCTCCCGTCGCTGCGGATGGCAAGGCTTGGCTGGGCAAAGCTGACGTGCGGGAATGATTGGTGTCGGCAGCCGCCAGGGCAGGTTTTGATTTCAGAGCCGCTGCTCCTTACCGCGGTTCAGCGCCCTCCAAGCCAGCCAGAGATGCAGTTGCTGACCGGCGAGTAGCGCCGCGCCCATCAGTACCAGCACGGGCAGTGCGAAATGCTCCTGTCCTGGGCGCGGTGCGACCGACAGCGACAACCCGGTCGCGAAGCCGAGCAGGAGAACGGTGAGCACGGGCATGAAGGCCAGCGCTACCGGTCGCGGCGCGGACCAGTTTACCTCGTCCGTCAGGCTCCATTGCATCGGAAGGCGGTCCGCACTGTGGAAGCGCTTGTTCGCGCGGAGGGCGACGCAACTGCTTGTCGCGACGAACAGCAGCAGGACGAGCAGCATCAACATGGTCCGGTTCCTCCGCACCTGAGATTAGCCGCCAATCGGGGGGCGTCAGACAAGAAAAAACCCGCCCGGCGTGATGCCGGACGGGTTTTCAAGCATCGCACAGCCAAGGGCCGATCAGCCCTGCGCCGGCTCCTCGGCCTCGTCGCGGGCCTCGGCGGTGGCGCCAGGCTCTGCGTTAGGGTCGAACTTCTCCAGGAAGCCACCCTGGTCACGGCCTTCTTCGAAGACCTGTGCCATGACGTCCACGCCAGCCGCCTGCATCTCTGCCTCTTCAGGCGAGCGTGCGACGTTGACCTTGACCGTCACGGACACTTCCGGGTGCAGCGCGACCTTCACGTCGTACACGCCGATCGACTTGATCGGACGGTCGAGCACGACGGCCGACTTGGCGACCTTGTGGCCAGCCTCGTTCAGCGCCTCGACCAGATCGCGAACCGCGACCGAGCCGTACAGCTGGCCGACGTTCGACGCCTGGCGGATGATGGTGACCTGTGCGTCCTTGAAGCTCTTCGCTTCCTTCTCGGCCTCGCCACGACGGTTGGCGTTTTCCGACTCGATGCGAGCACGGTTGGCTTCGAAGACCTTGCGGTTCGCTTCGTTGGCGCGCAGCGCCTTCTTGTTCGGCAGGAGGTAGTTGCGGGCGAAGCCATCCTTCACCTTCACCACGTCGCCGATGGCGCCGAGCTTCTCGACGCGCTCAAGCAGAATGACGTCCATCTGCTCTTCTCCTTACTTAACGACGTAGGGCAGCAGGCCCAGGTGACGGGCGCGCTTGATCGCCTGGGCGAGCTCGCGCTGCTTCTTGGCGCTCACCGACGTGATGCGCGACGGAACGATCTTGCCACGCTCGGACACGAAGCCCTGCAGCAGACGCACGTCCTTATAGTCGATCCGGGGAGCGTCCTTCGCGGAGAAGGGGCAGCTCTTGCGACGACGGAAGAAGGGGCGTGCCATTATGCGTTCTCCTCTTCACGACGACGGCCGCGCTCGCGGTCGCGTTCCTGCTTACGCATCATCACCGACGGGCCCTGCTCATGCGCGTCAACCTTGACGGTCATGTAGCGGATCACGTCCTCGTTGATGGAATGCTGGCGCTCGATCTCGGCGACGGTGTCACCGGGCGCGTCGATCTCGAGCATGACATAGTGAGCCTTGCGGTTCTTCGACATGCGATATGCCATCGAACGCAGGCCCCAGGTCTCGGTCTTGACGACCTTGCCCTGATGATCTTCGACAATCTTGGTGACGGCTTCCGCCATCGCGTCCACCTGCGCCTGTGCCAAATCTTGGCGCGCAAGGAACACGTGCTCGTAAAGAGCCATGTGCTTTCCTTCGTTGGCCGATCGCTGACATGGCCCCATGCCATGCCCCTCCGGCTGTCGTCCACAACAGCAAAAGGCGAGGAGTCGACGCTCCCCGCCCATGCTCTGCGCTCCTGTACCGGGAGCGGGTCAAATTGCAAGCCTTAGCGGAAGGCGCCCCTAACGATCGTCACGATCTGGCCGTTGCGGCCCAGGAGCAGGGCGTCATGACCCGACCGGACCCACTGCTGTCCACGCTGCGGCGCATAAAGGCGCTTGCCGCGGAACTGGCGATAGTCGACCACGCGATAGTTGCGGGCATATCGACGGTCGAACCGCTCGCCTTTGCGCCAGTCGCGATAGGTCGGCTGACGGGTGACGGTGGTGTGCTTCACGACCGTGCCGTTGCCGCGATGCTGAACCGTGCGGGTGGTCGTCTCGCGATGCTGCGCCGATGCGGTGCTGGCGATCACCGGCGTGGCGACCAGCGAGGCTGCAACCGTCGCCTTGATCAGCTTCTTGAACATCTGACTGCTCCTCTTCACTCTCTTGCAGGCGCCGATACCGCGGCGTCGGAGACCTATCTGGGGCAGGGATGTATCCGACCTGTCACAGTGAGCGGGCGAAATGGTCGCGATTTGTCGCAGGATCGTTGCGAAGCTGAATCGACGTTCAGAATACAAGCATTTCTATACCGGATCGGCCTAGAAGCGCCGCGATGGCGATTCTTCTTGCGCGTGAAGGAAGGGGCAGGGCGGCCCGTGCACCGGCGTCGGCAATGCCGTTGGTCGATGTCCGCGCGCGGCTGCGCTGGGCGCTGCTCCTGCTGGCCGGCATCACTGCGGCATTGTTCGTCGGCTGGGTGGGCTTCATGGCGTCCGACGATTCGCTCTATTATGCCGGCGCCGTTCGCTGGCTCACCGACCCGCCCTTTGCCGGCAGCGATCACTGGTCCACCCGCTTTCCGCTGACGGTGAGCTTTGCCGCGGTGCTCGCAGCGGTCGGCCGCAACTATGCGGCGTTCGGGGTCACCGCGGTCCTGTTTTACCTTCTGCTGGTGGCAGTCGTCGGTCGCTTCACGGCGCAGCTTGCAGGCGAGCGGAGCGGCTGGATCGCGGCCCTGCTCACCGCCACGCTCGCGGTAGTGGTCACGGACGCCACCACAGTCAGTGTCGATCTTATCGAGGTGGCGGCGCTGATCGGTGGCGCGTGGCTGGTCGGCAGCGCCAACGACGATCGCCGGGGCTTGACCCGTGCGGCGCTCGGCGGCGCGCTGTTCGGCACGGCAGTGCTGTGCCGCGAAACGAGCGTGCTCGCGCTCGCCGCCCTCGGCCCTGCGCTTCTTCTCGGCCGACCCGTGTCGCGCCGGCTCCTGATCGCCTGCGGCCTCGGTGCAGCAGCGGTGCTGGCGGGCGAGGCGCTGTTTCAATGGTCCCTGACGGGCGATCCGCTGCGCCGCTACACCATCGCCTTTCACCACGACGAGCACATCAACCGCGCCGCAAACCGGGAGGGCAATTTCCTTCTCTGGCCGCCGATCGACCCCGTGCTTGTCCTTCTAATCAACGATGACTTCGGCTTGCTCTTCTGGCTCGCCGGCGCCGCATTATGGCGCGGCGCATGGTCGCTCACCCCGCCTCAGCGCCGCGCTCCGCTGACGCTGCTCGCGGCGATGGCGGGGGTGAGCTTCCTTCTCGTCGCGGCCTTGTACACCAAACTGGTCCTGAACCCGCGCTACTTCATGCTCGCCGCGATCGTCGCGGTCATCGTACTGGCGATCTGGCTCGATCGACTCGATCGCCGCCTCGGCGCGCTGATCATCGCGCTGCTCGTGTCGACGAACCTGTTGCTGATGAGCGTCGGCAACGCGCATCCCCGCTGGCCGATGGAGGCGCTGGTACGTGCCGCGCAGGCACATCCCCGAGAGGTGATCGCCGCTGATGCCGACATCGTGCGCCGCGCCGACATATCGATGGCCTTCATCGGGCAGAGCAACGTGCGCGCGCTGCCGCTCGATCTTTCTGACAAGGCCCTGCCGCACCTCGTGGTAGCGCCGGTCGATCAGGCACCGTCCGGTCAGGTGATCGACCGCTATCCGCCGCCGCCGACACGGCTCGGATCATTGCTCCGCACCCTTGGGTTGGAGCCGCTGGTACCCGCGTCGATCGCCCGCAGGATGTTCGCACCGGGCACCGAAATGGTACTGGTCCGTACCACCGGCGGTTGACCGCTGCGCCCTGCCACGCCTACCGCGCCCCTCTTCCAATTCAGGAGCGACCGATGCGAGCGTTCATCTTTCCGGGCCAGGGCAGCCAGGCCGTCGGCATGGGCCAGGCACTGGCAGCCGCCAGCCCCGCCGCGCGCGAGGTTTTTGGCGAGGTTGACGATGCGCTGGGCCAGAATCTCTCGCGCCTCATGGCCGAAGGGCCTGCTGACGAATTGACGCTGACCGAGAATGCGCAGCCCGCGATCATGGCCAATGCCATCGCGACGCTGCGTGTGCTGGAGAAGGAAGGCGGCGTGCGCTTGGCCGACAAGGCCGATTTCGTCGCTGGCCACAGCCTGGGCGAATATACCGCGCTGTGCGCTGCCGGCGCTTTCGATCTTGCGACAACCGCGCGCCTGTTGAAGCTGCGCGGCCAGGCGATGCAGGCAGCGGTGCCGGTGGGTGAGGGCGGCATGGCTGCGCTTCTCGGCGCGGATCTGGCCAAGGCACAGGCGATCGCTGCCGCCGCGGCGGAAGGCGATGTGTGCACCGTCGCCAACGACAATGACCCCTCGCAGGTCGTGATCTCGGGAACGAAGGCCGCGATCGATCGCGCCATCGCGATTGCCAAGGATCATGGTGCGAAGCGCGGCATTGCGCTCCCGGTTTCCGCACCGTTTCATTGCTCGCTGATGCAGCCCGCGGCCGACGCGATGGCCGCCGCGCTCGCGGACGCTGCAATCGCCGCGCCGCTCGTCCCGGTGTACGCCAACGTCCTTGCTGCACCGGTCAGCGATCCCGACACGATCCGCCGGCTGCTCGTGGAACAGGTCACCGGCATGGTCCGCTGGCGCGAATCGGTGCTGGCGATGACCGAGGCAGGGGTGACCGACTTCGTCGAGTTCGGCGGCAAGGTGCTCGGCCCGATGGTGAAGCGCATTTCGCCGGATGCGAATGCGATCAGCATCGTGTCCATGGATGATATCGAAGCGCTGCTGAAGGCGCTGTGAAGGAGGAAATCTGATGTTCGACCTCACGGGCATGACGGCGCTGGTCACCGGCGCGTCGGGCGGGATCGGATCGGCCGTCGCACAGGCGCTCGCCGCGCAGGGCGCACGACTGGCGGTATCGGGATCCAATGTCGAGAAGCTGGAAGCGTTCCGCGCCAGCCTCGGCGCGGATCACGTCGCGGTGCCGGCCAATCTCTCCGATGCGGCCGCCGTCGACGCGCTTGTGCCGGCCGCGGTCGAGGCACTTGGCGGCCGGCTCGACATCCTCGTCAACAATGCCGGCGTCACGCGCGACAACCTCACCATGCGGATGAAGGATGACGAATGGGATCAGGTGATCCGCGTCAACCTCGAGGCCGCGTTCCGCCTCATCCGCGCGGCGGCCAAGCCGATGATGAAGCAGCGTTTCGGCCGCATCGTGTCGATCACCTCGGTGGTCGGCCAGACCGGCAACCCCGGCCAGGCGAACTATGCCGCGTCGAAGGCCGGGCTTGTCGGCATGTCGAAGGCGGTGGCGCAGGAACTCGCCAGCCGCGGCGTCACGGTCAATTGTGTCGCGCCAGGCTTCATCCGCTCTGCCATGACCGATGTGCTGCCGGACGCGCAAAAGACTGCGCTGCTGACGAAGATTCCGGCTGGTGATCTTGGTACTGGCGAGGATATTGGCGCCGCCGTCGTCTACCTTGCATCGCGCGAGGCAGGTTATGTCACCGGGCAGACGTTGCACGTCAACGGCGGCATGGCGATGATTTAAAGCAGACTTGTATCGCAGCGAGGCCCGTTCTACCTGCGTTCAGGATTCTACAACCCCCCGACGAAACAAAGGGAATTATTATGAGCGAGACCGCCGACCGCGTGAAGAAGATCGTCGTCGAGCATCTCGGCGTCGAGGCCGACAAGGTGACCGAGGACGCGAGCTTCATCGACGATCTCGGCGCGGACAGCCTCGACATTGTCGAGCTGGTGATGGCGTTCGAGGAAGAGTTCGGGGTGGAAATTCCCGATGACGCTGCCGAGAAGATCACCACCGTGCGCGATGCGATTACCTATATCGACGAGCACAAGGGCTGATCGCCCGCGGGGTGGGGCGGCATGACGTTCGCTCCTGCTTCGCACCGGATTTGAGCGGCCCCCCGTCCCCGGCTAGAGGGCGGGGGGCCGTTTCGTTGTAATGTTCATGGAGTTGCGCAATGCGCCGCGTCGTTGTCACAGGTCTTGGTCTCGTCACCCCGCTTGGGGCAGACGTGGAAACAGCATGGGCCAATATCATCGCTGGCAAGTCGGGCGCAGGCCCGATCACGCGATTTGATGCCTCGGACCAGAAGTGCCGCATCGCCTGCGAGGTGAAGCCGGCCGATCACCCCTACGGCTTCGACGCCGGCAAGCGGGTCGATCACAAGATCCAGCGCCAGGTCGATCCGTTCATCGTCTACGGCATCGATGCGGCTGGCCAGGCGCTCGAGGACGCCGGCCTCACCGAGATGTCGGAGCAGGAGCGCTATCGCGCCGGCTGTTCGATCGGTGCCGGGATCGGCGGGCTGCCGGGGATCGAAAGCGAATCGATCGTTCGCCATGAAAAGGGCCCCAGCCGCGTCAGCCCGCACTTCGTCCACGGTCGTCTGATCAACCTGATCTCGGGTCAGGTCAGCATCAAATACGGCCTGATGGGCCCGAACCATGCGGTCGTGACCGCCTGTTCGACCGGCGCGCATTCGATCGGCGACGCCGCGCGGATGATCGCGATGGACGATGCGGACGTGATGCTCGCCGGTGGTTCGGAGGGCGCGATCTGCCCGCTCGGCATCGCCGGCTTCGCCCAGGCGCGCGCGCTCAGCACCAACTTCAACGACAATCCTGAAAAGGCCAGCCGCCCCTACGACAAGGACCGCGACGGCTTCGTGATGGGCGAGGGTGCCGGCGTCGTCGTGCTCGAGGAATATGAGCGCGCCAAGGCACGCGGCGCGAAGATCTATGCCGAAGTGATCGGCTATGGCCTTTCGGGTGACGCCTATCACGTCACGGCGCCGCATCCGGAAGGGTCGGGCGCGTTCCGCTCGATGGAGATGGCGATGCGCAAGTCGGGGCTCCGGCTTGAGGACATCGACTATATCAACGCTCACGGCACCTCGACCCCGCTGGGCGACGAGCTGGAGCTTGGCGCGGTTCGCCGGCTGTTCGGCGACCATATTGGCTCGCTGTCCATGTCCTCGACCAAGTCGGCGATCGGCCACCTGCTCGGCGGTGCCGGCGCGGTGGAGAGCATCTTCTGCATCCTCGCCATGCGCGACCAGATCGTGCCGCCGACGCTCAACCTCGACAACCCCAGCGACAATTGCGCGGGCGTGGACCTCGTGCCGCATGTCGCGAAGAAGCGTCAGGTTCGTGCCGTGCTCAACAACAGCTTCGGCTTTGGCGGCACCAACGCATCGCTGGTGATGAAGGCGATCTGACCGACCGCGCGCAGGCGGGGTGAGCGGACGGCAGAACGCCGCCCGCCTCCGCCGCGCGTCCTCACCAGGGTATAGGCATGCGCAAGACGGGGTGTTTCGGACTGCTGATCGGGCTGGCGTTGATCGCCGGCCTGTTCTGGATCGCGCGCGACTGGTCCGGTCCTGGCCCCGCGACCAAGCCGCTGGCGGTCGTCGTACCCGAAGGCGCCAGCCTCGCCCGGGCCGCCGCGCAGCTGGAGAAGGAGGGCGCACTCCGTTCCGCCTGGCGCTTCCGCGGCTATGCGCGTGTGTTCGGCACGGGCCGTCCGATCAAGGCCGGCGAATATGCGATTTCGAAGGGCGCCAGCGCAGCCGACATCCTGACCCTGCTTGAGGAAGGCAAGGTCCGCCAGCGCCTTGTGCCAGTACCCGAAGGCTATCCCTCGATCCTCGTTCATGAGGCGCTGATGCGTGCCGAAGGGCTGGAGGGAGAGGTGCCGGTCCCCGCCGAAGGGTCGATTCTGCCCGACAGCTACGCCTATCAGCTGAACGACACCCGTGCCGCGGTCGTCGCCCGCATGCAGAAGGCGATGGCCGATTACCTCGCCGCCGCCTGGAAGAAGCGCAAGCCCGGCATCGCTGTTTCCACCCCGGAGGAGGCGGTGATCCTCGCCTCGATCGTGGAAAAGGAAACTGGCAAGCCGTCCGAGCGGCGGATGGTCGCCGCGGTCTATACGAACCGGCTGAAGCGCGGCATGCCGCTGCAGGCCGACCCCACAGTCATCTACCCGATCACCAAGGGCAAGCCGCTCGGCCGCCGCATCCTGCGGTCGGAGCTTCAGGCGAAGAACGGCTACAACACCTACGCCAGCGCCGGCCTGCCGGTCGGGCCGATCGCCAACCCCGGCCGCGAATCGATCGATGCGGTGCTCGATCCGGAGACGAGCTCAGCGCTTTATTTCGTGGCGGACGGCACCGGCGGGCATGTGTTCGCCGACACGCTGCAGCAGCACAATGCCAATGTCGCCAAATGGTATGCCATCCGCCGCGCACGGGGTGAGATGTAAGCTGTTCACATTAGTCGTTCCGCGCGTAGAAAGAGGAACGACCGAACGGACACGCCGATTTCCTTGACCACTCCCATGCTGATCGTTGCGGGCCTGATCCTGCTGCTGCTGGTCGCCGGCGCTTCCGCAGCGCTCTACCATGGGCTTCGGCTGAGCGGTGCCGCCTCGCGGGAGCGTGAACAGTGGCTGGCCGCCCGAGCGCTGCTGGCCCATGCGCCGATGCAGCCGATCCTGGTGCGGTCGGACCTGCGCCTCGACATGCCGCCCCGCGTCGCCGACCTGTTCGGCCTCGTCCAGCCGGCGACCGACCTTGACGGGCTGAGCTCCGCTGGCGGTGGCCTTGATCCGCTGGATGTCGAACGGATCATGGCCGATCTGCTCGCCCTGCAACGCTCGGGGCGCCCCTTCGTGCGTCAGGTTCGCCCCCGCGGCGCCGCCCGCACGCTCACCCTGCATGGCGAACGTTCGCCCACCCATGGCCAGGGCACGGACATGGTCCTCTGGGTCCATGACGCAAGCGAGGCGCAGGCGGAGGTAGAGCGGCTCGCCAATGAGCAGGCGCAGGTGCGTGAGGCGTTCGAGGCGCTGACCGGCCTGATCGAGGCCGCGCCCATGCCCATGTGGTATCGTGGGCCCGACCTGCGGCTGGCGATGGTCAACACCGCTTATGTCCAGGGTGTGGAGGGCAACGCGGCCGCCGACGTGGTCGCGCGCGGCGTGGAATTGATCGAGGGTTCTGGGCATGGCGGCCCGCTCGCCGGCGCGATCGCCGCGCGCGAGACCGGGCGGCCGGAGGTGCGGGTCCTGCCCGCCACGATCGGCGGCGCGCGCCGGTCGATGCTTCTCCACGACGTGCCCTTGCCCAATGGCGGCGTCGCAGGCTTTGCGATCGACATCGAGGATCTTGAGCAGGCCCGCGCACGCGAGCGCCGCTTCGCCGATGCGCAGCGCGCGATGCTCGATCGCCTGTCCGCCGGCGTGGCGCAGTTCGGCCGCGATCGTTCGCTTGTCTTCTGCAACCAGCCGTTCCGCCGCATGTTCGCAATGCGCAGCGAATGGCTGTCCGACCGGCCGGAGTTCGATCGCGTGATCGAGCGGATGCGCGAGGCGAACAGGCTGCCCGAGGTCCGTGACTTTCCGGGCTGGAAGGCTGAGCGTCGCGAATGGTTCACCCGCACCGACGCCGCCGTGGAGGAAACGTGGCACCTGCCGAACGGCGTCTACATCCGCGTCGTCGCGCAGCTGCTGCCCGACGGCGGGCTGTTGCTGATCTTCGAGGACCGGACCGAGGAGGTGCAGCTCGCCTCCGCGCGTGACACTTTGCTGCGCGTCCGCACCGCCACGTTCGACAATCTCTTCGAGGCGCTGGGCGTTTTTGCCGCGGACGGCCGGCTACAATTGTGGAACAATCGCTTCCGCGCCCTCTGGGAGCTGGAGGAGGAATTCCTCAACGGCCATCCCCGCGTGGACGCGGTGGCGGAAAAGATCGCGCCAAAGCTGCGCACGCCCAACCGCGCCAAGCTCGTCACCGATCTGGTGCGGTCCGCGACCACCGATCGCCAGCAGCGTGGTGGCCGCGTTGCCCTTGCGGATGGCCGCCATTACGAATTTGCGGCGGTGCCGCTGCCGGATGGCAATGCACTGTTCACCATGCTCGACATCACCGACAGTCGCCGTGCGGAGCAGGCGCTGCGCGACCGCGCCGCCGCGCTGGAGGCGGCCGACAAGGTTAAAACAGCCTTTGTCGCGAACATGAGTTACGAGCTGCGCACCCCGCTTACCTCGATCAGCGGCTTCGCCGAGATGCTGCATGCGGGCTATGCGGGCGACCTGTCGGAACAGGGCACCCAATATGTCGGCGCAATCCTGGAGTCGGTCGAGCGGCTCGGCCTGCTGATCGATGATGTGCTGAACCTGACGCAGGCGGAGGGAGAGGCACCGCTGGTGCGCGAGGCGGTTGACCTTCCAGCGTTGCTGGCCGGCGCGGCGGAGGCGCGGCGCAGCGATGCGGATCTGCGCGCCATCGAACTCGTCACCGCGCTCGATGCCAGCGTCGGACAGGTGACCGGCGATCCCGGCCGCCTGCGCGAGGCGATGGATCACCTCCTGCGCCACGCGCTGAACGCCACCACCAGCGGCGGGCGCGTGCTGCTGCATGCGGAGGGCGACCCGAATACCGCCCGGATCATCGTGTCAGACGATGGCGCCGGGCTCGATGCCGATGCGGTCAGCCGCGCCTTTGACCGTTTCGCGCAGGCCGCCAACACGGAAAACGGCCGCACCCCCGACCTCGGCCTTCCCTTGGCCAAGCAGTTCGTCGAGGCGCATGGCGGAACGATCACCCTGGTGAGCGAACCGGGCATGGGCTCGCTGGTAACGGTGGCGCTTCCACGATGACAAAGGGCGAACGCCGGCTGGCGACTGCCGCCGACAGCGAGGCGGTCGGCGCAGAGATCGCCAGCGCGCTTCGCCCCGGCGACGTGGTGCTGCTCGACGGGCCGCTCGGTGCGGGCAAGACCAGCATCGCGCGCGGGCTGCTTGCGGCGCTCGGCCTCGCTGGTGAGGCCCCCAGTCCCAGCTTCGCGATCGTTCAGCCCTATGACGTGCCCGAGGTGCGGCTGCCGGTGCTCCATGTCGACCTCTATCGGCTCGACGATGCGTCGGAACTGCCAGAATTGGGACTGGACGACGCCCTGTACGACAGTGCGCTGGTCGTCGAATGGCCCGATCGCGCTGGCCCGTCGGCATGGCCCGACGCGCTTCGCCTCGCGCTTTCCATCGAACCGGATGGCGCGCGGCGCTTGACTTGGGAAGCGCCGGCGGCATGGGAGCGGCGATGGCCCTCGATATGATTCCGCCCCCGCATGCCCGCCCGTTTCTGGCGGCCAATGGATGGGGAGACGCGGAAATTCTCCCGCTTGCCGGCGATGCATCCTTTCGCCGCTATTTCCGCGTGGTGGACGGCACGCGCCGCGCCGTGCTGATGGACGCGCCGCCGCCGCAGGAGGATCCGCGTCCGTTCCTGGCGGTGGCTAACTGGTTGACCGATCACGGCTTTGGCGCGCCTGCCATCTATGCCTCCGATGATGATCGCGGCCTCGTCCTGCTCGAGGATTTCGGTGACAATCGCATGCGCGAGGCGATTGATCGCGATCCCGCCGCGACCGAGGGCCTCTACCAGAATGCCGTTGACGTGCTCATCGCGCTGCGTGGTTGTCCGGCGGGTGACTGGCGTCCTTATGACCGTGCGGAACTGCATCGTGAGGCCGCGCTGCTGGTCGAATGGTATTGCCCGGCGCTCGGCCTCGACGTCGATCTGGCGGGCTATACCGCCGCCTGGGACGCGGTGTTCGATCATGCGATCTTCGACCGGCCGGTCACGGTGCTGCGCGACTATCATGTCGAAAACCTGATGCTGGTGGGCGATCCGCACCGGCTCGGCCTGCTCGACTTCCAGGACGCGCTGGCCGGTCACCCTGCCTATGATCTTGTATCGCTGTTGCAGGATGCCCGCCGCGACGTGGCGCCCGAACTCGAAAACGCGATGATCGAGCGCTATTGCAACGTGACCGGTGAGGGGGAGGCGTTCATGCGCGCCTATCACGTGCTCGGCGCGCAGCGGAATGCGAAGATCATCGGCATCTTCACCCGCCTGTGGAAGCGCGATGGGAAGCCCCGCTATCCGGGGCTCTGCCCGCGCGTCTGGACCTATCTGGAGCGTGATCTGGCGCAGCCTGCGCTTGCTCCGGTCGCTGCCTGGTTCGATGCCAACATCCCCGCGTCGCTCCGCGGCGATCCGCTGCAGCTGAGCGCACGATGACCAAGCCGCGCGCCATCCGTCCCCGTCTTCCCGGCAAGGTGCCGACCACCGCGATGGTCATGGCGGCCGGCCTCGGCAAGCGGATGCGCCCGCTCACGGCCACCCGGCCCAAGCCGCTGATCCACGTCGCGGGCAAGCCGCTGCTCGACCATGCGCTCGACCATCTACGCGCCGCCGGGGTCAAGCGCGCTGTCGTCAACGTCCATTATCTGGCCGACACGCTGGAGGCGCATCTCGAGACGATCGAGGGGCTGGACATCGAAGTGTCGGATGAGCGTGGCCAGCTGCTCGAAACTGGCGGCGGGCTGATGAAGGCACGCCCGCTGCTTGGCGACGATCCGATCTTCGTCGTCAACAGCGACAATTTCTGGCTCGATGGCCCGATCGACGCCTTGTCGCTGATGGCCGATCGCTGGGACCCGGCGATCATGGATGTCCTCCTGCTGCTGGTGCCACTCGCCCGTGCGCATTGCCATGGCGGGCAGGGCGATTTCCATATCGATGCCGCGGGCAAGATCATCTCGCGGCGCAAGCCCGGGCGGGTCGCGCCTTATGTCTTCATCGGCGTCCAGATCCTGAACCCGGCGATCCTCGTCGTCGCGCCTGAGGCGCCGTTCTCCACCATGGTGTTCTGGGAACGCGCGATGGCGGCGGGCCGCGCCTATGGCGTGGTGCACCAGGGGTTGTGGGTCGACGTGGGGACGCCAAGGGCCGTCGCCCGGGCGGAGGAATTGCTCGAGAATGGCTGAGCGGCGCCGGCCGCGGCTCTACACCATCCCCGCGCACCGGGCCTTCGCCGATGCGCTGGTCGCCGGGCTGGTCCGGCGCTTTGGCGATGATCCGCTTGGCCTTGCCCGCGGCCTGATCCTCCTGCCCAACAACCGCGCGAAGCTCGCGGTCAACAATGCCTTCGTGCGCGCCCGCGGGGGCGCGTTGATCCTGCCGCGGCTGGTCGCGATCGGGGCGGACGACATTGGCGAATCGATCGGCGCTGCGCTCGATCCCGCCGATGCCGATCCGCCGCCCCCGGCGATCACTCCGCTGGCGCGCCAGATGATCCTGGCGCGGCTGGTGCAAGAGGAGCGCCCGTCGCTGGAGGCCTCCGAAGCGGTCCGCCTCGCCGGAGAACTTGCCCGAACGCTCGACCAGTTGATCGTCGAGGAAGTCGATCCGGCCCGGCTCGCCACGCTCGATCTCGGCGAGCTCACCGACCATTGGCGCGCGGCACTCGACCTCTTCCGCGTCGTGATCGAACGCTGGCCGCGCGAGTTGGAACGTCTCGGCCGCATCGACGCGAGTGCGCGCCGCGTGATCCTGTTGCGGCGCCTGGCCGATCGCTGGCGCACCACACCGCCCGACGGGTTCGTCTGCGCCGCCGGCATTACCGATGCGGCCCCCTCCGTTGCGGCGATGATGGGGCGCGTCGCGGTGATGGATCGCGGCCTCGTCGTGCTCGCTGGACTGGATCGGGCCATGCCCGACGACGAATGGGCCGCCTTGGGCCCGCATGAGGCCGATCCGATCACGAAACGGTCCGAACGCGCCATAGAGGTGCACCCCCAATTCCATCTGAAGCAGCTGCTCGCCCGCATGGGCATGGCGCGCGACGATGTTGCCCTGTGGGCCGATGGCAGCGATCACGACGCCTCGGCGGCACGCGGCCGGACGATCGCGACCGCCCTCGCGCCGGCCGAATATACCGCCCGCTGGACGGAGCTCAGGCCCCAGCAACGCCAGCTCGCCGGCGTCCGCATCGCCGAACTCGCCACGCCGGCAGAGGAGGCGCAGGCGATCGCGCTCGCCCTGCGTCAGGCGCTTGAGGTTCCGGAACGTACCGCCGCACTCGTCACCCCCGACCGCGCCCTCGCGCGCCGGGTGTCGGCACACTGCGCCCGCTGGAATATCGCGGTCGACGACAGCGCCGGTCGCCCCCTGTCGATCCTCCCGCCCGGCACCTTGCTGATCGCCATCGTGGAGGCCGCCGCCGAAGGGTTCGCGCCACTCGCCCTGCTGACCCTGCTGAAGCACCCGCTGGTCCGTGCGGGTGAGCAGCGTGGCCGTTGGCTGGAGAGCGTGCGCCGGCTCGACCGCCGCTTGCGCGGACCACGGCCAGCACCGGGGCTCGCCGGCATGGAGGGGCATCTCGGCGAGACTGCCGATGCGTGGTGGCACGAGCTACGCGGCCTGCTCGGGCCGCTCGCCGAGGCGTTCGATAACAGCCGGCTTTCGCTTGGCACGCTGATCGCGGCGCTGCGCGATGCGGCAACGGCACTCGCTGGTGACGAAGCGTGGCGTGGCCCCGCCGGGCGCGCCGCCGCCGATCTTCTGGCGGAACTTGAGGCGGAAGCGGATCGCGGCCCATCCAACGTGGCGGCAACCGGTCTCGGCCCCTTGCTGCGCCTCCTCATGGACCAGGTCGCTGTGCGTCCGCAGGGGGGGCATGCCCGCGTTGCGATCTACGGCCTCATCGAGGCGCGACTGCAATCGGCCGACCTCATGATCCTCGGCGGCCTTAACGAGGGCGTTTGGCCAGGGGCAGCGGCACCCGATCCCTGGCTGGCGCCCCGCATTCGCGCGATGCTTGGGCTTCCCGGTCTGGAACGGGCGATCGGCGTCGCGGCGCACGATTTCGGCCAGGCGCTGGGCGCCCGCGAGGTGCTGATCACCCGCGCTCGTCGTGACGCGCGTTCTCCTGCGATCCCCTCGCGCTTGTGGCTTCGCCTCGCCGCAATGGCGGGCGACGAATTTGATCGAGCGCGCGATGTCGCGCTGGAACAATGGACACGGGCGATCGATGACGGCGGCACGCCGCAGCCGGCGGAGCGGCCTGCGCCTTGCCCGCCGCGGCGGCTCCGGCCCACCGCCATGTCCGTCACGCAAGTGGACCGTCTGAAGGCCGATCCTTTCGCCTTCTACGCGCAGCAGATCCTCCGCCTGCGTATGCTGGACCCGGTCGATGCCGATCCCACCGCCGCCTGGCGCGGGACTGCGGTTCACGCCATTCTGGAGGCGTGGGCGCGTGACGACGCCTGCCACGTCGACCTTCTGGCGCCGCGCGCGATCGAGATGCTGGCCGATCCGACGACGCACCCGTTGCTACGCGCCTTGTGGCAGCCGCGCCTCCTCGCTGCGGTCGAATGGATCGCGCAGCGCATGGCGGCCGAGCAGGCGAGTGGTCGAACGGTGCTGGCCGCGGAGGGGAAGGGCGGGACCACCATCGCCGGGATCGAGCTTTCCGGCCGCTTCGATCGCATTGACCGTCTCGGTGACGGCACGCTCGCGATCGTCGACTACAAGACAGGCAAGGCGCCGTCGGCCTCCGCGGTTCGCGCGGGATTTTCGATGCAACTCGGATTACTCGGCGCGATCGCCGAGGACGGCGGCTTCCCGGGGATCAGCGGCACGGCGGGCGCCTTCGAATATTGGTCGCTGGCCCGCTACCGCGACAGCTTCGGCAGCGTGACGAGCCCGGTCGATCCCGTCGGAAAGGGCGATCGTGTCGTCACATCGGAATTCGTCGGCCGGGCACGGGACGAATTCACCGAGGCGGCGAAACTCTGGCTGTTGGGCGACGAGCCGTTCAAGGCAAAGCTCCACCCCGAATATGCGCCCTATACGGAATATGATCAGCTGATGCGTCGCGACGAATGGTACGGCCGTGACCAGTAGCGCCTCGGGCATCCGTCCGCTCCCGCCGTTGCGCGGTGAGCAGCGCCGGGCGAGCGCACCCGATGCGCACGTGTGGCTGTCGGCCTCCGCCGGCACGGGCAAGACGCAGGTGTTGTCCGCCCGCGTCTTCCGGCTGCTGCTCCGGGGCGTTGATCCTGCCGCCATCCTGTGCCTGACCTTTACCAAGGCCGGCGCGGCCGAGATGGCAGCGCGCGTCAGCCAGCGATTGGCCGCTTGGGTCCGGATGAAGGACCGTGACCTGTTCGCCGATCTCCAGGCGCTTGGCGAGGCAGCCGATCCGGCTCAGCGCGACCGCGCCCGCACGTTGTTCGCCAAGGTGCTCGATGCGCCGGGCGGTGGACTGCGTATCCAGACGATCCACGGTTTCTGCCAGAGCCTGCTTGCCGCCTTCCCGACCGAGGCGGGACTGGTGCCCGGCTTTCGCCCGATGGAGGCGCGCGAAGAAGGCGTGCTTGCCCGCGCCACCCTCGCCGAACTGCTGGTGCAGGCGGAGCGGGAAGGGCGCGCTGGCCCGGTAGAGGCGATCGGAAAGCTCAGCCTTCGGCTGGGCGAGGCGGGTGCCGAACAATTCCTGAATGATTGCGCGCGGGCGGCAAGCGCGCTGGAGCAGCTCCCCAGCGGCATTCAACCGTGGCTCCGCCGCGAGCTGGACCTGCCGGCTGGCGATATAGAAGAGCACATCCGCTCTGCCTGCGGGGACGATGCGATCGATCGCGCGGCGATCGAGGCGGTCGGTCGGCTGAACGCGGCCTGGGGAACGAAGAGTGGGCTGGCCCGCGCAGAGGCAATCGCTCTTTGGCTCGCCGCGGGCAGTGAACAACGGGCGCAAACGCTCGATCAGCTTCACCTCACATGGGCCAAGGCCGACGGGGACCCTCGATCGTTCGGCAAGGGGCAGGCGCCGCCTGATCCCGCCTATGCCGATCTCGCATCCCGCCTGCACGGGCAATGTTCGGAGCTGCTCAGCCTCAGGGTTCGCGCCGCTTATGCCGATCTGCTCGCCGAGGGGCTGACGGTCGGGCGGGACTATGCGCGCGCGTATACGGCGGCAAAGCGTCGCGGCGGGCTCGTCGATTTTGATGATCTGATCGCTGCCACGATCGGCCTTCTTGATCAGCCTGGCATCGGTGAATGGGTTCGCTTCAAGCTCGATCAGACGACGGAGCACGTGCTGATCGACGAGGCTCAGGATACCAACGTCGCGCAATGGCGCATCGTGCGTGCGCTGGTCGACGAATATTTCGTCGGCCGCGGCGTCTATGCGCCCTCGGTCCGCACGCTGTTCACGGTGGGCGACCACAAGCAGGCGATCTTCGGCTTCCAGGGCACTGACCCAATCAACTTCCGCGCGGCCGAAATGCATTTTTCGCGCAAGGCTGCCGAGGTGCGCGGCGACGATCGCATGCCGGATGATGAGCGCGGCCTCCCGTTCGAGCGCCTGTCGCTCGTTTCCTCCTTCCGCTCGACCCGTCCCATCCTGCAGTTCGTCGACGCGGCCATCGCCGCGCTTGAGCCTGATGCGCTCGGGCCAGGCGTCGAACTTCGCGAACATGCCAGTGAGGTGCCGGGGCCCGGCATCGTGGAGCTTTGGCCGCCGATCGTGTCGGGCGAGGTGGAAGATGATGGGCCGGAGGACTGGATCGACGATGCGGTCCGCCGCAACGCCGCCCGGATCGCGCGGCAGATCCGCGACTGGATCGACCGGGGCGTGATGCTGGAAAGCAAGGGGCGTCCGATCCGGCCAGAGGACATCATGGTGCTGGTCAAACGGCGCGGAGAGATCGCCCAGCTGATCGTGGCGCGCCTATATGCCGAAGGGGTGCCCGTCGCCGGTGTCGATCGGCTGCGATTGAACGCGCCGCTCGCGGTGCAGGACCTGCTTGCCGCCGTCCGTTTCGTTCTGCAGCCGGACGATGACCTCAGCCTCGCCAGCCTGCTCGTGTCACCGCTGATCGGATGGACGCAGGAGGAGCTGCTCGCGCGCGCGGTGCCGCGATCGGGCAGTCTGTGGCGCCACCTGTCGGAACATCATCGCGAATTGCTGGCACCACTCGACGCGATGCTGGCCCGAGCCGACTTCACGACACCTTATCGTTTCCTGGAGGAACTGCTCTCCGGCCAGCTCGGCGGACGGCAGCGGCTGCTTGCCCGCCTCGGCGAAGAAGCGCGCGACCCGATCGAGGAATTGCTGAGCGCGGCGCTGGAATTCGAAACAACCGCCACCCCATCGCTTCAGCGTTTCCTCGACTGGTTCGATCGCGGCGAGGTGGAGGTGAAGCGCGAGGCGGAAGGGGTCCTCAACGCGGTGCGGGTAATGACCGCGCATGGTGCCAAGGGGCTGCAGGCGCCTGTCGTGATCCTGGCCGACGCCGCTGCTGATCCCGATTCCACGCGCGGCGGCAACCTGATGTGGACCCCGGATGGCGCTGACGGCGCGATCCCCGTGCTCCCGCCACGCATGGCGGAGCGGGCGGGGCCGATCGCGGAGCTCGCGGCCGCGGCGGCGCTGCGCGAGCGGCAGGAGCATTGGCGCCTTTTCTATGTCGCCGCGACCCGCGCGGAGGAGCGGCTGGTCATCACCGGCTCGCTGGGCCCCAAGTACCGCAACAGCGGCGCGCCTGAGCAGAGCTGGCATCGCGCCGCCGCCCGCGCGCTCGACGCGCTCGGCGTGGCAGCCGACGACGCAGGCGAACGCGCGGCACTCATATTCCGTGGCGATCCGCCCGCGGCGCCCGTTGCGTCCAAGGCCAGCACCATACGAAAAATGGCCGAATCGACTCCGCTACCAGGCTGGGCACGGGAGGTAGCACCGCCAGAGGCGAGGCCCCCGCGGCCGCTTGCACCCTCCTCGATCGGTGAAGACGAGGTCGCGGATCCACCGCCCACGCCGGCAATGCGTGCCGCTGCCGAACGGGGCCGGCTGATCCATGGCCTGTTCGAACGCCTGCCCGGCGTGGCGGAGGCGGAGCGAGAAGACGCCGCCAGTCGCTGGCTGCGGCAAGTGGGCGGGATGGAGGATCCTGCAGAACGCCAGCACCTCACCCAGCTGGTCTGCGGTATCCTGTCAGATGATCGCTTTGCCGCGCTGTTTGGCCCGTGTTCACTAGGTGAGGCGCCGATCAGCGCGGTGGTTGAGGGCGGCCTGGTGATCGCGGGAACCGTCGACCGGCTGCTGATCACCCCTGATCGCGTGCAGGTCGTCGACTTCAAGACGGGGCGAGTGGCGCCCGAACGTATTGAAGATGTGCCGATCTATCACATCCGACAACAGGCGGCCTATGCCGCGGCACTCGCCGTCATCTTTCCCGGGCGCGCGATCGAGGCCGGGCTGCTCTATACCGCAGGGCCACGCATCATCACCTTGCCGCCAGAGCTGCTGGCCCGACACAAGCCGGGCTATTCGGGAGCGGAGCAAAGCTTCATCACGGGTCGTTGAGTGTCCGGCTGCGCACCCCTAAATGGAGCGCAAAGGAGATTTGAAGCATGGCCACGAAGAAGATCACGGACGACAGCTTCCACGCCGATGTCATCCAGTCGGACAAGCCGGTGCTGGTCGATTTCTGGGCGGAGTGGTGCGGCCCGTGCAAGATGATCGGCCCGAGCCTGGAGGAGATTTCCGAGGAGCTTGGTGAGCAGGTCACGATCGCGAAGATCAACATCGACGAAAACCCAGACGCACCGGGCCGCTACGGCGTGCGCGGTATTCCCACGATGATCCTGTTCAAGGGCGGCAACCCTGCGGCCACCAAGGTCGGTGCGGAGCCGAAGGGCCGGATCAAGGCCTGGCTCGAGGGTGAGCTCGCCTGATACTCAACTGGCGGCGACGATCCCTCACAGAGGCCGTCGCCGCCTTGATCTCCTAGCTGCGATAGTCAGCGTTGATGGAGATGTATCCGTGGGTCAGATCGCACGTCCAGACGGTCGCGCGGCCCTCGCCAAGACCTAGTTCGACGCCGATGGTGACTTCACGGCCCTTCAGGTGAGCCGCCACCGGGGTTTCGTCGTAACCCTCGACCGCCAGCCCGTCCTTTGCGACCTGCGTCGCGCCGAAGCGGATCGACAGACGGTCGCGTTCCGCTGGTTCGCCAGCCTTGCCAACCGCCATCACCACACGACCCCAATTGGCGTCCTCCCCGGCGATCGCGGTCTTTACCAGCGGAGAGTTGGCGATCGACATGGCGATGCGGTGGGCTGAGCGGTCACTCTCTGCTCCCTCTACGGTTATCTCGATCAGCTTGGTTGCGCCCTCGCCATCGCGCACGACCAGATGCGCCAGTTGGTGGCACAGGTCCGCCAGCGCCGCGCGGAATGCGTCGGCGCCGGCACTCTCATCACCCGTCAAAGGCGCGTTCTTCGCGCGACCGGTCGCAAAAGCCAGCACGGTGTCGCTGGTGGACGTGTCGCCATCGACGGTGATGCAGGAAAAGGTGCGGGCATTTGCGTCGGAAAGCGCGGCCTGCAGGAACGCGGCATCGACCGCTGCGTCGGTAAAGATGAACCCCAGCATGGTCGCCATGTCCGGCGCGATCATCCCCGATCCCTTGATCACGCCGACCAGTGTTACCGTCTTGCCGTCGACGATCGCCGTCGTCGTCGCTCCCTTCGTGAAGGTGTCTGTCGTCCCGATCGCTTCCGCGACGTCACGCCAACTGCACGGCTGGCTTGCAAAGGCAGCGTCGAGCCCAGCCTCAGCCTTGTCGATTGGCAGGGGAACGCCGATGACGCCCGTCGAGGCGACGAAAACGTCGGACGGTTTGCAATTCAGATGCGCGGCCGTGCGCGCGGCAATTGCCTCGACCGCCGCGCGGCCGCGCCCGCCGGTGAAGGCGTTGGAATTTCCGGCGTTCACCACCAGCGCCCGCGCTTCACCGAGGACCAGGGCGTTGCGACACCATTCCACCTCCGGTGACGGACATCTCGACTGTGTCACTACCCCAGCCACCGCCGTTCCTGGCTCCAGCGCGACAAAGGTGAGGTCGCAGCGATCCCATGTCTTGTATTGGGCGCGCGCAACATGCGGGATGGCACCTGCGATCACGGGCAACTCAGGGAAGGGCAGGGCGAGCGGAGAGACGGCGTAAGACATTCCTGCGCCATGCCGCGATCGGGGAAAAGAGTCATCACGGATGTTCCCGATCTCGCGCGATCGGCGCTGCAGCGGCGGCAGTCGCGACCGCTAACGAACGCCGTGCACCGCCCGTGTTCGCCTGCCCTCTACGAAATCGCCGCCGGTCTCGGACGGCGCAGCGCGAATTTTGGGTTGGCCACATCGTTATGCCACCCTATGTCCCGGCGCGTGAACATCCTGCTGCTTCTCTCTGCGTTGCTGTCTGCGCTCACCGGCGTAAGCAACAGTGCGCGTGCGCAGGAGCAAGCACGTGCGGTGGCTGAGGGCTCGATTGCGGTTGCACGCACCGCCACCGCAACGCGCGTCGCCACTTGGCGTCCGCTCGCGGCATCGATCACGCTTGCCGAGGCGGCGAGGCTGACGGGCGGAGAGCCCCTTGTTCTTGCCCCGGGCGAGCCGGTCTTTGCGGGCCGCCGGCGCGAATAAGCCAGCGCGTCGTCCGGTCAGCCGGACCGCAATCGCTTTTCTCTGCGCGCGCCTTCGTGGCCGTCGCGCCGCTATGATATCAGGAACAGACCCATGTTCGGCAGCATCGCCAAATCGCTCTTCGGTTCGTCCAACGATCGCTACGTGCGCTCACTCAATCCCCTTCTCGCCAAGATTGCGTCGTTCGAACCGACGCTGCAGGCGATGGATGATGCGACGCTCGCCAACCAGACGGCGCTCTTTCGCGAGCGCCTGGCGAACGGCGAAACGCTCGACAGTCTGCTGCCCGAGGCCTTTGCGACCGTCCGAGAAGCTGCGAAGCGCGTTCTTGGTCAGCGCCACTATGATGTGCAGATGATCGGCGGCATCGTGCTTCATCGCGGCGAGATCGCCGAAATGCGCACGGGTGAGGGCAAGACGCTGGTGGCGACGCTCGCGACCTATCTGAATGCGCTGCCAGGAAAGGGCGTTCACGTCATCACCGTCAACGACTATCTCGCCGCGCGTGACGCGGACTGGATGGGACGTGTCTATCGCTTCCTTGGCCTCACGGTGGGCGTGATCGTTCCGAACCTTTCGGATGATGAACGCCGTGCCGCCTATGCTGCCGATATCACCTACGGCACGAACAATGAGTTCGGCTTCGATTACCTGCGCGACAACATGAAATATGATCGCGCGTCGATGGTGCAGCGGCCGTTCGCCATGGCCATCGTCGACGAGGTCGACTCGGTGCTGATCGACGAAGCCCGCACGCCGCTGATCATCTCGGGCCCGACGGACGACAAAAGCGAACTGTACATCGCGGTTGATGCCGTGGTGAAGCAGATCACGCCGGACGATTACGAAAAGGACGAGAAGCAAAAGACGATCGTTCTGACGGAAGAAGGCACCGAGCGGGTCGAGCGATTGCTGGAGGCGGCCGGTCTTCTAGAGGGCGCGAACCTCTACGACTTCGAAAATACGCAGGTGGTGCACCACCTGAACCAGTCGCTTCGTGCGAACGTCATGTTCAAGCGGGACATCGACTATATCGTCAAGGACGGGAAGGTGATCATCATCGATGAATTCACCGGCCGCATGATGGACGGGCGCCGCTGGTCCGATGGCCTGCACCAAGCGGTCGAGGCGAAGGAGGGGGTCCAGATCGAGCCTGAGAACCAGACCATGGCCTCGATCACCTTCCAGAACTATTTCCGCATGTACCCGAAGCTTGCCGGCATGACCGGCACGGCGGCCACCGAAGCTGCCGAGTTCTTCGACATCTACAAGATGAACGTCGTCACCATCCCGACGAACAATCCCATTCGCCGCGTCGACGAAGAAGATGAGTTCTACAAGGACACGCACGACAAGTTCCGCGCCATCGCCAAGCGGATCCGCCAGCATGCAGAGAAGGGGCAGCCGGTTCTCGTCGGCACCGTGTCGATCGAGAAGTCGGAGATGCTCAGCGAGTTCCTGAAGCAGGAAGGCGTTGACCATTCCGTCCTGAATGCCCGGTACCACGAACAGGAAGCGCACATCGTCGCGCAGGCGGGCCGACTGGGCGCGGTGACGATCGCGACCAACATGGCCGGCCGCGGTACCGACATTCAGCTCGGCGGTAACCTGGAATTCCGCGTGGAGGACGAACTCGCTGGCATGCCGGAGGGGCCGGACCGTGACGCCGCAATAGAACAGATCCGGGCGGAAATCGCGGCTGAAAAGGCGAAGGTGCTGGAAGCGGGCGGCCTCTTCGTGCTAGGTACAGAGCGTCACGAAAGTCGGCGTATCGACAATCAGCTGCGCGGTCGTTCGGGCCGGCAGGGCGATCCCGGCCTCAGCCGCTTCTATCTCAGCCTGGACGACGATCTGCTGCGTATCTTCGGACCCGACACGCTATTCGCGCGCATGATGCGCAGCAATATCGAGGACGGCGAGGCGATCGGCAGCAAGTGGCTGACGAAGGCAATCGAGACAGCGCAGAAGAAGGTCGAGGCGCGCAACTACGACATCCGCAAGCAGGTCGTCGAATATGACGACGTGATGAACGACCAGCGCAAGGTCATTTACGAGCAGCGTGCTGACATCATGGATGCCGAGACCGTCGGTGACGTCGTAACCGACATGCGCGCGGAAACGGTCAATGCGATCGTGGGCGATGCGTGCCCGGTTGGCTCCTATCCGGAGCAGTGGGATGTTGAGGGGATGAAGGACAGGCTTGCCGAGATCCTGAACCTCACGCCGCGCATCGACGATTGGCTCGGCGAGGACGCGGTCGATCCGGAAATGATCACGGAGCGTGTGCAGGCTGAGGCGGACGCGATGGTGGCGGCCAAGGCGGCAGAGCTTGAGCCGGAAACCTGGACTCAGGTCGAGAAGTCGATCCTGCTCCAGAACCTCGATCATCATTGGAAGGAGCATCTCGCGACGCTGGACGCGTTGCGTCAGGTGGTTCACCTGCGTGCCTATGCGCAGAAGACGCCGATCAACGAGTACAAGCAGGAAGCCTTCGCGCTGTTCCAGCGGATGCTGGATGCCATTCGCGAGGACGTGACGAAGACGATCGCGCATGCCCAGTTCCAGCTGCAGGCGCCGCCGCCGCTGCCGGATCTTCCGGACTTCATTACGACCCACTTCGACCCGTTCTCCGGTGAGGACAATTCGGCGGACGTGGATGCGGGCACGCTGGGCCTAATTCAGACGCAGGTGCCGCCGATGCAGATCCCGCAGCCTACCGGCGTCGAGGTTGGCGAGGACCCGGAGAGCTGGAAGGGCGTGGTCAGCCGCAATTCGCCGTGCCCGTGCGGCTCCGGGCGCAAGTACAAGCACTGCCACGGCGCGGTTTGAGCCTGGCTCGCGGGCGGACCCTTCCAGATCTCGCCCGCACCTCGCTATTTCTGCCGGCAGGTACGAAAGGGGCTTCGTCACCTTAGTGACGAAGCCCCTTCTGTTTTGTGTGGATCTCAGGTCAGCGGCGGCGCTGCTCGGGCAAACGGATCGTTGGCCCCAGCCGTTCGACGACATCCCGTGCGTTGAAAGCTCGCACCTCGCCACTTGGCGGTGCGCCCTTGCCCATCACGATCTCGGCCGATGCCTCGTAGCGGTCAACTGTCCGTACATCGAAGTCATTGAAGCCGCCGCCCCACGGGCCCCAGCCGCCCCAGCCGCCCCAGGGACGACCGTAGAAGCGCCATGAGGGGCCCCAATAGCCACCCCAGCCGCCATAGCCCCAACCCGGGCCGAAGCCAGCGCCCGGCGTCGCATAGGTACGTGCCTGGCGATCGGTCTGGCGATCAACCGTGATGAAATAGTCATAGCCGTTCTGCAGCGTCAGCTCGGCAGCACGATAAAGGAGATAGCGCTCCACCGTGTCACGATCGGTGACCGTGTTCCCGGCAAAGGTAACGAGAAAGCGATTGGCCTCGATCCGCTGATCGCTGAAGCCGGTACGATTGAAACCCTGACCGGTGGCAGGGCGATACGGCGTCTCGGTCGCGCAACCTGCCACCAGCAACGCGCCGGAAGCGGCCGCCGCCAGGAAAAGGCTACGACCGGTACGGTTCATGCTCATTGTGTCATCTCCGATACCCGCCAGATCGGCGGAAGCTGACCTCAGCCTAAATGATAAACCCGGAACGAGCGATGAACGGATTGGCTCCGATAAGCCTCGTTTCGTCGCACGGCAGTCACATCTGTCCGTCTCAGGGGCGGCTTCGTTCCTCCAGCACCTGAAGGTAGGCCGACAGCACCGCTTCGTTGATCATTTCCCAACGATATCCGGCGGCCTTGGTGGTTCCGTTGCGTCCCATCCGCAACCGGGCATCGCGGGACGCGACAAGCTCGGCAATGGCGTCCGCATAGCCGGGTACGTCGCGCGGCTCGACTAACCGACCGGTCTCGCCTTCGTCCACCAGCCCAACCGCGCCTGATGCACGCGCCGCAACAACAGGAACCCCGGCAGCCATCGCCTCCAGCGTGACGTTGCCAAAGGTCTCGGTAACGCTTGGGTTGAAGAAGACGTCCATCGACGCAACTGCGCGGCCCAGATCATCGCCGGACTGAAAGCCGGCAAATGCCGCGTCCGGAACCTGCTCCGCAAACCAATCACGCGCCGGGCCTTCTCCGATCACCAGCACGCGATGGCGCACATTGCGTTGCCGTAACTCGCCGACGACATTGGCGAAGATGTCGAGACCCTTTTCCTTGACCAGTCGCCCGAGGAACCCGACCGCCACCTCGTCATCGCCGATGCCAAGGTGCCGGCGCCAGGCGAGATCACGGCGGGCAGGGGAGAAGCGATCGTGATTAACACCGCGCGACCAAACGGCAGTCGGCGTACGCACCCCCCAGGTTTGCAGGATTTCGCCCAGCAGAAGCCCCGGCACCAGCACGCGTTCCGCCCGATTGTAGAAGCGCGTGAGGAGCCGCTCGACCATCGGCTCAAGGAAGCCAAGACCATAGTAGCGCGGGTACGTTTCGAAACGAGTGTGGAGCGATGCCACGCGTGCTATTCCGTTCCGCCGCGCGTAGCTGATCGCGCGATGCCCCAGGATATCAGGCGCAGATACGTGGATCAGATTGGGCGCGAACGCCTTCAGGTCACGTCGCACCTGGGCCGGAAGGCCCCGTGCAAGCCGATACTCACCGCGTTCACCCGGCAGTGGCAATGCCGGCACATCGACGAGATCGCCGGTGGGAGGGAAGGCAGGTTGGTCCACGGTTGGCGAATAGACGCGCACCTGAGCGCCCCGCGAGAGCAGGTGGCCAACCAGAAGATTGAGCGCCTGGTTGGCGCCATCACGGGTGTAGTTGTAATTGCCGCTGAAGAGCGCGACACGAAGGTCCGACGGCTGCATGATGGCGCGCCGCTACCGCTCGATTGCGGCGATCACGGGGCAAAGGTTTATTATCCGCTGAGGCTCCGTAGATCCGACAAGCGGGGAAGGCGGCGAATGCGCGGCTCCCGGCTGAGCTCCGCCTGTTCTCGGATCGATTGCCGCAGCTCATCCCGCTTCTCATGGATCGATGCGATCACGGGTCCGATGGCGACACCAAGGTCGACGAGGACAGCCTCCGACAATTGGAGCGAGCTTTCGAGCGTCTCCGGCACCGCATCGGTTACGCCAGCACGATAGAGCTCGGCGGCATGCGCTGCGTCACGGGCCCGGGCGATGATGGGAAGGTCGGGTGCCAGCGCACGAATCCTGCGCGCCAGTCGAACAGATAAGGGCGGATCATCCATGGTTAGGATGAGCGCGCGTGCATTGGGCAGGTCCAGCCGGTCGACGAACTGCGAGCGAACAACGTCGCCGAATATTATGGGATGGCCGGCCGCGCGCCCGGCCTTCACCGCATCGATGTTGGCCTCTACGGCCAAGTACGGTTGATCGTGGACCGCCAGGAGCTCTGCGACGAGCTGCCCGACGCGACCAAAGCCGATGATTACCGCCCGTTTGCCATCCTGGGGCGGCTCGTCGAGCGTCTCTCCCCGGCCTTCGATACGACGTGAAATGACGCGTCCGGCAAAGGCGAGAAGGGGTGTGATGGTCAAGCCAATCGCCGTCACCGTTTGCCAGAACGCCGCCGTGGAAAGCTGGATAAGCTGGGCCTGCGCTGCCGTCGCAAGTACGATCAGCGTCGTTTCGGAAGGACTGCCCATCAGGAGCCCAGTCTCTGCAGCGACACCACGACCCACGTTGGCCACGCGAAGGAGCAAATAGGTGACGATCGCCTTGATCGTGACCACCGCTGCCACCGCAAGCAGAAGCTCATCCCAATTCTGGGTGATCAATCGCAGGTCTAGGCTCATGCCTACCGTGATCAGAAAAACGCCCAGAGCCAGCCCCTTGAACGGCGCCGTTATGACTTCGACTTCAGTATGATATTCGGTCTCGGCGATCAGCAAGCCGGCGAGAAGCGCCCCAACGATGGGCGAGAGGCCGGCCGCAGTGGTCGCGACACTGGCGACGATCACCACCAACAGGGATGCCGCGAGGAAGAGCTCAGGGCTTTTTGTTCGGGCGGCCTGACCGAACAATCGCGGCAGGATCAGGCGCCCGGCAACGTACATCGCCACCACGGTCAGCCCGCCCCTCAGGGCAACCATCCCGATGTTCACCCACCCGCCTTCACCCGCCGAGGGCGCCAGTGCACCGAGCGCGAAGATGATGGGAACGAGCGCCAGATCCTCGAACAAAAGCATGGCGAAGGCGCCCCGTCCGACCGCGCTGACAGATCCGACTAGTGGCAAGACGAGCGCGGTGGAGGAAAGCGCTAGTGCGAGACCCAGCCCGATTGCACCAGGCCAGCTTTGCCCGACATAATGAAGCGTAATGCCGACGATGAGCGCAGAGCCCAGCAATTCGGCCGGCCCGATTCCAAAGACAAGCCGCCGCATAGCCCATAAGCGCCGGAACGACAGCTCCAACCCGATCGAGAACAGCAGCAGAATAATTCCGAATTCAGCAAAGGGCCTGACGAACTCGGGGTCGGAAATCGTCACATAATAAAGCCAGGGTGCGCGATCAATCTGGGTCCCAAGACCGGCTGGTCCGACCAACAGCCCGACCAGGATGAAGCCGATAACCGGGCTGATCTTGAATCTGGCGAAGGCCGGGATCACCAATCCCGCCGCCCCTAGAACTACCAGCGCGTCAGAGAAGCCGGGATTGTCGAGACCTATTGCCATGACGCATTGTGCAGACTGCGTCCCGGCTTGTCAGCAGCCGTGTTTCACCGCCTTCTTTCGCGACTCACGCATGTTCGCCACGGCAAGCGTTATCGCCAATCCCCCCAGGACGGCGGCATAGTACAGGATAAGACCCCCGCCTAAGCGCTCCCACAACAGTCCCAGCACATAGGTGGCGAGCAGGCCTGCGGCAAAACAATCCAGGCTGTGGCGGCCGATCAGCGCCATTGATCGCAAAGGAGCCGACTGGAGAAAGCGGCGGGCAACCGAAAGCAGGCTGGCATATAGCAGCAGCATGAGGATCGTGTGGCTCAGGCGCAGGAGGTTGAGACCATAGCGGCCGGTGAACCACTCTGGCCGGGCCACATCGTCGGCCCTCGCGACCGCGCCGACCGCGAACACCCCCAACAGCAGCGCCAAGATCCGCCAGTTGCCATCGAGCCATCTGAACAAGGGCATGTGAACGCGCCACGCACCGAGCACCATCGCCCCGAAGAACAGGAGCTGCCAACTCATCAGCTTCAGGATGCCGTCATCATTATGGCTCGGATCGGCAGACACGTGCCGGATCGTCAGCACCTGCGCCACCAGGTAAATGGCGATTGAAGCCATCAGGAGCAGCCGCGGCGAGCGACGATGAAGCGCGATTGCGAACGGCGCGATGAGCATCAGCGTGACATATAGCAGCAGAATGTCGAGTAGCCGCGGCGCCTTCTGCAAGGTCATGAATTGCAGCGTCGCCTGCAGCGGATCAGCGAGGAACGGCCCCAGCCGCCAGAAGCGCAGTTCCGCTGGAGACATGAATAGGGCCAGCGGGAGAACGAGCCCGAGGAGTGCGAGGTTGTACAGCCACAGCGTTCCTGCGCGCCGGATGACTGCCCGCGCGGCACTGGCACGCGCGAGATAGACCAGGCCAACCATATAGCCGGACATCACCACGAACAGCTCGGCTGCGGTGGAATAGCCGTATCGGGTCGGTGTAGGGATCAACCACGCGGTGAGGCCGTCGGCTTCGACAACCTGGCTCAGGTGATTAATCAGTATGGTGATGAGCGCCCATCCACGAAGGATATCGATCCGCTCTTCACGGAGGATAGGCTGCAACGAAGAAGGCCCCGGCAACGTGCCGGGGCCTTTCACTGTCGATGACTTATGCAGGCTTATGCCCAGGTCGCCATCTTGTTCTCGAGGTTGACGCGAACAGCTTCAAAGAACTGCTCGGTGGTCATCCACTTCTGATCCGGGCCGATCAGGATCGCGAGATCCTTGGTCATGTCGCCGTTCTCGACCGTCTCGATGCAGACCTGCTCGAGCGTCTCGGCAAAGCGGGTGACATCAGGCGTTCCGTCGAACTTGCCGCGGAACTTGAGACCGCCCGTCCAGGCGAAGATCGACGCGATGGGATTGGTCGACGTCGCCTTGCCCTGCTGGTGTTGGCGGTAGTGGCGCGTGACGGTGCCGTGCGCGGCCTCCGCCTCGATCGTCTTGCCATCGGGCGTCATCAGCACAGAGGTCATCAGGCCCAGCGAGCCAAAGCCCTGCGCGACCTGGTCGGACTGCACGTCGCCGTCGTAGTTCTTGCAGGCCCAGACGAACTCGCCGTTCCACTTCAGTGCCGACGCGACCATGTCGTCAATCAGGCGGTGCTCGTAGGTGATGCCCAGTTCCTTGAACTTCTCAACAAACTCGGCCTCATAGATCTCGGCAAAGATGTCCTTGAAGCGGCCGTCATAAGCCTTGAGGATGGTGTTCTTGGTCGACAGGTACACCGGCCAGTTGCGGTTGATGCCGTAGTTCAGCGACGCGCGAGCGAAATCACGGATCGACTCGTCAAGGTTGTACATGCCCATCGCGACGCCGGCGCCCGGGAAGTCGAACACTTCATGCTCGATCTCCTGGCCGTCCTCGCCAGTCCACTTCATCGTGAGCTTGCCCGCGCCCGGCACCTTGAAGTCGGTCGCGCGATACTGGTCGCCGAATGCGTGACGACCCACGACGATCGGGTGCGTCCAGCCCGGGATCAGGCGGGGAACGTTCTTGATCACGATCGGCTCACGGAAAACAACGCCGCCCAGAATGTTGCGGATCGTGCCGTTCGGCGACTTCCACATCTTCTTCAGGCCGAACTCCTCGACGCGCGCCTCGTCGGGGGTGATGGTGGCGCACTTAACGCCAACACCGTACTTCTGGATTGCCTTGGCGCTGTCGACTGTCACCTTGTCGTCGGTGGCGTCGCGATGCTCCATCCCGAGGTCGTAATAATCGAGCTCGATGTCGAGGTACGGCTTGATCAGGCGCTCGCGGATCCATTCCCAGATGATCCGCGTCATTTCGTCGCCGTCGATCTCCACGACGGGCGTTTTTACCTTGATCTTCGCCATTGTCCGTATCCTTTGAAGGGAGGGTTTGGCGCGGTCGATAAGGGTAAGGAGGCGGGGGATCAACCGCCAGGGTTATCAACCGCGCGACCTGCCTGCTGCGTGCGTTGTGCCCTGCGGCCGCCACGGCTACACGGATGATATGCCGTCCTTACCAAAGCCCGAAGAGCAGGGTCTGCCTGTCACCACCACCGTCAGATGGCGCTTCCCCGCCATCCATCCCGAAGGTCAGAAGTTCACCGCGATCGCATTTGGCATCACGCTGTTGATGACGATCGTCCACAACATCTTTTTCTGGCCGTTGTTCGGCCTCACCCTGTGGGTAGCGGCCTTCTTTCGTGATCCCATCCGGACCACGCCGCGCGGGGAAGACCTGATCGTGTCACCGGCGGATGGTCTGGTGACGATGATTGCCGAGGTACCGGTGCCGCGCGAATTGATCGGTGAGTTGGGCGCTGAGCGCCTCACGCGCGTTTCGGTGTTCATGAGTGTATTCGACGTTCACATCAATCGCGCACCGATTGCGGGTACGATCCGGCAAGTGGTTTATATTTCGGGCAAGTTCCTGAACGCCGACTTGGACAAGGCTTCGGAAGACAATGAGCGCCAGCATTTCGTCGTAGAAGGGCATGATGGCCGCAAGGTCGCCTTCACCCAGATCGCCGGGCTGGTGGCGCGCCGGATCATGGGCTTCGTCAAAGTAGGCGACATGGTGGCAGCCGGTCAGCGCATTGGGCTGATCCGCTTCGGCAGCCGCGTCGACGTCTACCTGCCTGCGGGTTATTCACCCCAGGTCGCCCTTGGGCAGCGTGCGATTGCAGGCGAGACTGTGCTAGCGCGTGCGGGCGCAATTCCTGTTTCGGGTGTGACGCAATGAGGCGGCCGGTTCGCCCCCGTCGGGGAATTCCGCTTCGCGCGGTGGCGCCGAACGCGATCACTGCCCTGGCGCTGTGCTCCGGGCTCAGCGGGGTGCAGTTCGCGATCAAGGCGCGGATGATGGAGAATGATCTGCTGCTCCAGCGCGGCGCGGAATACGCCGCCCTGCACGATCGCATCGGCACTCACTGGCAGCTTGCGGTCATGTTCGTCCTGATCGCAGGTCTCCTCGATGGCATCGATGGGCGGATTGCGCGGCTTCTTCATGGACAGAGCCGCTTCGGAGCAGAACTGGATTCGCTGGCTGATGCCATCTCCTTTGGCGTCTCGCCCGCGCTGATCCTCTATCTCTGGTCGCTGTCGTCCCTGCCGCGCTTCGGCTGGATCGCCGCGCTGATGCTGGCGGTGTTTGCCGCATTGCGGCTCGCCCGGTTCAATGCGGCGATCGACTCTGACGAGCAGCCGCACAAATCCGCAGGCTTTCTGACAGGTGTTCCTGCGCCCGCTGGAGCTGGCCTTGCCCTATTGCCCATGTTCCTGTGGTTCTGGACAGATGAGCCGCTTCTACGCTCATCCTATGTTGTCGCACCCTGGACCGCATTCGCCGCGATCCTGATGGTGTCCAGCATCGCAACCTGGTCATGGGGATCGCTCCGGCTTCGTCGCAACATCCGGTTCGAGGCATTGGCGGTGGTGGTAATCATCGCCGCGGCGGCCGTTACGGCGCCTTGGCACACCGTCAGTGCGATCAGCATTGCCTATCTACTGGCGATCCCATTCAGCATCGCAGCTTATGGCAAGGTCAAGCGGCTGCGCGCGAAGACGAGGGTGACGAGCGTACAGGGGTTGCCGCCCATCGCCTGACGGCAATCCGCTGCTCCGCGCGCACCAGCGTAGCAAGTGGATGGCGATGGGCCGGCTGACCACGCAAGGCTCCAATGATACGGTCCATTCGCGGCGCAATCGTCACTACAAGCGCGTAGATCGACACTCCCAACGTTCCGGCAAAGACAGCGAAACTCAGTACCGTTACCATTGCTCGCCTCCAACTCGACTTGCGAACCGTGGGCCATAAACCGCTGGAAACACGCCTCGTTCCGATCCTAGTCCGCCACGGGACAACAATTGGACCAACGAAGCGCTCGTTTCATCTCGGGCCGCCGTTGCGTTCACTCTATGTTCAACACGCTTGTTCCACTCCTGTTCTACTTCGTCAAGTGGACATTGCCCTTGCATCTTCCGGCCTTTGGCGCTAACCGCGCGGCCTCAACTCCGCATGGGAAGCATCAAACCACCGGTGTGCCGGCCTTTCAGGCTCGCACCAGCCGCTTCCCAGAGGCCTAACCGGAAGGAAGAATGATCATGGCGGCACCTGTCGTCTCGATGCAGCAACTCATTGAAACCGGCGCGCACTTCGGCCACCAGACTCACCGCTGGAACCCGAAGATGAAGCCGTATCTGTTCGGCGATCGCAACGGCGTCCACATCATCGACCTGTCGCAGACGGTGCCGCTTTTCGCACGCGCGCTGGAGTTCATCAGCTCGACCGTCGCGTCGGGTGGTAAGGTTCTGTTCGTCGGCACCAAGCGCCAGGCGCAGGAGCCGGTCGCAGAAGCAGCGCGCCGCTCGGGTCAGCATTTCGTCAACCATCGCTGGCTGGGGGGCATGCTCACCAACTGGAAGACGATTTCTAACTCGATCAAGCGCTTGAAGGCGCTCGAAGAGCAGCTGTCGGGCGACACGCATGGCCTGACCAAGAAGGAAGTGCTGCAACTCACCCGTGAGCGCGACAAGCTCGAAATGAGCCTGGGTGGCATTCGCGACATGGGCGGCATTCCCGACATCATGTTCGTGATCGACGCGAACAAGGAAGAGCTGGCGATCAAGGAAGCCAACACGCTGGGTATCCCGGTGGTGGCGATCCTCGACTCGAACGTCTCGCCTGACGGCATTGCCTTCCCGGTTCCCGCCAATGACGACGCTGCGCGCGCCATCCGTCTGTATTGCGAGGCAGTGGCGATCGCCGCGACCCGCGGCAACGCGGAGCAGCAGCGCCGTGGTGGTGCGGACCTGGGCGCCATGGCTGAGCCGCCGGCCGAGGAATCGCTGGGCAGCGATCCGGTCGTGCCTGCCGCTGCCACCGAAGAGTCGCGCCAGATCGACGCATAAGCGTCAGCTTCGGCAAGCTTTTCACCGTTCGTGCCGGGCTTGTCGGGGCACCATCCTTCCTTCGCTGTGCGGCGCAGATAGATGGCACTTCGACAGGTCCGGACGAACGGGTTTTCATATGAGCTGATCCTGCCGACGGGATCGATAAAGAGGACTAGGACGATGGCCGATATCACGGCAGCAATGGTCAAGGAGCTGCGCGAAAAGAGCGGCGCCGGCATGATGGACTGCAAGAAGGCGCTCAACGAGACCGGCGGCGACATGGACGCGGCGATGGACTGGCTGCGCACCAAGGGCCTCGCCGCAGCGGCGAAGAAGTCCAGCCGGACGGCAGCCGAAGGTCTGGTCGGAATCGCGGTTCGTGGCACCAAGGGCGCTGCGGTCGAGGTGAACTCGGAGACGGACTTCGTCGCCAAGAACGACCAGTTCCAGCAGTTCGTCCGCGAAGTGACGGAAATCGCGCTAGCGACCGGCGGCGACGTCGAGGCGCTCAAGGGCGAGAAGATGCCGAGCGGCAAGACGGTCGACGAGGTTCTGACGAACAACGTCGCGACCATCGGCGAGAATCAGTCGCTTCGTCGCGCAAAGACGCTCGAAGTGTCGAAGGGCGCTGTCGTCGGCTACGTCCACAATCAGCAGGCACCTGGCCTGGGCAAGATCGGCGTGCTCGTCGCGCTGGAGAGCGAAGCGGCCGATGACGTCCTTCAGGCTCTCGGCAAGCAGCTGGCGATGCACGTCGCCGCCGCTTTCCCGAAGGCGCTGAACGAAGAGGATCTCGACGAGGCGGAAATCGAACGCGAGCGCGCCATCGCGGCCGAGAAGGCAGGCGAGAGCGGCAAGCCGGCCGACATCATCGCCAAGATGGTGGAAGGCTCGATCGCCAAGTACCGCAAGGAGCACGCGCTGGTCAGCCAGCTGTTCGTGATGGACGGCAAGACCAAGATCAGCGACGTCGTGGCAAAGGCTGGCAAGGACGCCGGCACCCCGATCGTGCTGAAGGACTATGTCCGCTTCCAGCTTGGTGAAGGCATCGAGAAGGAAGCATCTGACTTCGCTGCCGAAGTCGCTGCAGCCTCGGGTGTGCCGCAGAGCAAGCAGGCCGAACCGGCCGCCTGATAGCGCGATCTGACGGCCGTTCCGCTGAAAAGCGAGTGAACGGCCATCATTCGGGTTCGCCCAGCGCTGGCTTGCTCTCATGGAGCAGGCGGCGGCGGGCGGCCCGATTTTCGTTTCCGCCGTCACCACTCTCGCCAGCGACACAGTGGTTGCGAGCCTGCAATCGCATCCCTAAGGTCCGCTCCGCTCTTCCCAAGTCACATCGGAACCCATGACCAGTCCCACGTACAAGCGTATCCTCCTGAAACTCTCGGGTGAGGTGTTGATGGGGCCGGACGGGGTGTCCATCGATCCGACGGTGACGGCCCGGGTTGCCGAGGAAATCGCTGACGTGAAGGCGGAAGGGTATGAGCTGTGCGTCGTCGTTGGCGGCGGCAACATCTTCCGGGGGCTTGCCGCGGCAGCGCAAGGGTTCGAGCGCGCAACGGCTGATTATATGGGCATGCTTGCTACGGTCATGAATGCCCTCGCGGTGCAGAACGCCCTTGAGCAGATCGGTGTCGACACCCGCGTGCAATCGGCGATCCCGATGCAGTCAGTGTGCGAGCCCTTCATCCGGCGACGCGCCGTTCGCCACCTGGAGAAGAACCGGGTTGTGATCTTCGCCGCCGGTGTTGGGTCGCCCTTCTTCACCACCGACAGCGGTGCCGCCCTACGCGCTGCCGAGATGAACTGCGATGCGCTCTTCAAGGGTACCAGCGTCGACGGCATTTACGACGCGGATCCCAAGAAGGTGGCCGGTGCATCGCGGTACGAGACGATCTCGTACAACAATGTCTTGTCCAAGAACCTGAAGGTGATGGACGCTAGCGCGGTCGCCTTGTGCCGCGATTCCAACATTCCGATCGTCGTGTTCAATATCCGGGAGCATGGCAATTTCGCTGCCGTGCTGCGAGGTGAGGGCGTATCGACGATCGTCACCAACGAACAGGAGATGATCGATGCCCGCGTATAACAAGGCGGACCTCGAGCGCCGCATGGCCGGTGCCGTTGAAGCCCTGAAGAGCGATCTGGCAGGTCTTCGCACTGGGCGTGCGTCCACCGCTTTGCTCGACCCTGTGACGGTCGAGGTCTACGGTTCGCACATGCCGCTGAACCAGGTGGCCACCGTGTCGGTGCCCGAACCCCGGATGCTCAGCGTGCAGGTGTGGGACAAGAGCAACGTCGGCCCCGTTGAAAAGGCGATCCGTTCGGCTGGCCTTGGCCTCAACCCAATCAACGATGGCACCACGCTGCGCCTGCCGATCCCCGACCTTACCGAAGAACGCCGCAAGGAACTCGCCAAGCTGGCCGGCTCTTACTCGGAGAAGGCCAAGGTTGCCGTGCGCAACGTCCGCCGCGACGGCATGGACAACCTGAAGACGGACGAGAAGAAGGGCGTCTTCGGGGAGGACGAGCGCAAGCGACACGAGACTGAGGTGCAGAAGCTGACAGACGCGACGATCGCCGAGATCGATGTGGCGGCGAGCGCGAAGGAAAAGGAAATCCTCGGAAAGTGACGGGCCTGCAGCGTCTGCTGTTGGGGGCGTGCAGGGGGCATGCCTCTGCCGCCCGAGCGTCGGGGACGTCGCGGTGAGCGTCGCACCTGTCCTCGCGAGCGGAAGCACGGCTCCGTTGCCGCGCCACGTTGCCATCATCATGGATGGCAATGGCCGTTGGGCAAAGAAGCGGCTTCTGCCGCGTGCTGCTGGCCACAAGGCAGGGGTCGAGGCCGTGCGCCGTGTGACTCGCCATGCTCGCGCCATCGGCATCGAGGCGCTGACCATCTACGCCTTTTCGTCGGAGAACTGGCGACGGCCGGCTGAAGAGGTGGGCGACCTCATGGGTCTGCTCAGGCTGTTCATCCGCAGTGACCTCGCCGAGCTGATCCGCGAGAATGTGCGGCTGAAAATCCTGGGTGATTACCGCAAATTTCCAAACGACGTGGTTGCATTGATCGACGACGCCGTCGCGCGCTGCAAGGCGAACACTGGCCCCGTGCTAGCGATTGCGCTCAATTATGGTGCGCAGGCAGAACTGGTGCGCGCTGCGCGCCGCCTGGCGGAACACAAGGCTCCTGAAGAGATTGACGCAGCCGCGATCGAGGCGGAGTTGGAAACCCGCGACCTTCCACCGCTCGACCTGCTGATCCGGACATCGGGCGAGCATCGCCTGTCCAACTTTCTGCTCTGGCAGGCGGCCTATGCCGAGTTGCTGTTCGTGGACACGCTCTGGCCCGATTTCGGCCCGGCCGATCTGGACGCGGCCGTCGCCGCCTTCGGCAATCGGCAGCGGCGGTTTGGCGGGTTGTGACGCCCCCCGACGCGAAGCTGCGAACGCCGTCCAATCTGCGGATGCGGATGATCGCGAGCGTGGTCATGATTGCGGTGGCCAGCATGGCATTGCTGTTCGGCGACATTGCATTTTGGCTGCTGGCGGTGGTCATCTCGTTGTTCATGATGGCGGAGTGGTCGGATCTGCAGAAAGCGACCGCGCGCGAGAAGCGCCTGGCGCAATATAGCCTGTCTGTCCCACTGGCGGTGATGGCGCCTGCCACCCTGGTGTTGGAAGTGCACGACTTCTTCGCCTTGGGGCTTCTGGTCGGGGCGGCGTTCTTCGTCGCCATCGTGACCCGCCGACGGTCGCTGGCGCAGGGGGTGATCTACTGCGGGTTGCCGGTGCTGGCCCTCATCTTCCTGCGACGCCAGGATGAGGGGTTGCTATGGGCATTCTGGGCATTGTCGCTCGTCTGGGCGACGGATATCGGCGCGTTCTTCGCCGGTCGCTCGATCGGCGGACCGAAGCTTGCGCCGAAGCTCTCGCCGAACAAGACATGGGCCGGGCTGATCGGTGGCATTGTCGCGGCGAGCCTGCTGGCCATCGTGCTTCACGTCCAATATGGTCTGCCATGGCGGATGACGCTTGCTACGCCGTTCCTGGCGGTTCTTGCGCAGGGAGGCGATCTATATGAAAGTTGGCTCAAAAGGCGTGCGGGCGTGAAGGATTCCGGAAACATCCTGCCTGGCCACGGCGGGCTGCTGGATCGGCTCGATGGTGTCGTGCCGGTCGCGCCTGTCGCAGCTCTCCTGGTCGTGGCGCCGTACCTTTACCGATGAGGACCGTCACGATCCTGGGCGCCACCGGCTCGATCGGCACATCGACGCTCGACCTGCTCGAACGCTCTCCCGAGATGTTCGAAGTGGTCGCGCTCACCGCCAATTGCGATGTCGAACGGCTGGCCGCCGCGGCTATTCGGACCAATGCCAAGCGTGCGGTCGTCGCGGACGAAAGATGCCTGACGGCCCTCCGCGATGCCTTGTCAGGGACTGGCGTCGAGGCTGCGGGCGGCGCTGCTGCCGTTGAGGAAGCAGCGTCGATGGACGCGGACATCACCGTCGCGGCAATCGTGGGCTGCGCGGGTTTGAAACCTGTCATGGCGGCGGTGGAGCAGGGCCGGACGCTGGCCCTCGCCAACAAGGAAGCGCTGGTCTCGGCCGGTGACGTGATGAACCGCGCCGTTCGACAGAGCGGGGCAACGTTGCTGCCGGTCGACAGCGAGCATAGCGCAATTTTCCAGTGCCTTGATGCACGGATGGCGGAGCGGGTCAGCCGCATCATCCTGACCGCCAGCGGCGGTCCGTTTCGCGATCGCTCGCTCGCGGCGATGCAGGACATCTCACCCGCGCAGGCGGTTGCGCATCCGAACTGGTCGATGGGCGCTAAGATCTCGGTTGATTCCGCAACCATGATGAACAAGGGCCTCGAGCTGATCGAGGCGTTTCACCTGTTTCCGGTGACATCCGAACAGATCGAGATTGTCGTCCACCGGCAGTCGGTGATCCATTCCATGGTGGAATATGTCGATGGGTCGGTGCTGGCCCAACTCGGCACGCCGGACATGCGCACGCCGATCGCCTGTGCGTTGGCGTGGCCGGACCGGATGCCGACACCTGGTGAGCGGCTCGACCTTATCAAGGTCGGGCGGCTCGATTTCGAAGCACCTGACGAGGAACGCTTTCCCGCTCTGCGCCTAGCGCGCGCCGCGCTTAATGAGGGCGGCGGGTCACCGGCCATCCTCAACGCTGCCAATGAAATTGCCGTCGCAGCGTTTCTTGGCGGCCGGATCAGCTACCTCGAAATTGCCGCAATCGTTTCCGATACGCTTGATCGCTTCTCCCCGGCAGCGCCCGACACGCTTGAAGCGGTCCTTGAAGTCGACCGTGAGGCGAGGGTTATTGCGGAGAAGCGTGTGAAGGGACGCGCCGCTTGATCGAATCTCCTGGCCTGCTGCTTACGCTGCTTGCCTTCGTCCTGGTCATTGGCCCGCTCGTGTTTGTGCACGAGATGGGGCACTACCTTGCCGCGCGCTGGTTCGGTGTGAAAGCCGATGCATTCTCTATCGGTTTCGGCCGCGAAATCGCCGGCTGGACCGATCGACGCGGGACGCGATGGAAGCTCGGCTGGATGCCGCTCGGTGGGTACGTCCGCTTCGCCGGGGACATGAACGCGGTGAGCCAGCCTTCCGCCGAATGGCTCGCGCTCCCCGAAGAGGAGCGAAACCAGACGTTCCAGGCAAAGCCGGTATGGCAGCGCGCGATCATCGTAGCAGCTGGGCCAGTCGTGAATTTCCTCTTGGCCATGCTGATCCTTGGCGGTTTTGCCATGGCCTATGGCGACACGCGGACACCGCCGGTTGTCGGCACGGTGCTGGAAAACAGCGCAGCCGCGCGGGCAGGGTTGCAACCCGGTGATCGCATTGTTCGGCTCGGCGATCGTGACATCCACGTCTTCGAGGACATGCTGTCGTACACCCGCATTCATCCGGCAGAGAAGACGACGGTCGCCTTCGAACGGAATGGTCAGGTTCAGACGCTCCCAGTCACGATCGGGGTGGACCAGCAGACCGACCGGTTCGGCAACAACTACCGGATCGGCATGCTCGGGATCGCACGCGGCGACCGCGTCACCGTTCCCGTGAGCTTGTTCGAGGCACCGGTGGTGGCGGTTCGACGCACCGGGGAGATCGTGTCCATGATGGTGGAAACGATCGGCCAGATCATCACCGGTCGGCGATCGGTGAAGGAATTGGGTGGGCCGCTATCGATCGCCAAGGTCTCTGGCGAACAGATCACCCTGGGCGCGGACGCCTTCGTGTTCCTGATCGCCTTGGTGTCCATCAACCTTGGGTTCATCAACCTGCTGCCAGTTCCGATGCTGGATGGCGGACACCTGCTGTTCTATGCCATTGAGGCGGTCCGTCGTAAGCCGGTCGGGCCCGAGGTGCAGGAATGGGCATTTCGCGGAGGGCTGGCGGCAATTCTCGGCCTGATGTTGCTGGTGACCTTCAATGATCTGGGAAATTTCGGACTGTGGCAAAGTCTCGCAAGCTTGATCGGCTAACGATTCGAGGGCAGGGCGCGTGCAGGGGCTTGTTTGGGCTTACCGGGGTGGAATGGTGACTATTTTGAACACTTCGTTTGCTCGACCGCGCGCTGCGGCCATGCTGCTCGGCTGCACGATGCTGACCGGCATTCCGTCGGTCGCGCTTGCGCAAGGTGCGCCCGCTACGGCCCAGCCTGGTGCGGCGGCTCAGCAGCAGGTCGCGCCGGCACCTAGCGCTACGCCGGTGGAGCGGACGATTCGCTCGCTCCGAGTCGAAGGCTCGCAGCGTATCGAGCCCGATACGGCGCTCAGCTACACGAAGCTGCGGATCGGACAGCCGTACACCAACGAGTCGCTCGATCAGGCGATCAAGGATCTGTACGCCAGCGACCTGTTCGCCGATGTGACCGTCGCAGGGGCGGAGACCGGCGACATCGTGCTTCGGGTGCGTGAGAACCCGATCATCAACCGCGTGATCCTTGAGGGCAACAAGCGCCTCAAGGACGACAAGATCACGAAGGAAATCAAGCTTAAGCCGCGGCAGGTCTTCACCCGCAGTGCCGTGCGTCAGGACGTCGCGCGTATTGTCGAGCTTTATCGCCGCCAGGGCCGGTTCGGCGCGAGTGTCGAGCCCAAGATGGTGTCGCTTGATCAGAACCGCGTCGACGTGGTGTTCGAGATCAGCGAAGGGCCCAAGTCCAAGGTTCGTCAGATCAACATCATCGGCAACGAGGTGTTCGACGACGACAAGCTGCGCGAGCAGATGGCAACGAAACAGGCGCGCTTTTTCCGCCTGCTGTCGTCCAACACGACCTATGATCAGGACCGACTGGCTTATGACCAGCAGAAGCTGCGCCAGTTCTATCTGACCGAAGGCTATGCCGACTTCCGCGTCACGAGCGCAGTAGCCGAGCTGACGCCGGACAAGGAAGACTTCATCATCACCTATGTGGTGGAGGAGGGGCCCCGCTATAAATTCGGCGACATCACGGTCGACAGCGACATCCGCGACTTCGACGACAAGGCGCTGGCGAAGACGCTGCCGCTGAAGAAGGGTGATTGGTACAACGCCAAGCTGGTCGAGGACACGGTCGACAGCCTCAGCCAGACCACGGGTCTGTTCGGCTACGCCTTCACCGAGATCAGCCCTGAGTTCCAGCGCGATCGCGACTCGCTGACGATGTCAATCAACTTCCACATCGGCGAGGCGAAGCGCACCTACGTCGAGCGAATCGACATCACCGGCAATACGCAGACTCAGGACAAGGTGATCCGCCGCGAGATCCGTCTTGCGGAAGGTGACGCATTCAACAGCTTCCAGGTGCGGCGTTCGCAGGACCGCATCAACAGCCTGGGATTCTTCCAGGACAAGTTCGAGATCAAGCAGACGCCGGGTTCAGCGCCGGATCGCGTCATCCTGGGCGCCAACGTCGAAGAGCGCGCCACGGGCGAACTGCAGCTCTCCGCGGGCTTCTCCAGCCTCGAGCGCTTCATCCTTCAGTTCAACCTGACGCAGCGCAACTTCCGCGGCAAGGGCCAGGAACTGCGCTTCGGCGTCAACTATTCTAGTTATTCGAAGTCGGTCGAGCTCGGCTTCACCGAGCCTTATCTGTTCGACAAGAACATCGCCGTCGGCGTCGACGTGTTCCGGCGCGACTTCAACGCGTTCAACTTCGTCAACAACCGCCGCGAAACCACTTATAGCCAGGTGTCCACCGGCTTCCAGGTTCGTGCCGGCGTGCCGCTGACCGAATATTGGTCGCTCTCGGCACGTTACGGGCTGTCGTATGATGAGGTGACGCTGGATCGTACCGCGTTCTTCCGCGATGGTCAGTGCGATCCACTGCTCGCGGGCCGCTATCTCTGCGACGCTCTGGGCAATCGTCTGACGTCGTCGGTCGGTTATTCGCTGATCTACGACAGCCTGAACAGCCGCCTGCGGCCGTCGGCGGGGCAGCGCTTTACCTTCAGCCAGGACTTCGCCGGGCTGGGCGGTGACGTGAAGTACCTGCGGACGCGCGCGGACGCGGCCAAATATTGGGGCATCGGCGGCGGGTTCATCCTCTCGGCGCTTGCTGAAGGCGGCTACATTCACGCGCTTGAAAGCAGCCCGCGTCCCGGCGTAGATCCGATCCGGATCACCGACCGCTTCTATCTGGGTGAGCCGCAGTTCCGCGGCTTCGACATCCGCGGCGTCGGCCCGCGCGTGCTGCGCCAGTATTTCACGACCGACGCCAACGGCGCGCAGGTTCTGATCACCGATCGCGATCAGATCATCGACGACGCGCTGGGCGGCAAAGCCTATTATCTTGGCCGCATCGAACTCGAGATCCCGTTGGGTTCGGGCGCGCGCGAGCTGGGCTTGCGTCCGTCGGTTTATGTGCAGGCCGGCAGTCTGTTCAATATCACACGGCCGGAACCGACCGCGGTATTCCCCACCACCACGGATGCGAACGGCAACACGGTCGTCTTGCCGCTTCCGCTCAAGGATGCCGCGGGCAACCCGCTCTACTTCTACTCGACGCCAGCCGGTGCGAACGTCTCGACTACCTGCGCCGCCGGTATCCCAGACGGCAGCGGCGGTTGTAACGGCATCATCCCGAACTCGCCGCAGATCGCGTCTCAGCCCTTTGTCGAGACCTTCCTCGGCAATTCCGCAAAGCCGCGTCTGTCGATCGGTTTTGGTGTGAACTGGACGTCGCCGTTCGGCCCACTTCGCATCGACGTTGCCCGCGCTCTCATCAAGCAGCGCGGCGATGACCCCAAGCTTATCACTTTCAACGTAGGGACTCAGTTCTGATGACCAAGTTCAAGCTCATGCTGATGGCTGCCGCGATCGCAGTCCCCGGTACGATTGCCGCCGGCGGCGCCGCTGCGCAGGTGTCCGGCATCGCTGTCGCGAACCCGGAACAGGCCGTTGCCAATTCGAAGGCGTGGACTGCGGCTCGCGCGCAGATCCAGTCGACGTACAAGACCCAGCTGGATCAGGCGAACACGCGCCGCAACGCGATCCAGGCCGAATTGCAGCCGCTGGTGACCGCATATCAGACGGCAGCGCGCGCACCCGGCGCGACCGAAGCATCGCTGCGTCCGCAGGCGCAGGCGATCCAGACCAAGCAGCAGGCAGCGCAGCAGGAACTCACCCGCCTGACGCAGCCGGCGCAGCGCGCAGAGGCCTATGCGATCGAGCAGATCAGCGCGAAGCTGAACGACGCCGTTCAGGCCGCAGTGCGCGCCCGCAACGTGTCGTTGCTGCTGCGTCCTGAAGCCGCGCTTTTTGCCCAGCCGGCCGCTGACATCACCTCGTCGATAACCGCTGAGCTCGACAAGGCAGTGCCGAGCGTCGGGATCACCCCGCCGGCGAATTGGCAGCCGGGCGGCCAGGGCCAGCAGGGCGCCGCACCGGCTCCTGCTGCGCAGACGCAGGGCCGCTGAGCCAGCACGGGATGACCGACGTGCAGACCAAGGCCGCCCTCGGCCCGCTAGATGTGACGCGGGTAATGGCGGCGCTGCCGCATCGCTATCCGATGCTGCTCGTCGACCGGGTCGAAACGCTCGTGCCTGATCAGTCGATCGTCGCGATCAAGGCGGTGACGATCAACGAGGGATTCTTCCAGGGGCATTTCCCCGGTCGGCCGATCATGCCGGGCGTGTTGATCGTCGAGGCGCTCGCACAGGCGGCGGGCGTGCTTGCGGTCGAAAGCCTTGGCCTCGCCGGCACGGGTAAGCTGGTCTATTTCATGTCGATCGACGGCGTGAAGTTCCGGAAGCCGGTCGAACCCGGTGTCTTGCTTCGGCTGGAAGTCAGCTTCGTTCAAAAGCGTGCGCGGGTGTGCAAGTTCGCGGGACGTGCCTTGATCGAAGGCGAGCTGGCGGCCGAGTGTGAGTTCACCGCCATGATCGCGGATCCACCTGCGGCCTGATCGGCAGCGACCATAGCAATGATTGCGTGGGCCGCGCTCCTCTGTTAAGCGCGCCGCTTCCTTTCGGCTGGTCGGTAACCAGCCACGTCGGAGATTGAGTTGTGAAGAAAGATATCCACCCCGATTACCACATGATCAAGGTCCAGATGACGGACGGCACGGTGTACGAAACCCGCTCCACCTGGGGCAAGGAAGGCGACACCATGACGCTCGAAATCGATCCGCTGGCGCATCCGGCATGGACCGGTGGCAAGGGCCAGATGCTCGACACCGGCGGTCAGGTGGCGCGATTCAACAAGCGCTTCGGTGGCGGACTTACGCTTCGCAAGTAACCTCCACCTGCTGATCGCAGGAGCCGCGACTTTTCGTCTCGGCTGACATATGGGCCGGCACCTTTGATGGGCCGGCCCTTTTATTTTGTGCACAATCGCTTGTCGGAGATGACAACGCAGTGGCGCTTGTCTTGATCGCAGGATAGGAGAGCCGTCCCCGGACGGGTGGCCGAGTGGTTTAAGGCAGCGGTCTTGAAAACCGCCGTAGGTTTACGCTTACCGTGGGTTCGAATCCCACCCCGTCCGCCATCACGTTGCGTCGCCGAGGTCGACGCGCCTGCAGCCCGCTACGACCAGCTTGTCGCGCGGCGGATCGCTTGGTCGACCGGCACGTCGTGCAGCCTGCGATAGCGCGCTTCGACAAGGGTGAATAACCCAAATGCGAGCAGGCCTGCGCTGATGATCACGTCAAAGGGGCTGCTGAGCCATGCGAGGACACGCGCCATGCCGCCGGCCTCGTCTGCCTGGCCTTCCATTCCGGCGCGAACAAGGAAGTAGCCGCTGATCAAGAACACCAAACCACGCGCGGCGTAGCCGGCACGACCGCACCATTGCACCCAGGGACGGCGGGCAATCGATGGGTCAATGTAGCGCAGGAATGATCCCTTCACCGCTTTCATGAGCTGTACTGCGGCGACCGCGAGCAGGATGATGCCGCCCACGATGACGAGTGCCCATCCACCCGGCATCTGCAGGGCAGTCTGTGTGCCTTCCTGCGTACCGTCACCCGACAGCGCCACGCCGCGCACCAGACGGACCGATTGCCAGCTAAAGAAAAGGTGCACGACACCGCTGGCTCCGGCCCCCAGCCGCTCGAAAACGCCTCTACGGTCTGATCCGTGGCGTTCGAGGTCAAAGGCGGCATCGGTCAGCCTCCATATGCCGTAGGCGGCGAGTCCCGCCGCCATCACGCCCAGCAGGAATTGGCCGCCGCCTTCGCGAAGATATTCCAGCGCGCCGCTCTGGTCTTCTGCCCGCCCGGTACGCAGGACCAGCACCGCGATGACGATGTATAGCAGTCCCCGCGCCGCGAAGCCGATCCGGGTCAGGGTAGTCAGGCGCGCATTGGCGTTCATGTGAAGCTCCTCACGGTGCCAAACAGCAGTGAAGTATGAACGTTCCTGCGTTGGATCATGGCCCTTCGAAAATGATGCTGGTGCCAAGTTACAGCGCCCTTGCGTCAAGGCTGTTGAGCTTCGTCTGGAGAGGGTCGCAAAGCCTGGGGTCACCTCTCCTTTGCCGCACCAGCAAAACGCCAAGTATTTGCGGCGCCAAGGGAACTACTGTGATCCTGCGAGCGCTGTGGAGGCGCGTTTTGCTGGAGCTTCCTCATGCCCGATACCGACCGTCGCACCTTTGTTGCAGGTGTTGCTGCACTGTCGGCCGCGTCCGCGACGTCGGCAGCAGCGCAGGAGAACAATTCGCGGCCAGCGGCGATGACCCCGGCAGCCGCGGCCTATCCCAAGCCGCCGTTCCCGGTTCAGCGGCAACCTTGGCCCGGCCTGGCATCGAAGATGACGCCCCGGCCGGACCACGGCGAGCAGAGCTACAAGGGCTCGGGCAAATTGGCGGGCAAGAAGGCGCTGATCACCGGAGGCGATAGTGGTATCGGTCGTGCCGCCGCGATCGCCTACGCGCGCGAGGGCGCCGACGTGGCGATCAACTATCTGCCGGCCGAGGAGCCGGACGCTCGTGAAGTCGTAGCGCTGATCGAAGCGGAAGGTCGGAAAGCCGTTGCGATCCCCGGCGATTTGCGGGACGAGCGGTTTTGCCGCCGCTTGGTCGAACAAGCGGCCGCGCAACTCGGCGGGCTGGATATTCTCGTCAACAATGCCGCCCGGCAGCAAACGCGTCCTACGATTGCCGACATATCCAGCCAGGATTTCGACGATACGATGAAGACCAACGTCTACGCGCCATTCTGGCTCACCAAGGCAGCACTGGAGAAGATGGGCCCGGGCGCTGTCATCGTGAATACGTCATCTGAACAGGCCGGAGATCCGTCGAAGGATATTGTTGACTACGCCATGACCCGGGCGGCGGTCCTGAATTTCACCAAGGGGATGGCAAAGCAGCTGGCGTCACGCGGCATTCGCGTCAACGCGGTTGCCCCGGGGCCTTTCTGGACGCCGCTCCAGGTGAGCGGCGGCGCCACGCCGGAGAAGCAACGCACCTTTGGCGCCAGCGCGCCGCTCGGCCGACCGGGGCAACCGGCGGAAATCGCGGCACTTTACGTTGCGGCCGCCGATCCAGCACTCAGTTTCTCCACCGGTCAGATATTCGGGGCGAGCGGCGGCAATGGGCAGCCGGCCTGAGGCACAGTCATGATTGAGGTGGAGACACTACAGGCGGCTATTGCTCATCTTCAGCGGTTTCGTGCCAACCTGTACGATGGGGACGAGGTGGATGTGGAGAGCGGCCTGCGCGCGGCCGATCTGGATATAGTGCTGGCCGCGGCCGAGCGTCAGCTGGAGTCAGATCGGCTCACTGCGGCGGGGTAGCGGCCAGCAGTTACTATCATCCAAGCTTTCTCTATAAGTAAGCCGCTGATGGTCGAGCACATCCTCTACAGCTTCCGACGTTGCCCCTATGCCATGCGTGCGCGGCTTGCGCTGTCGGCCAGCGGCATTCGCCACGAAGTGCGCGAGGTTCGGCTGTCCAAGAAGCCGGAAGAGCTGATCGCGGCTTCTCCCAAGGGAACGGTGCCCGTACTGCAGCGGTCCGATGGCGTGGTGATTGATGAAAGCCTCGCGATCATGCGCTGGGCGCTGGGCGAGAATGATCCGCAAGGGTGGCTTGAGCGGGATGACCCTGCGCTGATCGACGCCAATGACACGGCCTTCAAACATGATCTCGATCGGTACAAATATCCCGATCGCCACGGGTCTGATCCGATCGCGCACCGCAACAATGGCCTGGGCTTTCTCCAGAAGCTTGAGGCGCGTCTCGCCCGGTACGAGCAGCTTTTCGGGAATGCGCCCGGGTTGGCGGATGCGGCGATCATGCCGTTCGTCAGACAGTTTGCGGCCGTCGACCCAAGTTGGTTCGCCACGCTGCCGCTGTCCAAGGTGAAGGCGTGGCTGGCGCAGCATCTCGCCTCCGAGGCGTTCGAGCGGATCATGTTCCGTCTTCCGCCCTGGTCGCCCGGTGACGTGCCGGTCATCGTGAATGGCGGCCCATCGTAGCGATCCAGATGGCACAAGGGCGCAGATCCTCGGCGAGGGAAGGGTGCGGTGACTTGTGCCGCAGCAACGACAATTGCCGGTTCCGCCGAACTGGTGGCTGTGCCACACAGAGGTGGTGCACGTTTCCAACTTCATCGTTCGTCTCTCGACCCTGGCAGCTTGTGCAGGCGCGCTTGCCGTAGCGGCACCCGCCGTCGCCCAGGACGAGGCAGGCTTTCAGGCCTATCTGCCGCAGCTTCGGGCGCAGGCGATCCGCGAGGGCGTTCGCCCGGCGACGGTGGACTCCGTCCTTCCCACGCTGACGTACAATGCGCGCGTCGTAGAGCTCGATCGTGGACAGCCGGGAAACCCGCAATCCACCCGCATCCCCCCGTTCGCGCCGTACAAGGCGCGGCATGTCGATGCCGCGCGCATCGGACGCGGGCAGAAGGCCTATGCGGCCAATCGGGCAAAGCTGTCGCGGGTCGAGGCCACCACCGGCGTCCCCGAATCGATCATGGTGGCGATCTGGGGCCACGAGACGAATTACGGTAGTTATACCGGCAACTTCGACCTGCTCCGCAGCCTCGCGACGCTCGCCTATGAAGGGCGCCGGCGGCAGCTGTTCGCGGGCGAGTTCGTCGCGACGCTCAAGATCATGGATCGAGGGATCCCGCGCGAGACGTTGAAGGGAAGCTGGGCAGGGGCCACCGGCAATCCACAGTTCCTGCCCTCCATGTACCTGCGCCTCGCCGTCGACGGGGACGGCGACGGACGGGTCGACATCTGGAACAGCCAGGCCGACACGCTGGCATCGATCGGCAATTACCTGCTGAACGCCGGCTGGCGGGCGGGGCAGCCCTGGGGCTTTGCCGTATCCGTCCCGGCGAGCTTCAATCGCGCCACGCTGACCAACCGCTTGGTGTCCCCGCGGTGTCCGCGCGTGTTCGAGCGTCACAGCAACTGGCGCACGATGGCGGAATGGCGCGCGGCCGGAATCATGCCGCAGGGCCGAAGCTGGCCAGCGGACGATGTGCTGGCGACCCTGATGGAGCCTGATGGCCCGGGACAGACGGCCTATCTGCTGACCAGCAACTATCGCGCCATCCTGGACTATAATTGCTCAAATTTCTACGCGTTGTCCGTGGGGCTGCTGGCCGATGCGGTCGAGCGCTAGGACCGTTGCCGGGTCGTTGATGCTCGGGCTGGCGTATCCCGCAACGGCGATGGGCCTGCAGGATACGCCCAGCAACCAGGAAACGGGGGCACCGCGTCCTCCTCTGCCGCCCGAAGCCGGACAGGTGGAAGGGCCAGTCGGCACCTCAGGCGCAGGACCAGCACGCTACGATCGCGTCGGCTACGCCCGCACTGCCGGGGGAGTGGGCGGCACCGATGCCGCGTTGAAGGCGGGGGCGGGGGGGACGGCACACGCGACATTGGCCCCGGGCAGCGCGGTGGAGATCACGTCGCTAGATACTGGTCGCACCATCGTGACCCGTGTCGCTGAACGGTCGCCCTTGCCGGCAGGTTTCGAGATCATCCTCTCCCCAGAAGCGGCCCGGATGCTCGCGCTGTCGCGCGAAGGGGCGTCGGCGGTTCGGGTGCGCGGTGTCACGCATCAGGGAAGCCTTGCCGGCGGCGTGTCAGCAGCGCAGCTAGATGCGCCGCCAGCATTATTGGCGGCGCTCCGGCGGCAATTGCCCGCTGCTCAGGCGCGTCCTGCAGCCGTTCCTCCGGTTAGCCGTCCCGAATCCGTTCCGGCTCGGGCGCTGCCAATCGCCGCACCTGCGCCGCCCCCGCCGACAAATGGTCGTTCCTACGCCGTGCAGGTGGCCGCGCTAAGCAACCAGGCGCGCGCCGAGGCGATCGCCAAGCAGCTGGGCGGTACTGCCCAGCGCGGCGGCGCGCTGTTCCGGATCCGCCTTGGCCCATTTTCGTCGCGCATCGACGCCGAACGGGCGCGTGACGCCGCCGTTCGCCGCGGCTATGGCGATGCTGCCATCATCGTTCAGCCCTGATATCACCGAGTAGAGCGTCCATGACCAAGCTAATGTCCTACCTGGCCGTGCCCGCAATCGCACTGTCGGTCGCCTATCCCTCCGTTGCCGCTGCGCCGCAGTTCCAGACCGTCGCGCCCGTCGCCTTCATGAAGGATCTGTCGTCGGGCGCCGTGCTCTTTGCCAAGGACGCCGATCGCCGGATGCCACCCGCCTCGATGGCGAAGATGATGACGGCCTATGTCATCTTCGACATGATCAAGCGCGGCGACCTGAAGCTGGATCAGGAATTCGAGGTTCGCCCGGAAACCTGGCGCAAGTGGCATGGCCCGTCCGCGGGCTCGACCATGTTCCTGTCGCCGGGCGAGAAGGTTTCGGTCGAGAACCTGCTGTACGGCGTGGTGGTCCTGTCGGGCAACGATGCGTGTGTCGTGCTGGCCGAGGGTGTTTCGGGCACCGAGGAAGCGTTCGTCCAGCGGATGAACGAGGCGGCGCAGAAGCTCGGCCTCAGCAACAGCCATTTTGGCAACTCGAACGGCTGGCCTGACAATGGCGTCACCTATGTCACGGCGCGCGACCTCGCGAAGCTGGCCGGTGCGACGATCGAGGAGCATCCCAAGCTCTACAAGCAATTCTACTCGCGGCGTGAATTCACCTGGGGCAAAACGCTAGGCTCGGGGAACGCAATCACCCAGGCCAATCGTGACCCGCTGCTGGGGCGCGTGGCCGGCGCCGATGGCCTGAAGACCGGTCATACCGAGGAAGCGGGCTATGGCTTCACCGGATCGGCGGAACAGAACGGCCGGCGTTTGGTGATGGTCCTGGCCGGGCTCAACACCTTCAACCAGCGGGCGAGCGAGTCCGTCCGCTTCATGGATTGGGGCTTCCGCGCCTGGCAAGCGAAGCCGATCGTGAAGCAGGGGCGCAAGGTGGCGGACGCTGCCGTGCAACTGGGCGATTCCTCCACCGTCGGGCTGGTCGCCCCGCGTGACCTAAAGGTTGCGCTTCCGGCGGGTGCGGTGCCGGCGATGAACGCGAAGGTGGTGTATCAGGGCCCGATCAAGGCGCCGATCAAGGCGGGGACGCATGTCGCCGACCTGGTCGTGACCTCGCCCGGTCTGCCGGAGCAGGTTCTGCCCCTGGTTGCCGAGACCGATGTCGAGGAAGCCGGCTTCTTCGGTCGCGCCTGGGCGGGTCTTACTGGACTGTTCAGTTGAGCGGGCGCTTCCTCTCGCTTGAGGGCGGAGAGGGGGCGGGGAAATCGACACAGGTACGGGCGCTCGCCTCCGCGCTGGAGGCGCGTGGTCTTTCGGTGCTTGTGACGAGGGAACCCGGCGGCAGCGAAGGTGCCGAGGCCATCCGCGCGCTGCTGATGCAGGGCGATGTGGCCCGCTGGAGCGCGCATGCCGAAACCCTGCTGTTCGCCGCTGCCCGGGCCGATCACGTGGAAAAGGTCATCCGCCCTGCTCTGGAAGCGGGGACGTGGGTGATCACCGATCGGTTCATCGATTCCACGCGCGCCTATCAGGGCGTCGCCGGGGGCATTGATGACGCCGCGATCCTCGCGCTGCACGGCTTCGGGACGCGAGGGCTGTTGCCGGACCGGACCTTCGTGCTCGACGTGCCGGTTGCGGAGGGTGCGCGTCGCGCCGCCATGCGCGACGGCGAGATGGCGGACCGCTTCGCCATGCGCGGGGAGCACTTCCACGCCAATGTGGCACGCGCCTTCCGCAGCTTTGCGTCGCGGGAACCCGGACGGTTCCGCATCGTGGATGCCAACCGGGCGACGGGCGACGTGACCGCCATGCTGCTGGCGGAGCTGAGCGACCTGCTGCCGTGAGCCGGGTGCGCGGCAATGCGGCGGCGCAAGCGCTTTTCCGGTCCGCGATGGATGGCGGAACGCTGCACCACGCCTGGCTGCTCACCGGCCCGCAGGGAGTTGGCAAGTCGACCTTCGCGCGCGAGGCTGCGACCAGCCTGTTGAGCGAAGCCGCACGGGACCTGGGTGGCGCGCGAACCCGTGCCCTCATCGAGGCGGGGTCGCACCCTGATTTCCGCGTGCTGGAGCGGTTGCCAAAGGACGGCAAGCCCGACGCCGAATTAGCGCGCAGCATCACGATTTCTCAGGTGCGCAGCCTCAATCCCCTGTTCGCGACCACGCCATCGTTGAGCTCGCGGCGGGTCATCCTGATCGATGCGGTCGACGATCTCGAGCGGTCGGGCGCGAACGCATTGCTGAAAAATTTGGAGGAGCCGCCCGCCGGCACGATCTTCCTGCTGATCAGCCACGCGCCGGGGCGGCTTCTGCCGACGATTCGGTCGCGGTGCCGGCTGCTCCGGTTCGAGCCGCTGGATCGGGAAGACATGGCCGCAGCCCTCGACGCCCTTCTGCCAGAAGCGACATCGGACGAGCGTGACACCCTGATCCGTGTCGGGATGGGCTCACCGGGGCGGGCGCTTCGCTCCGCCGGGCTGGGGCTTGAGAAGATCGACGAGGCGCTGCAGCGCATCGCGCGAGACGGGGATCGCGACAATGCAGAACGGGTTCGCTTGATGCGGGCGCTTTCGCTGAAGGCCGCGCAGCCGCGCTACGAAGCATTCCTTGATCGTGTTCCCACCTTCCTCGCGGAGCAGGCGCCGTATCGTAGCGGTCAGGCGCTGCGTACCGCACTGGACGCCTATGATGATGCCCGGCGGATCGCCTCTAGTGCGCGCGCCTTGTCGCTCGACGCGGGGGGGACGGTGTTTGAACTGGCAGGGGTGGTCGCGCGGCTCGCGCGGGGGTAGAGGCGGGGGTCTATGGGCGACCCGTTCTATATCACCACCGCAATCAGCTACCCTAATGGGCGGCCACATATCGGCCACGCATATGAGGCGATCGCCGCCGATGCGATTGCCCGCTTTCAACGGCAGGCCGGGCGTGACGTGCGTTTCCAGACCGGCTCCGACGAACATGGGCTGAAGATGGTCCAGACAGCGCGCGATCGCGGCGTGGCGGTTGCTGATCTAGCCACCGAGATGTCGTCACATTTCAGGGCGATGTGCGACAGCCTTAACATTTCCTATGACCGCTTCATCCGAACCACCGATGCCGATCATTATGCCGCCAGCCAGGCCATCTGGCGGGCGATGGAAGCGGCCGGCGATCTGTATCTCGATCGTTATGAGGGCTGGTATTCGGTCCGCGACGAGGCGTTCTACGACGAGAAGGAGCTGACCGAGGGGGAAGGGGGCGAGAAGTTGTCCCCGCAGGGCACGCCGGTGACCTGGACCGCGGAGGAGACATGGTTCTTCCGCCTCTCCAAATATCAGCAGCCGTTGCTAGATTTTTACGCCAGCAATCCGGACTTCATCCGTCCGGAATCGCGCCGCAATGAAGTGATGCGCTTCGTTGAGGGTGGCCTGTCGGATCTGTCGATCTCGCGCACCAGCTTTGACTGGGGGGTGCCGGTGCCGGACAGTCCGGGGCACGTCATGTATGTCTGGGTCGACGCGCTGACGAACTATCTGACGGGGGTCGGCTACCCCGATGGCGATATGAAGCACTGGCCGGCCGATCTTCACCTGATCGGCAAGGACATCGTTCGCTTTCATGCGGTCTATTGGCCCGCCTTCCTGATGTCGGCCGACATCGCCTTGCCCAAGACGGTGTTCGGCCATGGCTTCGTCCTCCATCGCGGCGAGAAGATGTCGAAGAGCCTCGGCAACGTCATTGATCCGGGCGACCTGGCGAAAGCATTCGGCGTCGATGCGCTGCGCTATTTCCTGCTGCGCGAGGTTAGCTTCGGGCAGGACGGCAGCTATTCGGCCGAGGCCATCGTGGCGCGGGTCAATGCGGAACTGGCCAATTCGTTCGGCAATCTGGCGCAACGCACCTTGTCGTTCATCGCCAAGAACCTGGGCTCACTGCCTGCGGACGGACGCGCAGAAGAGGCCGACGGCATCCTGATCGAGGAAGTCATCGTGGCGGCCGCCGGGCTGAAGGCCGCATTCGGCGACCTGATGCTGAGCCAGGGGATCGAGGCGTGGATGCGCGGCGTCTTTGCCTGCAACCAGTATATCGACGCTCAGGCGCCGTGGGCGCTGCGCAAGACCGACCCCGAGCGGATGAATGCCGTCCTGCGGACGCTGGTGCGGGCCATCCGCATCCTTGCCATCGCAATCATGCCGGTCATCCCCGCCGGTGCGAGCGCGATCCTCGACCAGCTCGGCGTCGCCGCTGATGATCGTGATCATGCCGCGATCGATGACGACGGCTGGTATGCGCGTCGTGTGGCCGAGGGCGCGCCGGTTGCCGCACCGTCGCCCGTGTTCCCGCGGCTCGAGATCCCGGCGGAGGCCGCCTGATGCTCGCCGACAGCCATTGTCATTTGAATTACAAGGGGCTGGTGGAGGAACAGCAAGCCATCCTCGAGCGCGCCCGCGCGCGCGGCGTGACGGCGATGCTCAACATCGCGACCCGCGAGAGCGAATGGGCGGATGTTCTCGCGACCGCCGAGCGCGAGCCGGATGTCTGGGCCACCGTTGGCATCCATCCGCATGAGGCGGACCAGCACCCGCACATCGACTCCCAGCGGCTGGCAGAACGCGCGCAGCATCCGCGGGTCGTCGGCATTGGCGAATGTGGCCTCGACTATCACTACGACCACTCGGATCGTCAGCAGCAGCAGCGCAGCTTCCGTGCCCATATCGCGGCCGCGCGAGAGGCTGGCGTGCCCATCGTCGTGCACACGCGCGATGCGGAGGATGATACCGCCGCCATTCTTCGTGACGAACTGGAGAAGGGGGCCTTCACCGGCGTCATTCATTGCTTCACGGGAACCGGTGAGTTCGCGGACATCGCGCTGGATCTGGGGTTTTACATTTCGATCTCCGGGATCGTCACCTTCAAGAGCGCTGCCGCGCTTCAGGAGGTTGCCGCCCGGCTCCCCGCGGACCGCTTGCTGATCGAAACCGACGCGCCCTTCCTTGCTCCCGTTCCTCATCGTGGAAAGACCGGCGAACCGGCATTCGTTGCCGACACGGCTGCCTTCCTGGCGAAGCTGCGGAGAGATGATGTCGCCGAACTACAAGAGGTTACCGCGCGCAACTTCCACAAACTCTTCAATAAAACCCTGGCATGAAGGTCCGCATTCTCGGTAGCGGCACCTCCACCGGGGTGCCGAGGATCGGGAACGACTGGGGCGAATGCGACCCCAACGAACCGCGCAACCGTCGCACCCGCGTTTCATTGCTGGTGGAGGCCGAGGGGACGCGCGTTCTTGTCGATACGGGGCCGGACATGCGACAGCAGTTGCTGGCGGCCGATGTCGGAATCGTCGACGCGGTCATCTGGACGCACGAACATGCCGATCATGTCTTCGGCATCGATGACCTGCGACAGATTTTCCATCAGCGTGGTGAACCCGTACCGGCTTACGCCCGTTCACCGACCCGCGAGCGCCTCGACGACATGTTCGGCTACGTCTTTCATGGACGTGGCGGATATCCGCCGACCGTTTCCCTGAGCGCTCTGCCTGACCGGATCAACATTGGCCCGCTCACCATCAGTTCGACGGATCAACCGCATGGAAGGATCACCTCGGCGGGGCTGCGGTTCGAGCACGGTGGAAAGTCTGTCGGTTACGCGACAGACCTCAGCGGGATGACGCGAGAGATGCGCGCGCTTTACGGAAACCTCGATCTCTGGATCGTGGATGCGCTGCGTCGCAAACCACACCCGAGCCATCCGCATCTCGGCAAGGCGTTGCAATGGATCGAGGAGCTAGCGCCCGGCCACGCGGTTCTCACGCACATGGATCAGTCGATGGACTATGCGACGCTTCGAGCGGAACTGCCGCCGCACGTTGAGCCGGGATATGACGGCCTGGAGTTCGACTTGTGACCGGCGGCGCGCAGGTGTGGCTGCTTGCATTGATGCTGATCCTGCCGATTTCGGCGCTCGTTGCGCGGCGGTTGCCCATGCGTCGGTCAATAAAGCTCGCGCTTATCTGGATTGTGCTGTTCGCGGTCGTGACGCTGGTGTTCACGCAGCTCGAGCAGTTTGCCCGGTAACGCAGTGCGTGCGCCACGTAAGAGGGCCGCAACGCTCGATATCCGTGATTTAACATAATACATATTATCGCATTGTGAGTCTTAGCCTCTGGGCTTGCGTTTGCGGAAGTTGTGCGGCCGGTTTATCGCCCGCCTATGTCAGATGCATCCTCCGCTCTCGTGCGACTTCAGGCGATCATGGCCCGACTGCGGGATCCTGTTGCGGGCTGTGAATGGGACAAGGTGCAGACCTTTCAATCGATCGCGCCCTACACCATTGAGGAAGCCTATGAGGTTGCCGACGCGTGCGACCGCGGCGATATGCATGAACTGAAGGATGAACTCGGCGACCTGTTGCTACAAGTCGTGTTCCACAGCCGAATGGCTGAGGAGGCTGGCCATTTCGACCTGAAGGACGTTGCAGCGGCGATCGCGGACAAGATGGAGCGGCGCCATCCCCACATCTTCGGCGACGCCCCCGATGGCGGGCATCATCTGTGGGAAACGATCAAGGCTGAAGAACGCGCCGCGAAGGACGACGGCAGTGCGCTGGCCGGGGTTGCGCTTGGCCTGCCGGCGCTGCTGCGGGCCGAGAAACTGCAAAAGCGCGCCGGCCGCGTCGGCTTCGACTGGCCCGACGCGACCGGTCCGCTTCAAAAGATCCATGAGGAAATAGAAGAAGTTATCGAAGCGAGCGATCAGGACCGCAAGGAAGAGATCGGCGATCTTTTATTCGCGGTAGTGAATTGGGCCAGGCATCTGGGCGTGGATGCCGAGGCTGCGCTTCGATCCGCCAATGCCAAGTTCGAAACGCGCTTCCGGGCCATGGAAACAGCCGCTGGCGGTTCGATTGCGGCACTTGACCTCGACGGTCAGGAATCGCTCTGGTCCGAAGTGAAGCAGGCTGAAAAGGTGGCCGCGACAGACTAGAGGGCGGAGCATCGTGCCCCGCCCCCCTTTCAGGTCTCGGCCTCTCCTGCGGAACGCTCGTTGAAGCGGGCGAAGTCACCGGGCGCCATGCGCACTTCATAGATGGCTGTATCACCCTCGATCACCTGATCGATGACCTCGCCATGTTGGTGCAGCCACGCCGCACTGGCGCCGTCGCTGGTGGCGAGACGGATCGAGTATCGCTGATGCCCCTGCGTCAACCGGTCGGATAGCAGCCTGACAAGTTCATCGACCCCTTCCCCCTTGATCGCGGAAAGGGGAACCACATCATCGCGGCGCGCCGCCTCGGCGAGCAGATGATCCCGATCCGGTCCATCGAGCAGGTCGATCTTGTTCCAAGCCTCGATCCGCGGCGTCGCCTCGGACACGCCGATCTCTGCCAGCACCGCTTCCACATCCGCCTTCTGCGCAGTCGTATCGGGATGTGCCACGTCGCGGACATGGACCAGCAAGTCAGCGGAGATCACCTCTTCCAGCGTTGCCTTGAACGCCGCGACAAGTTGGGTCGGCAGTTCCGACACAAAGCCGACGGTGTCCGACAAGATCGCCTTGTCGATGCCCGGAAGGCTGATCTGACGAAGCGTCGGATCGAGCGTCGCGAAGAGGAGGTCTTCGGCCATTACATGCGCGCCGGTGAGGCGGTTGAAGAGCGTCGATTTACCCGCGTTGGTATATCCGACAAGCGCGATGACCGGCCAAGGCGCGCGTTGACGGCGTTCCCGGTGAAGGCCGCGCGTACGCGTCACCTGATCGAGCTCGCGCCGCAACCGTGCCATGCGATCCCGGATCAGTCGCCGATCGGCCTCGATCTGCGTTTCGCCCGGGCCACCGAGAAAGCCGAAGCCGCCGCGCTGACGCTCAAGGTGAGTCCAGCTGCGTACCAGCCGGCCCGCCTGATAATCGAGGTGTGCCAGCTCCACCTGCAGCCGACCTTCGGCAGTCGCAGCGCGCTCGCCAAAGATCTCCAGGATGAGACCGGTCCGGTCGATGACCTTTGCCTCTAGCTGAGTCTCCAGGTTGCGCTGCTGGATTGGGGAGAGCGCCGCATCGAACACGAACAAGGTGGCCTCTTCCTGCCGCCCGAGTGTCGCCAGCTGTTCAACCTGCCCCGATCCGATCAGCGTGGCAGCACGCGGCGTGCGCACGCGAACGGCGTGCCGTTCGACGACATCGACGCCGATGGCGGCAGCAAGGCCGGCGGTTTCTTCAAGCCGCGCATCGGCATCGCGCGAGGAGCCACCAAGATCGGGGTACACGACGATAGCGCGCGCGCCCCGGGCGAATTCCTCGCGATCGCGGTCAAAACCGGTGCTCAATCCTCGTCAGACCCGCTGTTCTCGTCCGCCAGGTTCAGCGCGCGAGCCGGCTGGATGGTGGACACCGCATGTTTGTAGACCAGCTGCGACGTGCCATCGCGCTGAAGCAGCATGCAGAACAAGTCAAAGGCGGCGATCTGGCCCTGCAGCATCACGCCGTTGACCAGGAACATCGTTACCGAATCCTCGGAGCGACGCACCGCGTTGAGGAAAATCTCCTGCAGCAGCGGCTGCTTCTTGGTCGATTCGCCCAGCTGATCGACGATTGCGGCCACATCGATCTGCGCGCCCGGCATGATCGTGGAAATCGCGTGCTTGTAGATGAGCTGGCTCTGTCCGTCGCGGCGCAGGAGGACCGAGAAATTGTCGAACCAGGTGACAATGCCCTGAAGCTTGACGCCCTTCACGAGGAAAAGCGTGACCGGGGTCTTCGACTTGCGCAGGGCGTTGAGGAAGAGATCTTGAAGAGAGCTTTGCTTATCGGCCATCGTTCGATGCCCTTTCGTTTTTTTGGCGAGGTTTTCCCCGCGATGCGCCGGTGCCCGGCGTCGGATGCGGCCCAAACGGCACGCTTCGCCCTATGTAGGGAGCCGCCCGATACTGGTCCAGATCGATCAATCCTCGCGCGTGTCCGTAATCCCCAGCAGCTTCAGCTTGCGGTGCAATGCGGAGCGCTCCATTCCGATGAAGGTCGCCGTCCGCGAAATGTTGCCCGAGAACCGGCGGATCTGCACCTTCAGATATTCCCGCTCGAACGTCTCACGTGCTTCGCGCAACGGCGCGCCCATGATCGCGTTCGCACCGCCGCCCCCCTGATCGCCGAGCACCTCCCCAGGTAACAGGTCGACATCGATCCGCGCGATGCGATCGCCCGGGGCAAGGATGATGGTCCGCTCGACGACGTTGCGCAGCTGCCGCACGTTGCCCGGCCAATCATAGGATTGCAGCGCCACCATCGCGTCGGTTGCGACTTCCGGCGTCGTAACCCGGCGCTGTGCCGCATAATGCGCGACGAAATGCTCCACCAGCGCGGGAATGTCCTCGCGCCGCTCCGCCAGCGACGGGATGACGACCGGCACCACGTTCAGCCGGTAATATAGATCCTCGCGGAAGCGCCCATCGGCGATCTCCTGCGTCAGATCCCGGCCGGTCGCCGACACCACCCGCACGTCGACCTTCACCACGCGCGTCCCGCCGACCCGCGTGAAGCTCTGATCCGTCAGCACCCGCAGGATCCGCCCTTGCGTCGTGATCGGCATGTCAGCGATCTCGTCGAGGAACAGCGTGCCGCCATGGGCCTGCTCCAAGAGACCGGGTCGAACGAGATCGCCCCCCTCCTCCACGCCGAACAATTCCTCCTCGACACGTTCGGGCGTCATGTTGGCGGCACTGACCACAACGAATGGCGCTGCGGCTCGCTGGCTCCAGCCATGAAGGAGCCGCGCTGCCACTTCCTTGCCGACACCTGCCGGGCCGACGATCATCACCCGGCTCCCGGTCGCGGCGACGCGCTTCAACGTGGCACGAACGGCATTGATCGCGCTGGAGCTGCCCGTCAGGTCGGTATCGCTGCCAGCGGAGGCACGAAGATTTGCCACTTCGCGGCGCAGACGCTCGGTTTCGGTTGCCCGCTCCACCATCAGCAGCAGGCGTTCGGCCTGGAACGGCTTTTCGATGAAGTCGGCCGCACCCTGCCGGATCGCGGCGACGGCCGTGTCGAGATTGCCATGGCCCGAGATGACGAGGACCGGGATCGAGGAGTCCCGCCGCTTGATCTCGGCGAGTAGTTCCAGGCCGTCGAGACGCGAGCCTTGAAGCCACACGTCAAGCAGGACCAGGCTGGGGCGGCGCGCAGAGATCGCTTCCAGCGCGGCATCGCTGTCCGCCGCGGTGCGGGTGTCATACCCCTCGTCCTCGAGCACACCGGATACGAGTTCGCGGATATCGAGTTCATCGTCGACGACAAGGATGTCTAACGCCATGGCTTATGCGGTCCGATTGCGAGTCAGGGCGGCGAAACTGCCGCCTTCGGTCTCAGATTGATCGTCTTCTCGTCCGGCGACGCCGGCCAGCATGACCACGTCAAAGGTCATGGTCACCAGCGTGCCGCCCTCGGGACGGTCGGTGAAGGTGATGGTTCCGAAATGTTCCTCCACGATTTTCTTCACGATGGCGAGGCCGAGGCCAGTGCCGCGCGCGCGGGTGGTCATATACGGCTCGACGATACGATCGCGCTCAGGGGGCAGCCCAATGCCGTCGTCAGCGACGGTGATCACTGCACGGCCATCCTCTTGCGTCAGGGTCATCAGGATCGTGCCCTCCCCTCGCCCGGTCGCTTCGATCGCCTCTACCGCGTTCTTCACGATATTGGTCAGCGCCTGTCCGACCTGGCGGCGATCACAGACGAGGACCGGTCCCGGTTCGTCATGTCGCATCTCGAAGCGGATGCCCGCATGCGCGACCTCGTGCAGGAACATCGTTTGACGCGCGACGTCGACCAGCGACTCTTCACGGAACACCGGCTTGGGCATCCGCGCGAAGGACGAGAATTCGTCGACCATGCGGCGCAGATCGCCGACCTGCCGCACGATCGTCTCGGTCAGCCGGCTGAATGTCGTGTCCCCTTCCTCCACCTTGGCGCCATAACGGCGCTGCAGGCGCTCGGCAGCCAATTGGATCGGGGTCAGCGGGTTCTTGATCTCGTGCGCAATACGCCGCGCGACATCCGACCAAGCCGCGCGGCGCTGGTCCAGCAACTGCTGAGTGATGTCGTCGAAGGTCAGGATCGGGCCGGTTGGAACACGGGCGATCCGTACAGCCAGCGTGCGCGCCTCGCCGGCCGCTGCCAGCTGAATGATCGCCTCCCGCGCTGTCCCGTCGAGCAACGCTGCCAGTTCCGGCGCGACGACGGACAGCGGCATGCCGATCGGTGGATCGCTGAGACCCAGCAGCATCTGCGCCGAATTGTTGATCAGCCGGATCGTCCGATCAGGCGCGATCGAAATGACGCCAGCGGAGACCCCCGACATAACGGCCTCGATCAGCGAGCGACGGCTGTCGAGTTGGGCGTTCGCGGTAACCAGCGCCGTATTCTGCTCCTCGATGCGCTCTGTCATGCGGTTGAACGCGTTCGACAAAGTGCCAACCTCGTCCCGCTCCTGCGTTTCCGGCACACGGGCCGTCAGGTCGCCGCCTTCCACCCGCCGCGCTGCGTTGACCAGTTCCGCGACCGGCCGGACTAGCCGGTCCGCAACGGCCAGCGCGATCCATACCGCGACACCGACGATCAACAGCGACAGCAGGAGCAGCGCAGCGTTGAAGCGCAGTTGCAGCGTGCGAGCGCGCACCAGAAGCTGGCGATAATTGGCCAGTGCGGCCTCGGCTCGCTCGGTCTGGGTGGTCATTTCCTTCGGATTGGTCACACGTGCTGCGTAGAGATACACGCGGCTGGACCCCGGCAACCGCGTCACCGTCTGGATCCGGTCGCCCGTCACGGTCACCACACTGCGCTGACCGCGCGCCAGCTTTCGTACCGCCTCCGCCGACACCTGACGTGCCAGATCCAGGTCATAGGGGTTGACGAAAGCGAGCGTCTGCAACTCGCCATTCGGTGCCACCTGAAACAGCAACGCCTCGGACAGGCTGCGAAAATAGGTTTGCTGGAACAGGAACGCGCGGAACTGGGGGTCCTCGATCGGCCGCTCGTTCAGTTCGGTCGAGATATCGCTCGCCATCGTGACGGTGGCTTCTTCCCACCGCTGGAGGATCTGGTTGTAGGAGGTGCGCGTCAGCGTCGTCGCGTTCTCGAACACCGCACGCGCGCGGTCCGAGTACCAGAATTGCACGCCATATTGGAACAACAGGGAGGCGGCGATCGTGACGAGCACCATCGGCACGGCGGCAACGATCGAGAAGAGCGCGACGAGGCGGACGTGAAGCCGCCCCTCGCCGCCAACCGGGGAGCGCGCCGCGCGGCGGCGTGCGATCCGGCGCCCCAGCAGCATCATCAACGCCACGCCGGGGACAAGATTGGCGACCAGCAACAGTGCCACAACGGCAGGCGCGATCAGCCCCTCCGGACGGCCCGTGTGGGCCACGACGACATACGTCGCGAACGCTATGCCGATGGCAATCGCAAGAACGCCGATCTCGACCGCAGGCGTTACGCTCCAGCGGCGCGGCAGGGCGACCAGGTCGGTTGTTCGAGGTGCCGTGCCGGCAGTCATCTCGGTAACGCTACAACAAGAGTGTTGCAGAGAAAACACATAATACGTGCGTTCACCGCGCCTCTGGTGCGGGTGGGCGGACGGCGGGATCTATACCAAGCGTATCCAGCCGTTTTCTCAAGGTGTTCCGGTTCAATCCGATCGCCCGGGCAGCGCGGAGTTGATTGCCACCGTGGCGAGCCAGCATCACCTCGATCAAGGGACGCTCCACCTCGGCCAGCAGCCGGTCATAGAGCGTCCCGTCGTCCAGCGACCTTGGATCACAGCGGGCCAGCCGTTCGATGAAGGCGCGGACCGCAGCCTCCAGCCCGAGATCGGCAGGCAGCGAGACTGCCTGCCCCCCGCCCTGCCCCAGCATGGCCGCGATTTCGCCGGCCGAAATACTTTCGTCCCGTGACAGCGCCGCCAGGCGTCGCATCAGGTTTTCGAGCTGGCGAACATTGCCCGGCCAGTCATGCTCAGCCAGCGATGTCACCGCGTCATCATCGAGGACCTTGCGCGGCAAGCCTGCGTCCGCTGCGCGCTCGAGAAAATGGCGGGCCAGGATTGCAATGTCCTCGCGCCGCTCGCGTAGCGCGGGAAGATCGATCGGAACGACGTTCAGGCGGTAATAGAGGTCTTCGCGAAACTGCCCGTTGGCAACGGCCTGCTGGAGCGCGCGATTGGTGGCCGCGACGATCCGGACGTCGGCGCGCATGATCCGGGCGCCGCCCACCGTCGTGAACTCGCCGGACTGAAGCACGCGCAGCAATCGCGTCTGCGCCTCGATCGGCATGTCGCCAATCTCATCAAGGAACAATGTGCCCCCCGCGGCCTGTTCGAACCGCCCCGCCGTGCGCTGCGCCGCGCCCGTGAACGCGCCGCGTTCATACCCGAACAGCTCCGCCTCGATCAGGTCCCGCGGAATTGCAGCCATGTTGATCGCCACGAAGGGCGCGGAACGGCGCGGTCCCAAGTCGTGGATGGCGCGCGCGACCAACTCCTTGCCCGTCCCCGACTCACCGGAAATGAGGACCGTCAGGTCATTCGACACGACTCGGGCAATGACGCGGTAAACCTCCTGCATCGCCGGCGAGCGGCCGATCAGCGGCAGGCTGGCATCCTCCCCGTCCTCGCTGCGCGGTGCAAGCTCGCGACGACGAGCCAGAGCGGCCGCGACGGTGCGAGTCAGCGTTTCGAGATCGAAGGGCTTCGGCAGGTAATCATAGGCGCCAGCCTCGTTCGCGCGGACAGCGGTGGTCAGCGTGTTGCGGGCGGAGAGAACGATAACGGGAAGATTCGGCAACTCGCGGGACAGGCGCTCAGTCACGTCGATGCCATCGCCGTCGGGCAGCACCACGTCGGTCAACAGAACATCGGGCCGGCCCGCGGCGAGTTCGCGGTCCAGGTCGGCGATGCTCGACGCGGTGCGTACATTATGACCAGCACGTCGCAGCGCCTGGGCCACGACCACTCGGATCGCGTCATCATCATCAACCAGCAGGATCGCGCCGCCCGCCATCAGTCGGCGGCCCGCTGCAGCAGGATCCGGAACACCGTCTCGTTCGGCATGCCTTCACGCGAATATTGCACGATCCCGCCCATATCGCGGACCAGCTTATCGACCAGCGCGAGGCCCAAGCCTTTCCCCTCCGGCCGGCTGGACACGAAGGGATCGAACAAATGCTCGGCGATATCCTCGGGCGCCCCGGGACCGCTATCGATCACGCAGATCTCGATCGGCAAGGGCATCCGCGGTCGCCCGGGCGCAGGTGCGACCGACATGCCGAGCCGGAACGAGGTGGTGAGCGTAATCCGCCGCTCGCCGATCGGGCCCAGGGCGGTGGCCGCATTCTTCATCAGGTTGAGCAGGACCTGCAACAAGGCATCGCGGTTCGCCAGCGCCGGGGGGAGCGACGGATCGAAGCGCTCCTCGATCGTGATGCCGCGCGCAAACCCGGCACTTGCCGCATCGCGCGCGTGCGCCAGCAACGGATAGATGTTGAGCGGCTCCACGGCGAGCGGACGCGTGTCGGTGAAATCCTCCATCCGGTCGATCAACGCCGTCACCCGATCGACCTCATCGATCACCAGGCGGGTCAGTTCCGCTGGCTCCGCACCGTCCGCGATCAGCTGGGCGGCGCCGCGAATGCTCGACAAGGGGTTTTTGATCTCATGCGCCAGCATGGCCGCCGCTCCTACCGCTGAGCGCGCGGCCGCCGCGCGATCGGCAGACACGCCCAGGCGCCGGGATGTCGCGGCATTATGGAGCGTGATGACCCGCCAGCCGGGCTGGTCCAGCAATTCCGTCGCCGCCAGATCAACGCGCAGCCGCTGACCGCGGGCCGTCGTCAACGCGAGGTCAAAGGCCGCGAATGCCCTTCCCTCCTGCCCGTCCACCTCATCCGGCAGTGGCAGTACGTCGCCGAGCGCCCGACCCCTCATCGCCCGTTCGGAAAGGTTGAGCAGCAGCTCGCACTCGGCATTGGCCTGTGCGATCCTCGTCTCCGGGTCCACGACCATCACGGCGACTGGCAAGGCTGCCAACAGATCGGCCGGATCGGGACCGCGCCGCGCCTGCATCAGGCAGCGGCGTTCAGGCGATATGGCGCGTAGAATTCTGCCAGCATGGCGAGCACGCGCTGCGCATCCGCCTGCTGGTTCACCGCGTTGCGGAACTCTGCAGAACCGTGGATCCCCTTGGTGTACCAACCGATATGCTTGCGCGCCATATTGACGCCTGTCACCGTGCCATAATGGCTCAGCATTGCTTCATAATGCTCTACGATCACGCGATATTGTTCGTCGAGCGAAGGGTCCGGACGCGCCGTTCTGCCCGCCAGCGCATCCATCACCTGCCCGAGCAGCCAGGGACGACCATAAGCACCACGCCCGATCATCACGCCATCGGCACCGGACTGGTCCAGCGCCGCCTCTGCATCGGCGATTGAGCAGATGTCGCCATTGACGATCACGGGCAGTTCGATCGCGTCCTTCACCTGCCGGACGAAGCTCCAGTCGGCGGAGCCCTTGTACATCTGGTTCCGGGTACGGCCGTGAACCGTGATCATCTTCGCGCCGAGATCCTGCGCAATGCGGGCAAGCTCTGGCGCGTTCAGACTGTCATGGCACCAACCCATGCGCATCTTCACCGTTACGGGCGCCGACACGGCCTTAACCACCGCGTCAATGATCGCGCCCGCGTTCTTCAGATCACGCATCAGCGCAGATCCCGCATCCCCGCTGGTGACCTTGCGCACGGGGCAGCCCATGTTGATGTCGATGATCGCGGCGCCCTTTTCCTCCGCGAGCTTGGCTGCCTCCGCCATCTCATAAGGCGTGCAACCGACCAGCTGCATCGAGACTGGCTCTTCGGACAGATGCCACGCCGCCTTCTGGATCGACTGCCGCGTCTCGCGGATCGCCGCCTGGCTGGCGATCATCTCGGTCACGTTCAGGCCCGACCCATAGCGCCGCACCAGCGTCCGGAACGGCTGATCAGTGACGCCAGTCATCGGCGCGAGCACGACCGGCTCGTCGATCCGCACGGGTCCGATCTGGATAGGGGCGAGCTTACGCATCAACAGTCTGCCTGAAAAACGGGCAGGTAGGCGATCAACGTGGTGCTGGCAAGGCGTCGCGCTTCTCGCTAGGCGCCCGCGCATGAAAACCGTCGCCATGATTGTTGCCGCTGGCAAGGGAGAACGCACTGGTGGCGCGCTGCCCAAGCAGTTCGCGCACCTTGCCGGCCGCCCAATGCTCCTGTGGAGCCATGAAGCCTTTGCCGCCCATCCCGCGGTCGACGAGATCGTGCTGGTCATCGGCGCCGGTCAGGAACAATTGCTAGCCGACTGCCTGCCCAACGCACGCTTTGTACTTGGCGGAGCAACACGGCGCGAGTCGGTGGCGCGCGGATTGGCGGCAGTGCCGGATGCGGATCGCATCCTTGTGCACGATGCCGCGCGGCCGTTCCTTGCCGCGGATGTCATCGACCGCCTGCTGCGGGCGCTTGAGACAGCAGATGGCGCCATCCCCACTCTTCCGGTCACCGACACGATCGTATCGATCGACGGTGCGACGCTGCCTCGGGAGCAATTGTCCCGCGTGCAGACGCCGCAAGCCTTTCGTCGCGCCATCCTCACCCGCGCCCACGCCGAATGGGAAGGGGGCGAACCAACCGATGATGCCCAGATGGTCCGGGCGCTTGGCGGATCCGTCGCCATGGTGCAGGGCGACGCCATGCTTGAGAAGGTAACCTGGCCCGGTGACCTGGCCTCCGCCGAGGCGCGGATCGGTTGGGAAACGCGGATGGCGACCGGCTTCGATGTCCATCGCCTGGTCGATGATGCCGACCTGTGGCTTGGCGGCGTCAAGATTCCGTATCATCAGGGGCTTAGCGGCCACAGTGACGCGGACGTCGCACTTCACGCGCTGACCGACGCTCTGTTGGGCACCATCGCTGCGGGCGATATCGGGCTTCATTTCCCGCCTAGCGATCCGCAGTGGCGCGGTGCCGAATCCGGGCAGTTCCTGCGTCATGCGGCCGATCTCATCGCGGCGCGCGGCGGGCAGATCATATTCGTCGATCTGACCATCATGTGCGAAGCGCCTAAAATCGGCCCGCATCGTTCGGCCATCCAGCATCGTGTCGCGGAACTTCTTGGCCTGCCAACCGATCGCGTGAGTGTGAAAGCGACAACGACCGAGCGGCTGGGCTTCACTGGTAGAGGCGAAGGCATTGCGGCACAGGCAGCGGCAACCATTCGGCTGCCAGGAGTCGCGCAATGAGGCGTTTCAGCTACCTGTGCGCCGCCACCCTTGCGGCGGTTGCCGTGCCGACCACCGCGCTGGCGCAGACGCGGTGCCTGAATGCAGCCGAAGCAGAGGCGGTTGCAGCGGTCACGTTTCCGGACATCATCCTGGAAACCGGGCGTGTCTGTACCGCGCTTCCTCCCACCAGCATCGTACGACGCACCTCCGGCCCGTTCCTTGCGCGCTATCAGGCTGAAGCGGATCGCGCCTGGCCGACGGCGCGCCAGGCGATTGCGAAGCTGAGCGATCCGCGTGTCTCCATGTTGCTCCTTCAGTCGGACTACGCGCGCCCGCTGATCACCTCCCTGATCGCACCGATGGTCGTCGGGCAGATCCAGCAGAGCGATTGCGGCACGATCGACCGGATCGTCACGCTGCTGGAGCCCCTCCCCGCGCGCAACACCGCTGGCATCGTTGTCGCAACGATTCAGCATCTGAAGGCGGAAAAGGCGCGGGGCACAGCCCCCGTGGCCAACGTTCCCGATCTGCCGGTCTGCACGGCGGCGAAACGATGAGCGACAGCCTGCTCCCCCAGAACCTCGTCGACGCTGCGCAGCGCGTGATCGAGGCCAATCGCGCAAAAGGCCGCCGTATCGCCGTGGCAGAGAGCTGCACCGGCGGGCTGGTCGCCGCGGCATTGACCGAAGTGCCGGGATCCTCCGACGTGCTCGAAGGCTCGATCGTCAGCTATTCCAATGAGGCGAAGCAGCGACTGCTTCACGTCTCGACGGATGTGCTGGAGACGTTCGGCGCTGTGTCGATCGCCACCGCCTGGAGCATGGCACAGGGCGCGCTTGAGGCGACCGGTGCCGATGTTGCGGTGGCAATCACCGGCATCGCCGGCCCCGGCGGCGGCTCAGAAAAGAAGCCCGTCGGCACCGTGGTGTTTGCGCGCGCCGAACGCGGCGGCGATCCCGCCGACGTGGTCGCCGACAAGCGCGCCTTTGGCGATCTCGGCCGCTCCGGCGTGCGCCTTCAGGCGGCGCTGTGCGCGCTCGACCTGTTGATGCCGCCGTCGGACGAGCCCTCACCGTAAAGCGCGCGGGCCCGATCCTCAAAGGCGCCGATCATCTTGCGCAGGGCCAGGCCGAATACCTGCCCTGCCAGCATCTCGAACATCCGGTTCTTGAACTGGAAGTCGACGCTGAAATCCACGAGGCAGCCATCGCCGTCCGGGCGGAACCGCCACTCGTTGTGCAGATACTTCATCGGGCCGTCGACGTAATCGACGTACACCCGATCGGGCCGATGCTTCTCGACCCGCGACGTGAACGTCTCGCGCAGGCCCTTGAATCCGACGATCATGTCGGCCAGCGTTTCCTCAGCGCTGTCCTGCCGAACGCGCATCGCGACGACCCACGGCAAGAAATCCTGATAGGCTTTCACGTCCGCGACCAGATCGAACATCTGCTCGGGCGTGTATGGCATGGCCCGCGTTTCGCTATGCTTTGGCAAGCTGGACCTCACGCGCCGCGCGCAGCTTCTCGAAGTCGTCGCCGGCGTGGTAGCTCGAACGGGTGAGCGGCGACGACGCTACCAGCAGGAACCCCTTCGCACGCGCGATGGCGGCGTAGGCGTCGAACGTCTTGGGCGTCACGAAATCGGCGACCTTGGCGTGCCGCGGCGTCGGCTGCAGATACTGCCCCATGGTCAAGAAATCGATGTCGGCGGAACGCATGTCGTCCATCACCTGGTGAACCTCCAACCGCTCTTCGCCGAGGCCCAGCATCACGCCCGACTTGGTGAAGATCGACGGATCGTGCCGCTTAACGCTCTCCAGCAACCGCAGAGAGGCATAATAGCGCGCGCCCGGGCGGATGGTCGGGTACAGCCGCGGCACCGTCTCCAGATTGTGGTTGTACACGTCCGGCCGGGCCGCAACGATCGATTCAACTGCCGCCTGCGTCTTGTTGCGGAAGTCCGGCGTCAGGATCTCGATCGTGGTGCTCGGCGTGTTACGGCGGAGCGCCTCAATCACCTTCACGAACTGCGCCGCGCCGCCATCAGGCAGGTCGTCACGATCAACCGACGTGATAACGATATGCTGCAGACCCATTTCGGCCGCCGCGACCGCCACATGCTCCGGCTCTAGCGGATCAACCGGGCGCGGCATGCCCGTCTTCACGTTGCAGAAGGCGCAGGCCCGGGTGCACGTGTCCCCCAAGATCATCACTGTCGCGTGCTTCTTGGTCCAGCATTCGCCGATGTTCGGACAGGCCGCCTCCTCGCACACGGTGGCAAGGTTCAGCCGACGCATCAGCTGCTTGGTTTCGGCGAAACCGACGGAGGTCGGCGCCTTGACCCTGATCCAGTCAGGCTTGCGGGCGCGCTCGGGCCGGGCGAGAGGCAGTGTTTCGGTCATGTCGGGCGCGAGATAGCGACTGACGCGGGACGAAACAACGCGGTAAGGAGGATGCATGACCGTCTTCACTGATCTGATCGCCGGATACCGCCGTTTTCGCCAGCAGGGCTGGGCAACCCAGCGGGATCGCTGGGCGACCCTTGCTGAGGGGCAGTCACCCCGGGTGATGGTGATCGCCTGCTCCGACAGCCGCACCGATCCGACCACCGTGTTCGATACGTCCCCGGGCGAGATCTTCGTCGTGCGCAACGTCGCCAATCTGGTCCCCCCGTTCGAGGTGGGCGGCGGCCGCCACGGCGTGTCCGCCGCACTGGAATTTGCGGTGACCCAGCTGAAGGTCCAGGAAATCGTCGTCATGGGCCACGGCATGTGCGGCGGCGTTTATGCGGCAATGACGAAGCGCTTTGCCGAGGCCACGCCTGGCGAGGGTGGCTTCATCGCCAATTGGATCGGCCTGCTGGATGAGGCACGCGACCGGATCACCACCGATCACGGCACTGGAGAGGACGCGATCCGCGCGCTGGAACTCGAAACGGTGAAGGTCAGCATCGCCAACCTGCGCACCTTTACGTTCGTGCGGGCTGCGGAAGATGCCGGGCAGCTATCGCTCCACGGTGCCTGGTTCTCGATCAAGGAAGGCGTCTTGTGGGTGATGGGGGAGGACGGCGCCTTCGCGCCGGCGAGCTGACGCCTCTGCCTCAAATCACCGGTATGTGACCGCCGATCGTTCCCAGGAGACGCGCCAGCCGCATCTCTACCGCGCGGTCCTCGGCATGATTGGCGGTGAGCGCCGGCATCATCGCCGGCGCCTCGCTCGCCGCCAGCGCCATTGCGGTTTCGATCGAAACGATTTCCGCGGCCTTCGCCTTGCGCAACGCGCCGATCAGCGCCGTGTCGAGCAAGGGCCCGCGCTGATGCGACTGCGCATCGCGATCCGCATCGTTCAGGATCCCGGTCATCCACAGGTTTTCCGGCGCGCCATCCAGCGTCGCCATCTCATCAAATCGGGCAGCGTGGCGCTTCGCATTGAAGCGGTCCCGCTCAATCACTTCCTGTAGCGCCGGATCGCTGGCCGCATCCGCCAGCGGCTCCAGCCGCGTGACCAGCAATTGCTTGCCGGCACGCAGATCCTGAAGCGCGATATGGAGAAGTGCGGCTCGCGAGGCGGTAAGCGACATAGGCTTTCAGCGCTTACCACCGCGCGCGGTTCCCTTAGCCCGCGTCGGGCGCCACCAGCTTGCTTGTGTCCTTCGCCGTATCCGCGGTTACGCGGATGTTGAGTTCGCGCAATTGCCTGGCAGTGGCAAAGTTGGGCGCGCCCATCATGAGATCCTCCGCCTTCTGCGTCATCGGGAAGACGATCACTTCGCGGATGTTCGGCTCGTCAGCCAGCAGCATGACGATACGATCGATGCCGGGGGCCGAGCCGCCGTGCGGCGGCGCGCCATATTTGAACGCATTGATCATGCCGGCGAAGTTCGTGTCTACATCAGCCTGCGTGTACCCGGCGATTTCGAACGCCTTGTACATGATCTCCGGCCGGTGATTACGGATCGCACCGGAGGACAGCTCGATACCGTTGCAGACGATGTCATATTGGTAGGCGAGGATGTCGAGCGGATCCTTGGTCTCCAGCGCCTCCAGTTCGCCCTGCGGCATGCTGAAGGGATTGTGGCTGAAGTCGACCTTCTTCGCTTCCTCGTCATATTCGAACATCGGGAAGTCGACGATCCAGCAGAACTCGAAGCGGTTCTTGTCGATCAGGTCCAGCTGCTCGGCGATGCGGGTGCGCGCCAGGCCGGCGAGCTTCGCCGCCTGTGCTTCCTTGCCGGCGGCGAAGAACACGCCATCATCCGGCCCAAGGCCGAGCGCCTCGGCCAGTTCGCGCATACCGATGTCACCGTGGTTCTTGGCGATCGGCCCGCCCCATTCGCCACCCTTGCGGGTTGCGTAGCCAAGGCCGGCGAACCCTTCGGACTGCGCCCAGGCGTTCATGTCGTCGAAGAACTTGCGGCTCTTGTCCGCCGTCTTCGGCGCCGGGATCGCGCGCACGACATCGCCGGCCTCAACGATCGAGGCAAAGCGCCCGAATCCGGAACCCGAGAAAAATCCGCTGACGTCAGAGATGATCAGCGGGTTTCGCAGATCGGGCTTGTCGTTGCCGTACTTCAGCATCGATTCCCGGTACGGAATGCGCTTGAACGGCAGCGGGCTGACCGTGCGGCCCTTGCCCTGCCAATTGGCGAACTCCTCGAACACGCCGTGCAGCACCGGCTCGATCGCCGCGAACACATCGTCCTGCGTGACGTAGCTCATTTCGAAATCGAGCTGATAGAATTCGCCCGGCGAGCGATCGGCGCGCGCATCCTCATCGCGGAAGCACGGTGCGATCTGGAAATAGCGATCGAAGCCAGCGACCATCAGCAGCTGCTTGAACATCTGCGGCGCCTGCGGCAGCGCATAGAACTTGCCCGGATGCACGCGGCTGGGAACGAGATAATCTCGCGCGCCTTCCGGCGAGGAGGCCGTCAGGATCGGCGTCTGGAATTCAGTGAAGCCCTGGTCGACCATGCGGCGACGGATCGAGGAGATGACGCTCGACCGCAGCATGATGTTGGCGTGCAGCTTTTCGCGACGCAGGTCGAGGAAGCGGTAGCGCAGGCGAATATCCTCGGGATATTCCTGCTCACCGGCAACCGGCATCGGAAGTTCCTGCGCCTGGCTTTGCACCGTCACGCCGCGCGCAAACACCTCGATCGCGCCCGTTGCCAGGTTCGGATTGATGGTCGCGTCCGACCGCGCCTTCACCACGCCGTCGATGGTAATCACCGACTCGACGCGCAGCGATTCCAGCGTCGGCAGTGCCGGGGAGTCGCTGTCGGCGACGATCTGGGTGATGCCGTAATGGTCGCGAAGATCGACGAACAGCACGCCGCCGTGATCTCGCTTCCGGTGGATCCAACCGGACAGACGAACTTCAGCGCCAACGTCGTTGGCGTTGAGCTGGGCGCAAGTGTGCGAGCGATAGGCGTGCATGGCCGCAATCTCTGAAAAAGCTTGTTTGGAGGTCCGCGCCCCTCCCCTTCCAACCTCTCTTTGTCAACCCGGTCGCTCCCCGCTATGGGGCGGCACTTATGCATGTTCACCCGCTAATTACCGACAGCGCCACCCTCGCCAATCTGTGCGCGCGCCTCGCCGATGCTCCCTTCGTATGCGTCGACACAGAATTCATGCGAGAGAATACCTATTGGCCCGAACTCTGCCTGATCCAGATCGCCGACACGGAAGAGGCCGCGGCGATCGATCCCAAGGCGCCTGGGCTCGATATGCAGCCGCTGCTCGATCTGCTGGTCAATAACGAGGACGTGCTGAAGGTCTTCCACGCCGGCGGGCAGGACATAGAGATCATCTACAATCTCACCGGCAAGACCCCGCATCCGATGTTCGACACCCAGGTCGCGGCGATGGCGCTCGGCCAGGGGGAGCAGATTGGCTATTCCAACCTGGTCGACAGCTGGCTCGGTATTCAGATCGACAAGGGCGCGCGCTTTACCGACTGGTCGCGCCGCCCGCTCGATCAGCGACAGGTCGATTACGCGATCGGTGACGTCACCCATCTGTCAAAGATCTTTCCGCGCATGCTGGAGCGTCTGAAGAAGACCGGGCGCGGGGCGTGGCTCGATCAGGAAATGGAGCGCATTTCCGATCCCGCCAACTACGCCAACGATCCCGACCTCGCGTGGAAGCGCGTGCGCATTTCGGGCCGGCGCGCCGACGTTCTCGGTCGGCTGAAGGCGATCGCCCGCTGGCGAGAGGTGGAAGCGCGGGCAAAGGACCTGCCCCGCGGCCGCATCGTCAAGGACGAGACTCTGGCCGATCTCGCAGGCCATCCCCCCAAGCGGCAGAGCGACCTCGCCAAGGTGCGCGGCCTCTCGGCCACCTGGGCGAGCAACGATATCGGCCGGCGCCTGATGGGCGTTATCGAAGCGGCGGAGCCGCTGCCCGCCAGCGAAATGCCGCTTCGCGAGGATCGCAAGCCTGGACTTGGCAAGGATGGCTCGCTGGTCGCCGACCTGTTGAAGCTGCTGCTCAAGATCCGCGCGCGCGACATCGATGTTGCGCCGCGATTGCTCGCCCGCAGCGAGGAGCTGGAGGCGCTCGCCGCTGGCGTGCGTCACGACCTGGCGATCCTTGAGGGCTGGCGATTTGATCAGTTCGGGCGCGACGCGCTGGATCTTGTCGAGGGTCGGCTTGGTTTCGCTGTTCTGGGCGGCAAGCTCAAGATGACGCGAACGGAGAATGAGGCATGAGAGCGATCCTGGCAGCGGCCGTCCTGCTTTCCGGATGTGCCACCGGTACGTCTGGATCCTCTTCAGCCGAGGGTGCAATGTGCAACGCCAACGCGGCGGAGAAGTTCGTGGGCCGGCCGCTTGAAGGAAACCAGGAAGCTGCTCAACGTGCGGCGGGTGCTCGCGTCGTCCGGACCTACATCACGGGCTCGGCGCTCACGATGGATTTTCGGCAGGATCGTCTGAACATCGAGACCACTCCCGAGGGTATTATTACCCAGGTGTCCTGCGGCTAACGCAGGATCGACCTAGGCGCCTGCAGCCGCTAGTCGGCTCCCGACCGGCAACCCAAGCGCGGCACCAAGCCCTTTCAGCCGTTTCTCGACCGATTCGCCGCACAGCGCGCGGTCTGCGTCGTGCCAGACCAGTTCGACCGCGCCCTCCGCGCGGCGAATGCTGCTGCGTTTGAGCGGGCCCGCGACCCCGCCCGACAGTCGCTGTGCCAGCCGGATCGCAAGCCCCCAGCACGTTGCCCGCTGAAGATCGTCAGGGCTTGCGAGCGCGGGCAGTGGATCAGGATAAGGCGGCTGCGCACCCAGGCTCGCGGCCAGCGCGGCCGCCATCATGGCGCGCCCGCGCCCGTCGACCGCTACCCAATTGCCATGCAGGGCTGTCTCGATCCCCAACGCAACCCGGAACTCCGGGTTGGCCCGCCAGCTCGTATCCGCCAGCAGGCATGTCGCATGGCGCAAGCGCCCATCCGCTGGCGACTCATCCACAAACAGGGGTGAGATCCAGTTGTTCAGAAGATCGCCATGCTCGGGAAACCGTCCCCGGTGCCGGCCCTCGTCACGTGCGGCAACAATCAAGGGATCCAGTCGAGACTCGGCCGGGGACAATTGCCGATACAACAGGCCTTCGCGCAGCCCGAAAGCCGACACCACGGTCTCGCGTGATCCAATCACCGGCAGCAATACATCAAGCAGATCAGCGGCGGCGCCAAGCGTCGGGACGCGACCACCCGAGAGATGCGGCACGCTTCTGAACCAGCCTTTCTCCAGCGTGGGCAGCTTGCGCCGCAGCAACGAAATGCGCGCGGGAGGCATGGCATAGCCATGAAGGATCGGCAGCGGATAACCCCGATCCCGAATGTCTACCCTCGCCAGCGATCGCCACGACCCGCCGACCAAGTAGAATGGCTTGCCGGCACCCGCATTCGACCAACCCGCATCACGCAGGACGGCGCCCACGCGGCGATCAAAGCCTTCCTTTGCGCGCAGATCAGCAAGACGAAGAACCCCGAGCGGGAAAGAGGCATGCTCATCTACACGGCCCTTGCAGACCCTCACCAGTTCAAGGCTGCCGCCCCCCAGATCACCGACAATGCCGTCAGCATCGGGAATGGCCGAAAGTACCCCATAACCGGCCGATCGTGCCTCTTCTTCACCCGATAGCAGTTCGACGGGCAGGCCGTTTTTCGCCGCCAGTGCGATCAACTCCGCACCATTGGCGGCATCACGCACCGCTGCAGTCGCAACGGTCCGCACTTCATCGCACTCCATCTCACGCGCCAGCGCCGCAAATCGCGACAGCGCGGTGCCAGCAAGCGCCATCGCCTGCCCGTCGATAGCCCCTGTCTTCGCGAGGCTGCGCCCGAGACCCGCCAGCACCTTCTCGTTGAACAGCACGGTCGGCAGGCGCCGAGGCCCCTGATAAACGACCAGACGGATCGAGTTCGACCCGATGTCGATGATGGCGGTTCGCGCTTCCCTCACCATCAGCGCCGCAGCGAGAGCTTCGGTACCTCGCCCCCTTCGGCAAGCGCGGCGCCGCGCCCTGACAAGGAGGGGTTCGTCATGAAGTAGCGGTGGAGATTGAACGGCTTATCGCCGATACTTGCGCGCTGATAGCTGCCATCGGCGTACAAATCCCAGCTCTGCTCGGTGTCGATGAGATTGGCGACCATCACCTGATCGAGAACCTGATCGTGAACGGTGCCGCTCTCCAGCGGCAGCATATATTCGACCCGGCGGTCAAAGTTGCGCGGCATCCAGTCCGCTGACGAAATGAAGACATGCGCATCATCGTTTGGGAGGGTCTGCCCGTTCCCGAAAATCGCGATACGGCTGTGTTCAAGGAAACGGCCTATGATGGATTTTACCCGAATATTTTCGGAAAGCCCCGGTACGCGCGGGCGCAGGCAACAGATGCCCCGTACGACGAGGTCGATCTGGACCCCTGCCCCGCTCGCTTCATAGAGCTTCTCGATGATCGCTGGGTCCACCAGGCTGTTCATCTTCGCCCAGATGGTCGCCGGTCGTCCGGCGCGTGCATGGGCGATCTCGGCGTCGATCTCCTCGATCAAACGGGCGCGGAGTGAGCGCGGCGACAATACGATGCGCTCCATGTCCTCCGGCTCGACATAGCCAGTGATGTAGTTGAATAGGCGGGCCGCATCCCGTCCGACCGCAGGATTGGCTGTGAAGAAGCTGAGATCAGTATATATTTTTGCCGTGACCGGGTGATAATTGCCCGTCCCAAAGTGGCAGTAGGTCCGGAATTGCCCGGCCTCGCGACGAACCACCATGGAGACCTTCGCATGGGTCTTCCAGTCGATGAAGCCGTAGACCACCTGAACCCCGGCGCGCTCCAGCGCGGACGCCCAGAGCAGGTTCTGCTCCTCATCGAACCGCGCCTTCAACTCCACCACCGCGGTCACTGACTTGCCCGCCTCAGCCGCCTGGATCAGCGCGTTGATCACGGCGGACTGTTTGCCCGCACGGTACAGCGTCTGCTTGATGGCAACGACATCGGGGTCGTTCGCCGCCTGTTTCAGAAAGGCGAGCACGACGTCGAACGTCTCATATGGGTGCTGGACGATGATGTCCTTGGCGCTGATGGCCGCGAAGCAATCCCCGCCAAACTCCCGAATTCTTTCGGGAAACCGTGGCGTGAAGGGCACGAACTTCAGGTCCGGGCGGTCCTCGTCAACGATCTTGCCGAGATCAGCGATACCCAGGAACGACCCGGATTCGGTAACGAGCGCCTGCTCGCCGAGTTCTTCCTTCAGTACCCGGGCTAGCGATTCCGGCATGCCCGTTTCCAGCTCCAGACGGATGACCCGCCCGCGTCGCCGCCGCTTGATGGCATTGGCGAAATAGCGGACGAGATCTTCCGCTTCCTCCTCGATCTCGATGTCGCTGTCTCGCAACACCCGAAATTCCGCGGCGCCGTCCACCCGGTAACCGGGGAACAGCATGATCGAGAACCGCTTCAGCATCGATTCGACCGCAATATAGCGTGCCGACTCCCCAGGCAGCCTGACGAAGCGCGCCATCCCGTTGGGGACGATCACGAGTTCGCGGATCGGTTCGTCATCTGACAGGCGCACCAGATCGAACATCACTCCCAGGCCGGCATTGGGAATGAACGGGAACGGATGCGCGGGGTCGAGCGCCTGCGGTGTGATGACGGGGAAAATCTGCTCGCGGAAATGCGTCTCCAGCCATGCCATGTCCTCGGGCGAGAGCCGCGAATCCATGTGGCTGGAGGAAAGAACCTCAATGTCGCTCGCCGACAACGCGTGACGAATGTCGCGCCATACGTTTTGCTGGCTGGCGAGCAGCGCGTCTGCCTCCGTCGTGATCGCGCTCAGCTGCTGCGAGGGCGTCAAGCCATCGGCTGACCTGGCCTCCACGTCGAGCAGTTGCTGCCCCTTCAGCCCGGCGACGCGCACCATGAAGAATTCGTCGAGGTTCGATCCAGAGATCGACAGGAACCGCAACCGCTCGAGAAGCGGATGCTCGGTGTTGCACGCCTCCTCCAGCACGCGGCGATTGAACGCCAGCCACGACAGTTCGCGATTGAAATAGCGCTCATTGTCGCGCTCCTCGAAGGGATCATCGTCCGAGTCGAGGCGGGCCTGGCGAAGGGAACGGGTCATCACGGCTCCGGTGTTGAGGGGATCAACGCTGCAGCCAGCAACGTCTCCCGGGCCAAGGGAATGGACAACCGCTTCCGGCGTTCCATCACCTCCTGATCAAGCGCATCGACCGTGCGCATGACAGCGACGTGACTGCGTTCAATCCGTATAACCAACCAGTCGAGCACGTCAGACCGCACGTCCACGCCGCGACGCGCGAATTCCCGTTCCAGCAGCGCACGAAGCAGCGCATCGTCGGGCGGCCCGATCACCGCGAGCGGAGTTGCCGCTATCCGCGACCGCAGGTCGGGCAAGGCGATGTCCCACGCGGGTGGCGCGGCATCGCTTACCAGCAGCAGCGGGCGACGGGATGCCTGCGCGTCGTTCCAGGCATGGAAAAGCTCGTCCTCCTCGCGCAACGGCGCGTCGTCGATGATCATTCCCCCGCTCTTGGCCGCGAATATGCGGGCCAGGAGGCTGCGGCCGGACTTGCGCGGGCCGACCAGTAACGACGTCATGACCGGCCATGTCGCCCAGTGATCCAGCGCGCTGACGGCGCGAGCGTTCGATTCGGTGACCAGGAACTCATCGTCGCGGGGATCCGCGGGCCAGACGAGCGGCAAGGCGATCTGGCTCATCATGCGACCACCGCTGGTCGCCGATGCCTCATCCGGCGGTCGCATTGTCGGGCACCAGCTCCTGCGGCAATAGACGCGGTGCGCGGCGGATGCGGATGGTCGTTCCCGACCCGAATACCTGCCAGCCACGCGCCTCCAGCGCCGCCTTGAGCGCCTCAGGCGGCCCGACATACCCGACCGTCACCACCGATACCCCGCCCAGCGCGAGGCTGCTGGTCGTCGCCGCGGAAACGCCTGGCACGCCGCGCAGCGCCGCCTCAGTCGCCGTAACAGCCGCAACATTGGGCGTATCGAACTGGACCGAGACATTGGCCGTGGGGACCACCGGCGTATCTGTCACGACGGTCTCGCCAGCTTCATCGTCGTCCTGCGGCACCTCTTCCGGTGGCACGTAGGAGAGGCCGGGATCGCTGCGGAGAAGCCCGGCGCGCAGTGCTTGCTGGTAGATCTCGTCGATCCGCTTCACACCCGCATCAAGCAAGGCGGGAACGCTGGCCACGCTGCCGACGCGCAGGCTGAATTGCGAAAGAAGCCGATTGTCGGGGCCCTGGCGGGCCTGGAACACCCCAACCACCGGCCCACCCGGCCACTGGCGGTACAGCTTCACCGTCGGGATCAGTACGTCCGACCCGCCATATTGATTGAGAACGGCACGCCACCATCCGCGAGCGGGTCGCTGGGTCTGGCCGAGGTTCAGCAGCAGCGGATCAGGCCCGCTACCGGTCGGGCGGATATAGTCGATCGCGCTCGCCCCAGTTCGATAGCGCGCCCACGCTTCCTGCCAGAGCGTGCGTTGTTCAAATCCCGTCGCCACGCCGCCCGACCACACAATCGGGATGACCACCATCGGCGGCGAACGCATCACGTAATTGGAGATGCCGAGAATCGCGCCGGCTCGATTGCGATCGAACAACACGCCCAGACGGGCAACATAGCGCGTCGGCCCGATCTGTTCATTCTCGACAACAATGCCGCTCACGATCGAATCGAGCGTCGAATCCGGGAGCGTGCGGCTTCCGCCGCCAAGCCGCTGGGATAATTGTGCCCAAGCCTTCCGCTGGGCCACCCGCCAGCCGCCAAGGCGCGCGGCATCCGCATCCTTCGCCGCGACATCAACGCGAATGCCGGAAATCTCATAGTCGCGTGAGCTGTCGACGGGCGCCACGCCTCTGCCGCCACCCTCGATCTGGGCGACACCGACCCCCGCACCAAGCGCGAGCGCCGCGGCAGCAGGAACGAGGAACAAGGGCTTCAAACGCATAATCACGCGTCTTTTGGCGAAGGAGGCGTGGAAATCCAAGCGCGTTGTGGCTAGGCGGCTCCACATGAGCGACAGCGGGTACACATACGAGCAAGCGGGCGTGTCGATCGCCGCCGGCAACGCACTGGTCCGGGCCATCGCGCCGCTGGCGCGCGCCACCCGGCGACCGGGGGCCGATGCCGACCTTGGTGGCTTCGGCGGGTTCTTTGACCTGAAGGCGGCGGGCTTTACCGATCCGCTGCTGGTCGCGGCGAACGATGGCGTCGGCACCAAGCTTAAACTGGCGATCGACTACAACCGTCATACCGGCGTCGGCATCGACCTGGTCGCGATGTGCGTCAACGACCTCATCGTCCAGGGTGCCGAGCCGCTGTTCTTCCTGGATTATTACGCGTCGGGGAAACTGGATCCGCAGGTAGCGGAGCAGGTAATCGCGTCGATCGCGGAGGGTTGCCAGATCGCCGGCTGCGCGCTGATCGGCGGCGAGACGGCCGAGATGCCCGGCATGTACGCCGATGGAGATTATGACCTCGCGGGCTTCTGCGTCGGCGCGGTGGAACGTGATCATGTGCTCACCGGCCGCGATATCGCGGAGGGTGACGTGATGCTGGGTCTCGCATCCTCCGGCGTCCATTCGAACGGCTTCTCCCTTGTGCGGCGTCTGGCGGCGGACAAGTCGTGGAAGCTGGATCGACCGGCATTGTTCGATCCCGAGGTGCTGCTGATCGATGCGCTGATGGCTCCGACTCGCATCTATGTCCGCAGTCTTCTTCCGCTGCTGCGCGCTGGGCGCGTGAAGGGCCTGGCGCATATCACCGGCGGCGGTTTGCTGGAGAATATCCCGCGCGTCCTCCCGAAAGGTGTTCGCGCCGAGGTGAATGCCGATGCATGGCCGCAATCCCGACTGATGGCCTTTCTCCAGGCGCAAGGCACGATCGAGCCGGAAGAAATGGCCCGCACCTTCAACTGCGGCATCGGCATGGTGGTCGTCGCCGCGCCAGAAGCCGCCGATGCCGTCGCGGCCGAACTGACCGCTGCCGGTGAGCAGGTGTTCCAGATCGGGCGCATCATCAATGGTGAGCGCGGCTGCACCGTGACGGGGTCGACCGGAACATGGAGCGCGCGCGCGCCGTGGCGGGCGAGCCACGACGCGTGACTGCCAACGTCGGCGTTCTGATCTCCGGCCGGGGATCGAACATGCGGTCGCTCGTCGCCAACGCGACGGAGGCATATAAGGTCGTCGTTGTCGCATCGAACCGCCCGTCTGCGGAAGGGCTGGTCTGGGCGCGTGAGCAGGGCATCCCCACATTCGCCCTGTCGCCCAAGGAAGTCGGCAAGCAAGCCTATGAGGCCGCGCTGGACGCCGCGTTGCGGGAGGCAGGCGCCGAATATCTCGCCCTGGCTGGCTATATGCGCCTGCTTTCCGACGGCTTCGTTGCCCGTTGGCGCGACCGGATCATCAACATCCACCCGTCATTGCTGCCGAAGTATAAGGGGTTGGACACTCATGCCCGCGCCATTGCCGCAGGAGATGCGGAGGCGGGCTGTTCCGTGCATATCGTCACCGAAGAACTGGATGGCGGGGCGGTTCTGGGTCAGGCACGTGTACCGATCACATCCGGCGACACACCGGAGACATTGGCGGCGCGCGTCCTTGACGAGGAGCATCGGCTCTATCCGCGCGTTCTGGCGGAATGGCTGACACGCTGACCCCACCTGAAGAGGCTCTTGAGCGGGTGCGCGGCATCGCGCTCGCTCTGCCGGAGGCTGCCGAGCGCCCGTCGCACGGCTCCCCAGGCTTCTACATCGAGGGCGGCAAGTTCTTCGCCTATTTCTGGCACGATCATCATCAGGATGGTGAGACAGCCGTGGTCGTGAAGACCAGCGGCCTCGATGAACAGACGATGCTGATCGAAAACGATCCAGCCCTATACTACAAACCCGCGTATCTCGGCCCGTCGGGCTGGGTCGCGTTGCGGGTCGGCGGTTCGGATACGGATTGGGAGCGCGTAGCGGACCGAGTCGCGCAGAGCTGGGAGCTGGCGGCGCCACGACGCCTGCTGGAAATGGGCGGGCGTTGAGCGAAACCCCGGATCAGGCTGCAACTCGCCGGCGATGGATTTCGCTCGCGGAGCTGGTCGCCGTCTCCGGCCTCATCATCGGCGCGCTCACGCTGTGGATGAACTGGAGCGACAAGCGACATTCTGCGGCAGAGAAGGCCGCCGAGCGTGTGGCGGCCAACGCAGCGGAAGCGCGCTTCTCCTTGCAAGCGTCGCTCAATCGCGATGGCAGCGAAGTGGAACTGGTCGATCCCCGGCACGACCTGCTCGAGACCACAATCACTTTTCCATCGCAACTGAAAGTCGTCCCGAATAGCCCCGCCACTGCACGCATCGAGAAGGATTGGTTTGCCGACGCCGTGCTGCAGGCGATGGATGGCGGCGCCGACAGTCGTGAAGGGCGGCTGCCTGTGCTCGTGACAGCCAGCTATCGCTCAGGTAATGAAATGAGAAGCGGCAGCGCCATCGTGGAGGTCGTCTGGCGTACCCGTGGCAACCTGCTGCGCGGGCGGAGCCTTTCGCTTGAGGCGGCGCGGGTTCGCGAACTCGGCGGAACGTCGAAAGCGGTTGATCGCTTGTGGGCAGACGAACTGAAACGTCAGAGCGAGCGCGCGTAGATCACGTCATCGCACCAGCCCGCACCTACGCTGAAGCGGCGGGTACCAACTGGGCTGAACCCCTCACGTTCGTAGAAGGTGCGTGCGCGATGGTTGCGGTCCAGCACGCCCAACAGGAGGCGTCGTCCGCCCAAAGCACGGGCATCAGCGATCGCGGTAGCCATCAGATGATGTCCAAGCCCGGTTCCGCGCGTGATCGACAGGGCGTAGATCCGGCGCAGCTCGATGTCGCCGGGCGTTTGCGCAACGGGAAGGTCCGGGGTGGTCAGGACCGTATAGCCGACCGGCGCGAACCCCTGGGGATGCTCTGCCAAGGTCAAGATGCTTGCGGGATCTTCGGCCCATCCTGAGAACTTCTCGGGCGAGCTGTTGCGCGCGCAATGCGCAACGATATCGGCGCCGGGCAGAATGCCGGCGAACGTTTCAAGGAAGCTGGCGGCCGCGATCATCGCCATGGCCTGTGCATCAGCCGCAGTGGCGCGACGAAGCCGCCAGTTCCCGGTCATCAGTTCAGCCGACGATCTCTTCGGGCTTGAAGAAATAGGCGATCTCGATCGCCGCATTCTCATCCGAGTCCGAACCATGAACCGAATTGGCTTCGATCGACTCGGCGAGTTCCTTGCGGATCGTGCCCGGCGCTGCGTTCTCCGGGTTGGTCGCGCCCATGATGTCACGGTTGCGCTGCACGGCGTTCTCACCCTCGAGAACCTGTACGACGACCGGACCCGAGATCATGAACGACACCAGGTCGTTGAAGAACGGGCGCTCCTTGTGCACCGCGTAGAAGCCCTCTGCCTGCTCCTTGGTCATCTGGATGCGCTTGGATGCGACGACGCGAAGCCCGGCCTCTTCCAGCATCTTGGTGACAGCGCCGGTCAGGTTGCGGCGGGTGGCGTCCGGCTTGATGATCGAAAACGTGCGATTGGCGGCCATGATGGTCGCTCCTGTAGTTGAAGATGTGCGGAAACAGCGGCGCCGTTACCCGTGAGCGGCGTTCAGCGCAACTGTCGGCATGATCGCCGACGCGCAGGGACTTCAGACCCGACCAAGCTCCGCGGTCATGCCGCCTGCTCCCAGCGCCCGGCGTCATTCTGCTTCCAGTAACGCCGTTCGACATTGTCACGGTCGCCCAGCGATCGCCAAGCAGCCCGTGCCTCGGCAATCCGCTCCTCATCGAAGAAGTGAAAGGCCCGGTCGAAATCGAGCGCATCGTCGCGCCAGTTTCCGTCTACGAGAGCGACATGCTGGGCATTGTTTGCGGCATTCACATCCCCCGCGATCAGGATGGGCTGGTCAGCATCTTCCTCCCCGCCTTCGCAGCCGTGCGGCAGGAAGCTGTCGCTGGAATATTCCCACAGCAACCGATCGAGCGCGGCACGCTGCGCATCGTCGCCGGCCACGATGAGCAGGCGCGCACCGCTTTCGAGCACGCGCTCCGCAATCCGCGGCAGCGCGCGCTCAAGCGGCATGCTGGTCAGATGATAGAAGTCGACCTGCACCGTGCTCAGACCATCACTTCTCGAAATTGTCGGCAACGAAGGCGTCGAGCAGCCGGACACCAAAGCCGGTCGCGCCCTTGCCCCATGTCGGTCCATCCTTTTCAGACCATACCATGCCGGCGATATCCAGATGGGCCCAGCGAACATCGTCCTCGACGAACCGTTTGATGAACTGCGCGGCCGTGATCGAGCCACCGCCACGCGGCCCGACATTCTTCATGTCGGCGATCGCGCTGTCGATCAGCTTGTCGTAGGCAGGCCCCATCGGGAATCGCCACAGGGCGTCCCCGCTGGCCTTGCTCGCCGACAGCAACTGATCCGCCAGCCCATCATCGTTGGCGAAGAGGCCGCCCTGTTCGTTGCCGAGGCTGATGATCATCGCGCCCGTCAGCGTTGCAAGGTCGACGATCGTCTTCACCTTGTGGGTGCGCTGTACCCAGGTCACGCAGTCGCACAGGACCAGCCGGCCTTCTGCGTCGGTATTGATGACCTCGATCGTCTGCCCCGACATCGACGTCACCACGTCACCGGGCCGTTGCGCATTACCGTCGGGCATATTCTCCACCAGGCCCATGACGCCGATGACGTTCGCCTTTGCCTTGCGCAGCGCCAGCGTCTTCATTGCGCCCGCGACGGCGCCCGCACCGCCCATGTCCCACTTCATGTCCTCCATACCGGCCGCAGGCTTGATGGAGATGCCGCCAGTGTCGAACGTTACGCCCTTGCCGACCAGCGCAAGTGCGGGGTCACCTTCGCCCGCGCCGTTCCAGCGCAAGGCTAGTAGCCGCGCCTCGCGCCGGGAGCCTTGCGACACGCCAAGGAGCGCACCCATGCCGAGTTCCCGCATCGCCGCCTCGTCCAGCACGGTCACTTCAAGGCCGAGCCCGTCGACTTCCTTCGTCACCAGGTCGACGAAGCTTTCGGGGTAAAGAATGTTGGGCGGAAGGGTGACGAGCGTCTTCGTCAGCGCGAGACCCTGCGTAACCGCATCACGCGCCACCCACGCCTCCTTTGCATCGGCCGGTGCGCCGACGATGGTGACATTGGCGAGCGACGGCTTCGCATCCTCGGCAAGCTTCGTGCGATAAACGTCATACCGCCACGCCCGCTGAGCGGCACCCGCTGCAAACCGTGCTGCGGCAACGGCCGTGCTTCCGGAGAGGTCGGCGGTCACCTCCGTCACACCTGACGTCAGCAGGCGAGCGGTCAGCGCGCCTCCCGCCCGCTCATAGCCCGCGTCGTCGCCCTCACCCACGCCCAGCATTAATATCCGGCCGGAGCTTACATACGCCTCGGCAACCGAACCCGCTTCACCCTTGAACCGCTGCCCCGCAGCGGCAGCAGCGATGATCGCGCTTGCTTCGGCATCCATGCCAGGCAGCGAGATCGTCCCGGCCGCATCCTTCTTCACGGGGAATGCAAGCACCGGCGATGCCGTGGGGCGGGAGTCGGCAAAGGTGACGTTCATGGCTCTTCCTCTTGTTTCGCGACGCAGATAGGGACTGACCCTGCCGGTGGCAAAGCGTTGCAGCGGCTCGCGCACGATGCGATAGGGCTTTCTACCGGTGCCCCGACGGGCTTCGGAAAGGGGTTTCCAGTTTTGCGAGTAATCGAGTGACGCGTCTCGAGCTTTTGGCCAGTTGCGCGTTTTCGCTAGCCCTGCTCGCCGGCACAGCCAGCGCACAGGATCTGCAGGATCGCACCGTGCCGCCCCCGCCTCCGCAAGCGGTGGCGAGCCCTTCAGCGCAGCCGGCTGACGAGGATCAGATCGACTTCAGCGCCGGCTCGCTCGAATATGACTATGAAGCCGATGTGGTTACCGCGCTGACCGATGTGCGGATGTTCCGCGCCGGCCAGCGGCTGCGTGCGGACAAGGTGGTCTGGAACCGAAAGACCGGCAGGGTCGTGGCGAGCGGCAACATCGCCGTGACCAGCCCCCAAGGCGACACTGCCTATGGCGACTCGATCGAACTGACCGACTCGCTGAAAGACGGCGTCATCGACAACATGCTCGTCGTGCTGGAGCGTGGTGGGCGGCTCGCGGCGGAGCGGGGGACACGGCAGGAAAACGGGACGATCTCGCTCGATCGTGCGGCTTACACGGCCTGTTCGGTCGTCAGCTCGGATGGCTGCCCGAAGGAGCCGACGTGGAAGGTCACGGCGGTCCGCGTAACCTACCGCCCCGATCGGGAGCGAGTCTATTACGTCGGCGCCCAGGTTCATCTGTTTGGGCTGCCGTCGATCCCGCTCCCCAAGTTCTCGCATCCAGTTGGAGAAGCGACCGCGAGCGGGCTGCTCTCGCCCACGATCCGCTATGACCGGGTCAACGGTCTGGAAGTGGCCACACCCTATCTGTTCAGCCTCGCACCCAACCGAAAGCTGACGGTGACACCGCACGTCTATTCGGCGGTGTTGCCGATGATGCAGGCCAATTATGAGCAGTTGGACGAACTGGGCGCCTTCAGCGTGACCGGCTACGGGACGGTCAGCCGGCGGAGCGACGATCTGGCAAGTGGCTTCAATTCTTCGACCGAACAGGCATTCCGCGGCTATCTCGACGGTGTCGGACGTTTTCAGTTCAACGAGAATTGGAGCCTTTCCGGATCGCTGCGGCTGGCAACCGATCGCACGTTCTTGCGCCGATACGACATCTCGAACGCCGATCGTCTGCGGACGACCGCGGCGCTGGAGCGGATCGATCAGGATAGCTACTTCTCGCTTGCCGGATGGGCGACCCAGACACTTCGCGTCGGTGAACGCCAGGGTATGCAGCCGGTTGCCTTGCCGGAAATGGACTATCGCCGGCGCCTGCAGGAAAATGTGCTTGGCGGGACGGTGCAGCTGCACGTCAATACACTCGCGATCGGGCGCAAGGCCGGCCAGGATACCCAGCGTGCCTTCGCCAGCGCGCGATGGGATCTCAGGCGCCTGACCAACTGGGGCCAGGAAGTCACCTTTACGGCATTCGCACGGGGCGACGCCTATAACACCAGCGACACGGCGGCGACGCGGATCGCGAGCTATCGCGGGCTGGACGGTTTCCACACACGCGCCATCGGTGCCCTGGCGGTGGACGTGCGCTGGCCGTTTGTTGGAGCGGTCGGCAATGGCACGCAACGCATCTCGCCCCGCCTCCAGATCGTCGCCTCGCCGAGGATCAAGAATCTCGATATTCCCAACGAGGACGCACGATCGATCGACCTGGAGGATTCGAACCTCTTCGCGCTCAACCGCTTCAACGGCTATGATCGCTGGGAAGACTCGACCCGCGCGACCTATGGCTTTGAGTATGCTCTAGATCTTCCGGGCTTCAGCGCAACGGCCAACATCGGACAAAGCTATCGCCTGTCAGATCGCGTCGCGATCTTCCCGTCCGGTACAGGGCTGAGCGACCGGTTTTCCGACATCGTCGGCCGCACCACACTTCGCTTCCGCGATTTCGTGTCCTTCACGCATCGCTACCGCGTCGACAAGGACAGCCTGGCGGTCCGGCGCAATGAAATCGACGCCACGGTCGGATCTCGGTCCACCTACGTGGTCGTCGGGTACCTGAGGCTCAACCGTGACATCGACGAGTTGGAGGACCTTCAGGACCGCGAGGAAATCCGCGTTGGTGGCCGCGTGCAATTCGCGCGCTTCTGGTCGGCGTTCGCGTCGGGCCTGATCGATCTCACCGATCGCAGCGATGACGTATTCTCGGTCGCGGACGGGTTCGACCCGATCCGGCACAGGCTCGGCGTCCAGTACGAGGATGACTGCCTCACTTTGGGCCTGACCTGGCGCCGGGACTATCGGACCACGGGCGACGCACGCCGGGGCAGCAGCTATCTGTTGACGCTGGCATTCAAGAACCTCGGACGCTAAGCCGCGGTTCAGCTACGGATATGCATGTGCCGTGATGGGCACCATGGCGTGCAAGATGGGATTCCGGAACGAGTGACGACGATGGGCAACAAGGCGGCACGACTCGGCCGGCTCGCAGGCTTGGTTCTGGCTGTCGCTGCTGCAGGAGCAGCGACCGGCCAGACCGGAAGCACGACTGTTGAGGATCAAGCAGTTCCGGAAACGGGCCTGAACATCCCACAGAACCTGCAGATCTTCGGCAATGTCGATCCGAACGTCCGCAAGGCGACAGCGATCGTGAACGACAATGTGCTGACGCGTACCGATGTGGACCAGCGTGTGGCGTTGATCCGCGCAGCGAACAACGTGGACCTCAGCCCGGAGGATATGGACCGCCTGCGCCTTCAGGTCCTACGCCAACTCATCGACGAAGTGCTCCAGATCCAGCAGGCAAAGACCGCTGATATTACGATCACCGATGACGAGCTGAACCAGAGCTTCGCGCGCGTCGCGCAGAACTTCAACCGTACCCCGGATCAGTTCCGCGAATTCCTGCGTCAGCAGGGCTCCTCGGAACGGTCGATCAAGCGGCAGATCGAGGGCGAACTGGCATGGCAGCGGTATCTGCGCCGCCGCGTCGAGCCGTACGTCAACGTCGGTGAGGAAGAGGTGAAGGCGATCCTGGATCGTCTGGAAGCTGCCAAAGGCACCGACGAATATCACCTGAACGAGATTTACCTGTCGGCCACGCCTGACCGCACCGAGGAGGTGTATGGCGCGGCTCGTCAGTTGATCGGTGAGATCCAGAAGGGCCAGGCTCCGTTCGGCTATTTCGCCCGCAACTTTTCCGAAGCGTCGACGCGCGGTGTGAACGGCGACCTTGGCTGGGTACGCGCGGCGCAGCTGCCGGCTGAACTGGCCGAAGCCGCGGGCCAGATGCAGGTCGGTCAGGTGGTCGGCCCGGTGGCCGTCCCGGGTGGCTTCTCCATCCTGTATCTCGTCGACAAGCGTCAGGTTCTCATGGCGAACGCGCGCGATGCGCGGCTCAGCCTGAAGCAGATGACGATCAAGTTCCCGGCCGGCACGACGCAGGCGCAGGCAACCCAGCGCACGGCGAAATTCGCTGACACGATCCGCCAGCTTCAGGGCTGCGGCTCGGTTGAAAAGGTGGCCGCGACGATCAACGCCGAAGTCGTCCAGAACGACGCGATCCGGATCCGCGATCTTCCTGCGCCGCTGCAGGACATCATGGTCAACCTGCAGGTCGGCCAGGCGACCCCGCCCTTCGGCAACCCTGAGGAAGGCGTGCGCACGCTGGTCCTTTGCGGCCGGGACGACAGCGCCTCTGCCCAGCTTCCGGGCTCGGAGCAGATCCAGAGCCAGCTCGAACAGCAGCGCGTCAATCTGCGTGCGCAGCAGGCGCTGCGCGACCTGCGGCGTGACGCGATCGTGGAGTATCGTTGACATCGCGAGCCTAGCACCACTTGCCGTTTCGATGGGCGATCCGGCTGGCGTCGGGCCAGAGGTGATCGCCAAAGCCTGGGCTGCACGTTCGATTGCCGCCCTGCCCCGCTTCTTCGCCGTGGGCGATGCGCGCGCGATCGAGCGGGTGTGGAAAGGGCCGGTCGCCAAGATCAACGATTTGCGTGAGGTGGACGGGGCGTTCGATCAGGCGCTCCCGGTCCTGACCGTCGAGGACGCCGGAGAGATTACGCCGGGAGAGCCGGACGCGGACGGTGCGCGATGTGCGCTGCACTCGCTGGAGCTGGCGGTGGGGCTTGCACGATCGGGTGCTGCGCGTGCGCTTGTCACCGGACCGGTGTCGAAGGCGCAGCTTTATGATATTGGCTTCAACTATCCCGGCCAGACGGAGTTCGTGGCCGAGCGGTTCGGCGTCGCGCGCGAGAATGCCGTGATGATGCTCGCCGGCCCATCGCTGCGGGTCGTGCCGATGACCACCCATGTGGCATTGGCGGACGTACCCGGGCTGCTCTCGATCGACCTTATCGTTGCGAAGGCCCGCGCGACGGCCAGGGGCTTGCGCCGCAACTTCGGCATCGAAAAGCCGCGTCTCGCCTTCGCCGGCCTCAATCCTCACGCCGGAGAATCCGGCGCGTTGGGGCATGAGGAGATCGAGGTGATCGAGCCTGCCATCGCGATTTTGCGCGAGGAGGGTATCGCCGCGGTGGGCCCGTTTGCGGCCGACACGATGTTCCATGCGCGTGCGCGCAGCCATTATGACGCGGCCTTGTGCTGCTACCATGATCAGGCGTTGATCCCGCTAAAGGCGCTCCATTTCGATGATGGCGTCAACATCACATTGGGGCTGCCCGTGGTTCGCACCTCGCCGGATCATGGCACCGCCTTCCCGCTCGCTGGCCAGAACCAGGCGGAGCCGGGCGCCATGATTGCCGCGATCCTGATGGCCGCAGAGGCTGCTGCCCATCGCGCTGCCTGCCCAAATCTATGACGGAGCTGCCGCCGCTGCGCGACGTGATCGCGCGGCATGGATTGAGCGCGTCAAAGGCGCTTGGTCAGAACTTCCTGTTTGACGCGCAGCTGCTCGCGCGCATCGCGCGTATTCCGGGCGACCTTGCTGGCGCCGAAGTGCTGGAGGTCGGCCCCGGGCCGGGCGGGCTGACGCGTGCCTTGCTGCAAGCTGGCGCGAACGTGACCGCCATTGAGCGCGACCGTCGCTGCATCCCTGCGCTCGACGAACTGAGCGTCGCGTTCCCCGGCCAGTTGTCGGTCATCGAGGGCGATGCGCTGGCGATCGACCCTCGACCGCTGTTCAAGGGCAAGCCGCACATCGCCGCCAACCTTCCGTACAACGTCGGAACCGCGCTTCTCGTCGGCTGGCTGTCGGCAGAGTGGTTTCCGTGGTGGCAATCGCTTACCCTGATGTTCCAGCGCGAGGTTGCCGATCGCATCGTGGCTGCACCGGGCACCGACGCCTACGGGCGGCTGGCGGTGCTGGCGCAGTGGCGCAGCGTTCCGCGGATCGCGATGCCCGTTCATCGCTCGGCGTTCACGCCGCCGCCAAAAGTGATGTCTGCGGTCGTTCACATAGTGCCGAAAGAAGCGCCGGAGGGCGTAGACCTGCGCCGCTTGGAAGCGCTGACCGCCGCCGCATTCGGCCAGCGTCGAAAGATGCTGCGCCAGAGCCTCCGCAGCCTTCCCGGCGCGCTCGAGGCATTGGAGGCGGAGGGTATCGACGCAACCCGACGCGCCGAGACAGTCAGCGTGGCGGAGTTCGTCGCTGTGGCTCGCCGGCTCAGCTAAACGCCCTCCGGGGCTTGGCGATCAGTCCTTTGCGGTAGGTTTCACCGGCACCGTGCTGGCGGTCGCAACCGGCGGCCCCTTGGCGATCACACTCGCCAGCGCGTTGGCCTGCGGACAAGCGGTCTTGCAGAGGGTCTTTACCCGCGCCAGATTTGCCTTGGCCCGCTCGACCGCGCCCTTCGCCACCAAGGCTTCGCCCTGGCCCTGAAGGGCGTTCACGTCATTGGGCTCCAGCAACAACGCCTCGCGATAAAGCCGGATCGCCTTGCCCGGCAGGCCACGCGCCCGCGACAATTCGGCCAGCTCGATGAAGCCCTGCCGATTGCGCGGATCAACGACGACCGCCGTTTCAATGAGGTCGATCGCGCCCTCGACATTGCCTGCAGCCCGGGCTGCACGGCCCTGCTCCAGCAACGCCATCGACTTTGCATCAATCTGGTCGTCCGGCCGCGCGCCGTGCAGCGACGTCGAGATCGAAACCATCGCGAGAGCGGCTGCGACGGCGACGGACGTGTAACGCATCAAGGGCTCCAGCTTCGGCACGACGTCAACGAGTTAGCATGGCGCCAGCAGCCGCGCGACGAAAAAACCGTCCGTGCCGTCACGCGCCGGGGTCAGCCGATGGCCATTGCCGTGAGCAGCGCCAAGGGGAAGATCGATGGGAGCGACGCTCCAGCCGGCATGACCGCGCAGGAACGCATCCACCTGGTTGCTCCCCTCCTCGTCAAGGAGCGAGCAGACCACATAGACTAGCGCCTCGCCCGGCCGCACCAGCGTTTCTGCCACCTCGAGCACGTGTGCCTGGGTCGCGGTCAGTCGAGCAAGCCGATCCGGCGTGAGGCGCCACCGTGCCTCGGGGTTACGCCGCCAGGTCCCCGTCCCCGAGCATGGCGCGTCGACGAATACCACGTCTGCGGTGCGCTGCAGGTCGGCAAGCGCCTCCAGCTCCCGGTTAGGGTTGAGGAGGCGAGTCTCCACGATCGAAAGCCCCGCCCGGGCGGCGCGCGGCGCCAGACGCGAGAGACGTGCGCGATCAACATCGCAGGCGACGATGCGACCTTCACCGCCCATCGCGTCGCCCAGTGCCAGCGTCTTGCCGCCAGCTCCCGCGCACAGATCCACTACCGTCATGCCTGCGGACGCCGCTGCGGCGAGCGACACCGCCTGGCTGCCAGCGTCCTGCACCTCCACCGCGCCCGCCATCGACGCGACATCGGTTCCCGAGGGCAATCGCAGCCCCTGCGGCAATCCCGGGATCACCTGCGCATCGGGCCAATGTGCGAGCACCTCTGCATGGCCCACATCCTTGCGCAGACGCACGTCCAGCGGCGCCCGCTCAATCAGTGTGGGCCATTCGTCCGGACCGATCCCGGCGCGTTCGAGCGCCTCGCCGATCCAGCCCGGTACCGTTCCCGGAACCGCCACTGGCTCGTCGGTTGATAAAGGCGCAGGACCATGAGCTGAGCCGTCGAAGGTCGCGGCAAGCTGCTCATCCGCCCTCGCGAGCAGACACATGGCGGCACGGCCGGAGGCTGGAGCCTCGCCGCAGCTGCGGATCGCGGCATATACCAGCTCTCGCACAGCACGCCGGTCCTTCGACCCGGCATAGCGCCGCGCGGCAAAGTAGCGCGCGATCAGCGTATCTGCCGCCGCCCCGCCCTCGCGCGCTGCGGCAATGATCGCGTCGAGGAGCTCGATCGCAGCCTGGGTGCGTGCAGCGGGCGTCACGGGAGATCAGCGCGTCGGGTAATTGGGGGCTTCGCGCGTGATCGTCACGTCATGAACGTGGCTTTCCTTCAGCCCCGCGCCGGTGATGCGGACGAAGTTGGCGCGATCGCGCAGTTCGGTGATGGTTGCCGCGCCGGTGTAGCCCATCGCTGCCTTGATCCCGCCGACCAGCTGGTGGATCACGTCGCGCGCGGGCCCCTTGAACGGTACCTGTCCCTCGATGCCCTCCGGCACGAGCTTCAGCTGATCCTTGATGTCGCCCTGGAAGTAGCGGTCGGCAGAGCCGCGGCCCATCGCGCCAACGCTGCCCATGCCGCGGTACGACTTGTACGCACGGCCCTGGTACAGGAAGGTTTCGCCAGGTGCCTCTTCGGTACCGGCCAGCAACGATCCGACCATGCAGGTCGCAGCGCCAGCGGCGAGCGCCTTGGCGAGATCACCCGAGGTGCGCAGCCCACCGTCGGCGATCACCGGCACGCCGCTTCCGCGCGCGGCCTCCGCGCAGTCCATGACGGCGGTCAGCTGCGGCACGCCCACCCCTGCGACGACACGGGTGGTGCAGATCGAACCCGGGCCAATACCGACCTTGATCCCGTCCGCGCCGGCATCGATCAGCGATCGGGTCGCCTCGGCGGTGGCTACGTTGCCGGCCACCACCTGGACCGAGTTGGACAGCTTCTTCACCCGCTCGACCGCGCGGGCCACATCACGGTTGTGGCCGTGCGCCGTGTCGATCACCACCAGATCGCACTCGGCGTCGACCAGCGCCTCGGTGCGCTCGAACCCCTTGTCACCGACGGTCGTCGCCGCCGCCACGCGCAGCCGGCCTGCCGCATCCTTGGTGGCATCCGGATAGGTGACGGCTTTCTCGATATCCTTCACCGTGATCAGGCCAACGCAGCGATAATCCTCATCAACAACGATCAGCTTCTCGATCCGCCGCTGGTGAAGCAGGCGCCGCGCCTCTTCCTGCCCGACGCCGACGCGCACCGTCGCCAGGTTCTCGCGCGTCATCAGCTCTGACACAGGCTGCATCGGGTTTTCGGCAAAGCGGACGTCGCGGTTGGTCAGGATGCCGACCAGGCGGCCGTTCGCCTCCACGACCGGGATGCCACTGATCCGGTTCTGCGCCATCAGCGCCTGCGCTTCGGCCAATGTCGCCCAGGGGCTGATCGTGATCGGATTAACCACCATTCCGCTTTCGAAGCGCTTCACCTGGCGCACCGCCGCAACCTGTTCTTCGATGGTCAGATTGCGGTGCAGCACCCCCATGCCACCCAGCTGCGCCATGACGATCGCCATGTCCGCCTCTGTCACTGTATCCATCGCGGAGGAGAGGATCGGGATATTAAGAGCGATGTCCCGCGTTACCCGCGTGCGGGTATCCGCTCCGCTCGGCAACACCTCGGAAGCGCCGGGGACGAGCAGTACGTCGTCGAAGGTGAGGCCGAGCCGAATATCCATGAGATGCCGTTTCCGTTGCGCAGGGAAGTGGCGGGCCATGTAACCGCGCGGGCGCCAATCCGCTAGGCCCCCTCGCATCCGACTGCTAGGCTATTGAACGAAAAGCGAGAGGATCGAGGCGAATGGCACTTCTCACCGCGGCGCTCGTTCTGGTGCTGGTCCTTCTGTACCTGATGATCAGCATCAAGATCGTGCGCCAGGGCTATCAATACACGATCGAGCATTTCGGCCGGTACACCACCACGGCGGCGCCGGGGTTCAATTTCTATCCGGCCTTCTTCTATCGCGTTGGCCGCCGGGTGAACATGATGGAACAGGTCATCGACATTCCGGGGCAGGAGATCATCACCAAGGATAATGCGATGATCTCCACCGACGGGGTCGTCTTTTTTCAGGTGCTGGACGCCGCCAAGGCCGCCTATGAAGTCTCCGACATGCATACGGCGCTGCTGCAGCTGACGACCACCAACCTGCGCACTGTCATGGGATCAATGGATCTCGACGAAACCCTGTCCAAACGTGACGAGATCAACGCGCGGCTTCTCGCGGTAGTCGACCATGCGACGACTCCGTGGGGCGTCAAGATCACCCGCGTCGAGATCAAGGACATCCGCCCGCCCGCCGATATCGTGAATGCGATGGGACGCCAGATGAAGGCGGAACGCGAAAAGCGTGCGAATATCCTTGAGGCGGAAGGCATGCGCGCTTCCGAAATCCTGCGCGCTGAAGGCCAGAAGCAGGCCCGAATCCTCGAAGCAGAAGGCCGTCGCGAAGCCGCATTCCGCGAAGCTGAAGCGCGCGAGCGCGGCGCTGAGGCCGAGGCGAAGGCGACACAAGTCGTATCGGACGCCATCGCGCAGGGCGGGACGCAGAGCCTCAATTACTTCATCGCGCAAAAGTACGTCGAGGCGGTCGGCAAATTCGCGACGAGTCCCAATGCCAAGACGATCCTCTTCCCGGTAGAGGCCACCCAGCTGGTTGGCACGCTGGGCGGGATTGGCGAACTGGCCAAGGCTGCACTTGCTGAAGCCGGCGTGGCGACCAACCCGCCACCTTCCGCCGCGCGCCAGACGGTGCCTCGTGTTCGCGAACGCGGACCTGAATGATGCTGGGCGGCATCCTCTCCAACATGGCGCTGGTGTGGCTCATCGGCGCTGTGCTTCTGGCGATTGCGGAGCTGCTCGTTCCCGGCATCTTCCTGATCTTCGTTGCCATTGCGGCCGCGGTCCTGGCGGCGGTGACCTTCGCGTTTCCGGATCTACCGATCGCGGTGCAGCTCGCCGTGTTCGCAGCTTGGAGCGTGATGACCGTGATGATCGGCCAAAGCTGGTACCGCGACTATCCGGTGGATTCGAGCGATCCGCACCTGAATGATCGCGCGGCCCGGCTCGTCGGCCAGCATGTGGCCGTCACCGCGCCGATCGTTTCCGGCCGGGGCCGTGTCCGGATTGGCGACGGCGAATGGCCTGCCACTGGACCTGACAGCCCGGCCGGGGCGACGGTGCGCATCGTCAAATTCGATGGCGTCACTGCCGTAGTGGAGAAGGTCTAGGCCCGGGCCGGGTGATCAGCGGCAAGCACATCATCCACCTGAACAAGGCGACGGCGCGGCAGCGCCTCGGGCATTTCGTCGCGAATGAAGGCGAGCATGGCTTCCCGAAGATCGCACCGCAGGTCGAAGGCAGTCGCCGCGTTCTTGGCGGTCGCGAGGACACGCACCTCGATCGCATCGGGCTTCGTATCGGTTACCTGAAGAACGAAGGCGCGACCGTCCCAGCGCGGGTTCGCACGGACGACCTGTTCGTAATGGCGGCGAAGCCTGGGAATGTCGGCGGTCGGATCCAGCCAGAAGAAGGCGCTGCCAAGCAACTGGCTCGTGTTGCGGGTCCAGTTCTGGAACGGCATCTCGAGAAATCGGGATACCGGAACAACCAATCGGCGCTCATCCCAAAGAGCAACCACCACATAGGTGAGGCGGATCTCCTCCACCCTTCCCCACTCACCCTCGATAATCAGCACATCGTCGATCCTGATCGGCTCGGTAAAGGCAAGCTGAACGCCGGCGATCAGGTTCTTGAGCGCAGGCTGCGCTGCGGCACCCACTGCAAGACCGGCAAGGCCGGCGGATGCCATGAGCGTGATCCCGATGCTCCTGATGCTGGGGATAGACAACAGCATCAAGGCGATGGTGATCAGCGCGATGGCAATGACGCCGATCCGGCTGAGGATCGTGGTTCGTGTGCGCCGGCGGCGGGCACGAAGATTGTCTTCGACCGCGATGTCGTATCGGATCTCGACCGCCCGCGCATATACCCGAACGATCGTGATCAGCAGCCACCCGATCAGGCCGGGGACGATGAAACCCGCGGCGAGCCCCCACAGCTCGTTGGCCCAGGATGGCAGATCGAGGAAGCGTCGGCTCGCCGCGAGCGCAATTGCGGCTGCGATCCAGCGCAGCGGTCGCTTCGCGAGCGCCAACGCGGCGTCGTCAATCGAATCTGGTGTGCGTGCGGCCAGACGCCGGCCTACCGCCATGAAGAGCGCGTGAACAACGAGCCCGACCAACACCGCCCCGGCCGCGATCGCGACATTGGCGATCAGCGACGGCACCTCCCAGCCAGTCCACTCGATCCTCATGCCAGCACAAGCGACCTTGAGGAGCCGCGGTTCCACTGCATTGCAGCATCACTCTTGTCACACACCATTGAGACATCAGCCGCTTTGCAGTATCGCTCCGTTCCATGACGGCAACGATCGCGCTCGTCGACGACGACCGAAATATCCTCACCTCCGTGTCTATCGCGCTTCAGACCGAAGGGTTTCTGACGCGGGTCTATTCGGATGGTGAGACAGCGCTGAAGGCTCTGGTGGATAATCCGCCGGACCTCGCCATCTTCGACATCAAGATGCCGCGAATGGACGGGCTGGAGCTCCTTCGGCGCTTTCGTGAGCGCAGCCAGGTTCCGGTCATCTTCCTGACGAGCAAGGATGATGAACTCGACGAGGCGCTTGGCCTCGCGATGGGCGCGGATGATTATATTGCCAAGCCCTTCAGCCAGCGGCTGCTGATCGCGCGTATCCGCGCCATCTTGCGCCGCACCGACCTCGCGCTGGCGAGCGAGCCTGGCGAGGCTGAGATTGCGGCGGCGCTCGACCGCGGGCACCTCTCGATGGATCCCGCGCGGCATAAGGTGACGTGGAAGGGTGAACCGGTCACGCTGACGGTCACCGAATTCCTGATCCTGGAGACGCTGGCGCAGCGCCCTGGCATCGTGAAGACCCGCAATCAGTTGATGGACGCGGCGTACCAAGACGACATCTACGTCGATGACCGCACGATAGATTCCCACATCAAGCGCGTTCGTCGCAAGTTCCGACAGGTTGATCCGGCCTTTGACGCCATCGAGACTTTATATGGCGCCGGATACCGTTTCTCAGAAGAATGACTCCAGCGACCTGACGCTTCGCTGGTCCGGGCGGGTATCGCTTACCCGCCGGATCCTCGCGGTGAATGTGTTCGCCCTCCTGCTTCTGGCAGGCGGGTTCTTTTACCTCGATTCCTATCGCAGCAGGATCCTCGACAGCCGAACGGAGCAGGCGATCCGGGAGGCGCGCCTCATGGCGGAGGCTCTGGCCGTCGCCCCGGCGGCTTCGCGCGCGCCGCTCATTCGCCTGTTTGCGCGCGATACGGGCACACGCATCCGCCTTTTCGCTGCCAATGGCGACCTGCTCTACGACAGCCGCGCCTTGGGCGAGCGCAACTTCCTGCTGCGCGATCCAGACAAGGACGGCTTCGGCCAGCGAATTGCGCGCTTTCTCGACGCCGGCATCGACACCGTCGTCGGAGCCAAGCGCCCGCCATTGTATCGTGAGCGTGACGATGGGCTGGACTGGACGGACGTGAAGAGCGCGCTGACCGGTTACCCATCGGGCACGGTGTGGCGGGCGCCCGATCGCACCCCGGTCATTACCGCAGCTGCGCGGCTGCCGAACGGTAAAGCCGCCCTGATGACCACGATCAACGCGCGAGACATTACCCAGACCGTGCGGGTTGAGCGTTTTCGGCTGAGCGTCGTCCTGGCCGTCGTGACGCTGGTGTCGATCCTCCTGTCGCTCTTCTTGGCGCGCACGATCGTCCGGCCGCTCCGCCGGCTCGCGCGGGCGGCGGTTCGCGTCCGCCTTGGACGTGCGCGCGAGGTGGTGGTGCCGCGCTTGCCGGATCGACGCGACGAGATCGGCATGCTGGCGCGCGCGCTGTCGGACATGAGCCTTGCCTTGCGGGCACGCATCGACGCGACCGAGGCATTCGCGGCCGACGTTACGCACGAATTGAAGAACCCCCTCGCCTCCCTCCGCTCCGCCGTTGACGGCCTTGCCAGCGTCAAGGATCCCGAACTTCAGGAGCGCCTGTTGGCGATCGTTCGGGACGATGTGCACCGCCTGGATCGTTTGATCAGCGACATCTCCGATGCCTCGCGACTGGACGCGCAGCTCAGCCGCGCAAAATTCGAACCCGTCGATATCGGCGCGATGCTGAAGGCGATCATTGCCCATCATCAGGAGCGCGGTATCGACCGTGACGTTCGCCTTCGGTTCGATGATGCGGGCGCAACGCCGCTCGTCATCCTTGGGGAAGGCGCGCGCCTTGAGCGGGTGTTCGAGAATCTGATCGACAATGCGGTCTCGTTTTCCCCGCAGGGCGGTGTCGTGTCGATCGCGCCCGCGGTCCGTGCGGGGAAGCTTGAGCTGCGCTTCGAGGACGAAGGGCCAGGCGTGCCCGAGGACGCGCGCGAAGCCATCTTCCGTCGATTTCAGTCGATCCGTCCCGACCGCGAGGATTTCGGGCGGCACTCCGGCCTGGGATTGGCGATTGCCCGGACGATCGTGGAGGCGCATGGCGGGACAATTCACGTCGAGTCGCGGGAGGATCGATTAAGTGGCGCCCGCTTCGTCCTCCGCCTCCCCTTCCCCGGTTATCAATAACATGCCTGGCATTGAGACTATTCACGCCTCGACCGTTGCGATCGACGGGCGGGGGATAATGCTGATGGGTCCATCAGGCGTGGGTAAATCCGATCTCGCGCTTCGCCTGATCGATCGGGGGGCGTTGCTGGTGTCCGATGACTATACCCGGCTCACACCAACGCCCTCGGCATTGCTCGCCAGTGCGCCAATGACCATTGGCGGGCGCCTGGAAATTCGCGGCCTCGGGATTGTGCCAGTTCCCCACGTTGATGACGTGCCCGTCGCGCTGGCCGTCCGGCTTCTCCGGGACAACATGCCCGCGCCCGAGCGTATGCCGGAACGATTGGTCGAGACGTTCGCTGGAATAGCGGTTCGGCTCGTGAACCTTGATCCACGACCGGCCTCCGCACCACTCGTCATCGAATATGCCTTGAGACACGATTTCCCATGACGCCTCCTTCCCAAATCCTGCTGGTCACCGGGATGTCCGGAGCAGGCAAATCCACCGCCCTGAACACGCTGGAGGATCTGGGATGGGAGATCGTCGACAATCTCCCCCTGTTCCTGCTCGATCGCCTGCTTAGTGCCGAGGCGGCTCTTGGTCGTGATGAGACGTCACGTCCGCTTGCCATCGGCATCGGCGCGAACACGCGGGACTTCGATGCGGAAGCGATCGTGAGACTGGTCGATCGGCTTCGGTCCGCCGGTCGGCACGACATCAGCGTCCTGTTCCTTGACTGCGCATCCGACGAGCTTGCCCGGCGCTATGATGAAACGCGCCGTCGCCACCCCCTCGCCGCCGACCGCCCCGCACGGGAAGGGATCGAGCGGGAGCGTGCCCTTGTCGATCCACTGCGCCGCTGGGCGGCGGGCCTGATTGACACCAGCTACTACACCAGTGCCGATCTCGCACAGGCTATCCGGCGCCGGTTCTTCCACCCGGGTCTGGGAGAACCCGCGATCACGGTCATGTCTTTCGGCTTCTCGCGGGGCTTGCCCCGGGACGCCGATCTCGTCTTCGACATGCGGTTTTTGCGCAACCCGCATTGGGATCCCGCGTTGCGTCCGGGCACGGGTATCGACGCGCCGGTCGCGGACTATGTTGCGCAAGATCCTGCCTATGAGCCTGCCGTGTCGCGGATCGAGGACCTTCTGCTGCTGTTGCTGCCCCGCTACCGCGCCGAAGGAAAATCCTATATCAATATCGCTTTCGGTTGTACCGGCGGAAGACACCGGTCGGTCCATGTGGCGGAGCGCGTGGCAGCGCGGTTGCGCAGCGCGGCATTTTCGCCCACGGTGGTCCATCGGGATCTTGCGGCACTGCAGCAGGGTACGTTCGAGGATCGGCCTGACGGGCAATGAACGGATTGACGACACAGATGATCGGGCTGGTGCTCGTTACGCACGGCCGGCTGGCCGATGAATTCGTGACGGCAATGGAACATGTGGTGGGGCCGCAGGAGCAGGTGCGCACGGTCGCGATCGGCCCTGACGACGACATGGAGGCGCGCCGCGCGGATATTCGCCAGGCGATCGCCGATGTTGACGGCGGGCGCGGCGTCATCGTCCTGACCGACCTGTTCGGCGGCACGCCCTCCAACCTCGCCATTTCGTTGATGGAGCGCGGCCACATCGAGGTGATCGCAGGCATCAACCTGCCCATGCTGATCCGGCTTGAGTCGGCGCGTCGCAAGATGGGGGTTGCCGCCGCGGTCGCAGCCGCGCGAGAGGCAGGGCGAAAGTACATTTCTGTCGCCTCCGAGGTTCTGGGTATGGGCGAAGCGGTCGCGTGACGGTCTCGCGCGAGGTTCTCATTTCCAACCGCCGTGGGCTCCACGCACGGGCCAGCGCGAAGTTCGTCACCCTTGCAACGCAGCAGCCGATCGCGGTGCAGGTCGCGAAGGGGAGTGCTACCGTGACGGGCACGTCGATCATGGGGCTGATGATGCTGGGCGCCGCGAAGGGCGACACGATCACGATCAGCGCGCAGGGCGACAATGCCGCTCAGGTGGTCGACACGATGTGCGCCCTTGTCGAAGAGAAGTTCGGCGAAGACTGACAACGGATCAGAGATGCCGCGTACCATCACCGCTTTTTCCAATCCGCTGGTCAAGCGGATTCAATCGCTGCGCGACAAGCGTCATCGCCGCGAAGAAGGCCTCTTCCTTGCCGAGGGGCTGCGCATCCTGACTGAGGCGCGCGAGACAGGCCGTGTTCCGCGCTATCTGTTCTTTGCCGCCCCCAGCGCCCGGCATCCGCTCGTATCCGCACTGGTGGATGCGGTCGAAGGCAGCGGCGGCGAAGCGATCGAGACCAGCGAAGCGATCCTCTCGAAGCTGTCGGGCAAGGATAATCCCCAGGCCGTGGTCGGTGCCTTCGACACGTTCGATTCGCGTCTCGAGGATCTTGATCGCACCACCAGCCCGATCTGGCTTGTCGCCGAACGGCTCCGAGATCCCGGTAACCTCGGCACGATCCTGCGCACGGGAGATGCGGTGGGTGCGGGCGGACTGGTCCTGATCGGCGACAGCGTCGATCCATTCTCGACCGAAGCAGTGCGGGCCAGCATGGGGGCGCTGTTCACCGTGCCACTGGTGCGCGCATCGTGGGACCAGTTCCTGCCTTGGCTGCGAAGCGGGCCCGGCCAGTTGGTCGGCCTGAGCCTGCGCACCGACAACCATTACCGTCATGCAGATTATCAAACGCCCACCTTCCTTCTGACGGGCAACGAAGCGCAAGGCCTGCCGGCGGAGATCGAGGCGGAATGCGACCTCCTCGTCAAAATGCCGATGCTTGGTAAAGCGGACAGCCTGAACGCGGCTGTCGCGACTGCGGTGATGGCGTATGAGGTCCTCGCCCACGCGCAGAACAGAGGGTAGCTTTTCATGTCCACGGCCGATCTCCCGTACCGACCCTGCGTGGGCGTCATGCTGCTCAATGGCAGCGGCAAGGTATTCGTCGGCCAGCGGCTGGATACTACCCTGGAGGCTTGGCAGATGCCCCAAGGCGGCATCGACCCGGGCGAGCAACCCCTGGAAACGGCGCTGCGCGAACTGGGCGAGGAAACCGGTATCCGGCCAGAGCACGTCTCCCTGATCGCCGAGGCGCCGCAGGAGTTCCGCTACGACCTTCCGCCTGAGCTCATTGGGAAGGTATGGAAGGGCCGCTACCGCGGGCAAGTCCAGCGCTGGTTCCTCTTCCGCTTCCTCGGCTCCGACAATGACATCCGGATCGACACGCAGCATCCCGAATTCCGCGCCTGGAAATGGGCAGACCCCGCAGACTTGCCGACCATCATTGTTCCGTTCAAGCGCACGCTCTATCGGGAAGTGCTCGGCGCCTTTTCAACTCACCTCGGTTGACCCACTGCCCACCGGCCTTCCGTTCACCCGCTTCACGCTTTTAGGTATGACTGCATCGTGATCTACCCGCTCCTCCTGATCGCTGCGACAGCTGCTGCTGATGGAGGCGCCACGCAGGATGAGGAGCGGATCGTCATTCCGCCGCCGATCCGCGCGATGCTGGATGCCGCCATCGCCTCGGGTAACGAGAACGAGGTTTCGACGATCGTCAAATACGCTCGCGCCGCCGATCCGGCGAGCGGCGATGCTGTGCTGCGGATCGCGGACGAATGGCGCGAGGTGCGCGCCAAGGATCGCCAGACGCGGATCGTCCGGGCCGGCTGGACCGACCTGTGGGTCGGGCGCGCCGAGGTGGGAGGCTTCATCACGACCGGTAATTCCAACACGGCGGGCGCAACCGGCGTGCTGGACCTGACGCGCGAAGGGCTGGAGTGGCGGCACAAGCTACGCGGGCGGATCGATTACCAGCGCAGCCTCGGCATCACCACGCGCGAACATTATCTCGCCGCTTATGAGCCCAACTGGAAACTCGATTCCCGTCGCTATGTCTATGGCGCGCTTCAGTATGAAAGCGATCACTTCCTGGGCTATTCCGATCGTTATTCGGCATCGGCCGGTGCGGGTTACAGCGCGATCCAGTCACCCAAGGTGACGCTGAACCTGGAACTGGGCCCTGCCTTCCGTCACACGGAATTCACCGATGCAACGGTGGAGAGCAGCATCGCAGCGCGCGGGAGCGTGGACTTTGACTGGAAACTGACCCCCGGCCTGACGCTGCGGCAGGACGCATCGGCCTATCTGCAGCAGTTCAACTCCACCGTCAGCAGCACGACCGCGATGGCCGCCAAGCTGCTGGGGCCGCTCTCCGCGCAGGTGAGCTACACAGTACAATATGAAAGCATGCCGCCCGAGGGCCGCGTGTCCACGGACACGATCAGCCGGGCGTCGCTGGTGTATACGTTCTGACAGCCATGCGCGCGCGCCTTGAACGGGCACGCGCAAACATTCCCGAGCAGCGTCAACTCAGCGGAGCGCACCAGCCAGCAGCTTGTGCAATTTGGAGTGCAGGCCGTCATTGGCGGCGAGGAACTCGTTGCGTTCCAGCGCGCGATCACCACCGCGGAAATCGGTCACGAAGCCGCCGGCTTCCTTGACCAGCAACATGCCGGCGGCGACGTCCCAGATGTGCAGCTTTGATTCCCAATAACCGTCGAACCGGCCGGCCGCGACCCAGGCAAGATCAAGCGCCGCCGAGCCCAACCGGCGGATACCCGCCACCTGCGGCGCAATAGAGCCGAAGATGCGGGTCCATTCGGCAAAGTCACCATGGCCCATGAACGGGATGCCGGTCGCGACGACCGCCTCGGTCAGCTCACGACGAGAAGATACGCGCAGGCGCTGGTCCTGCAACCACGCCCCGCGTCCCTTCTCCGCCCAGAAGCTTTCGTCGGTCAGCGGCTGGTAGATCAGCGCGGTCGTGATCTCACGCTTGCCGTTGGGCATCGGCTCTTCAACCGCGATCGACATCGCGAAATGCGGGATGCCGTGCAAGAAGTTGGTGGTGCCATCGAGCGGGTCGATGATGAAACGCGGCTTGTTGGGGTCGCCCGCCACTTCGCCGCGCTCTTCCATGATGAAGCCCCAGTCGGGTCGCGCCTTGGAAAGCTCCTCATACAGCGTCTGCTCGGCACGCTTGTCAGCCATGGACACGAAATCCGCCGGCCCCTTGCGGCTCACCTGAAGGTGCTGGACTTCGTTGAAGTCGCGCCGCAGCCGTGGCGCGGCCTTGCGAGCGGCGCGTTCGATGACGGTGAAGAGACCGGAATGAGCTGGCATGTCGTCTACTTTCTTGCTTCCCCGTGAGGAAGCGGGGGGAGGGCCTGAAACGAAAACGCGACGCCGGGAGACATGCCCTCCCCTGGCCCCTCCCGCCTGCGGGAGAGACTATTCGGCGCGGCGGACGTAGGTCTGCTCGTACACGTCGACCACGATGCGCGTGCCGCTTGCGATGTGCGGCGGCACCATCACGCGCACGCCATTGTCGAGCACGGCCGGCTTATAGCTGGACGAGGCGGTCTGCCCCTTCACCACGGCGTCCGCCTCGACGATCGTCGCCTCGATCGTGTCCGGCAGCTGCACGCTGATGGCTTCCTCTTCGTAGAGTTCCATCACCACGTCCATGCCATCCTGCAGGAACGCGGCGGCATCACCAAGCAGATCGCGCGGCAGCGTCACCTGGTCATAGGTTTCCTTGTCCATGAACACGAGGCTGTCGCCCTCGGCGAACAGGAACTGGAAATCCTTGGTGTCGAGACGAACGCGCTCCACCGTTTCCGCCGAGCGGAAACGCACGTTATTCTTGCGGCCATCGCGCAGGTTCTTGAGTTCGACCTGCATATAGGCGCCGCCCTTGCCGGGCTGCGTATGCTGGATCTTCACGGCGCGCCAGATGCCGCCTTCATACTCGATAATGTTACCCGGACGGATATCGACGCCGCTGATCTTCATGGTCTATACCTGCTGGAAAGAGCGATGGGCGCGTCTAGCGGCGAAGTGCCGGTCCGGCAAGCAGCGGGTATGGATTGACCGGCGTTCCCTGATGCCAGCGCTCACCCGGCGCCATCCGGTTGACCGCGAAATGCAGGTGCGTGTTGCCCGCCCCTGCGTTGCCCGTGTCGCCGACAAATCCCAGCAGCGTGCCGCGCTGAACCGGTGATCCTTCGCGGATTCCCCGGGCGTAGCCGGCGAGATGCGCATAATAATAGATCCATTCCCGGCCGGGCGAGCGGACGTAGAGCGTGGTGCCGCCGGCGGCGCTTTCGAAGAGCTTTTCCACCTGCCCCGGGGCGGCCGCGAGGACCGGGGTTCCGCCCGGGGCGGGGATGTCGATCGCCTGGTGCACGCGGGTGCCGTCGCCGCGGCTGTCGCCCCAGCTGTCGGCGATCTGATCCGCCGAAACCCCTGCCACGGGCATACCGATCGTGGCCGCGACCGCGGGTTCAGCGGGGGGTATCGGCCTGTCTGCGGAGAAGTTTGGCCGCTTCTGAGGAGCGACTGGCCCGAAGGACAGCATGGAGGCGAAACCGATCACCGCCAGCACGATGAGGGACAAGATCGTTCCGCCCAGCCGCGTCATTGCGTCCTGGCTCCCCTGCCGGTTCCAACCAAGCGAAGGCAGGGGCCGGAGCCTCTACCTTCATCATCGGCAAACCGATCAGGCGGCGGTTGTTTCCCGCCGGGCGAAGGCTGAGCGTCGTGTTCAGCCGAGCGCGGCGTTGAACGCGCGGACGGCCGCTGCCTCGTCACCGCTCCAGACCGCGCCCGACGCGGCGATGAAGTCCGCGCCCGCAGCAACGAGCGGCGGCGCGTTTTCTGGGGTGATCCCGCCGATCGCCACGCAGGGCAATTCGAACAGGGTCGACCACCAGGACAGGATCACGGGTTCGGGGCGATGCTTCACCTCCTTGGTGGTGGTGGGATAGAAGCTGCCGAAGGCGACATAGTCCGCACCCGCGTCCCCCGCCTCCATCGCGAGGTGGCGGCTGTCGTGGCACGTGACGCCGATCTGGACGCCGGGGCCGAGGATCTGCCGCGCCTCGCGCGGGTCACCATCCTCCTGGCCGAGATGGACACCGTCGGCGCCGAGCCGCTTGGCGAGCGAGATGCTGTCGTTGACGATGAACGCCACGTCGCGGTCGGCGCAGATGCGCTGCAGCGGCTCGGCGAGACGCGCGGCATCATGCTGGTTGATGTCCTTCACGCGATATTGAAACGCGGCCACGGGGCCAGCATCGAGCGCGCGGGCGAGACGGTCCGGGAAAGCGCCGGCAACGTCGAGCGGGGAGATCAGATACAGCTGGCACGGCGGGCGACGATCGTCGCGCTTGAACGCGGCAGCAAATTCGGGGTCGAGCGGGCCCAGGGGATCTTCGATCATTTCCCTCGCCTAGCCGCACGGACACGCATACGGAAGCCCGTGGCCAACACCTGCCCCCCGCTCCGCGTGCAACGAACGCCGTGCCTGCCGCGTTTAACCGCGATGATGGCACATCGTTCGAGAGCCTTCGCCCTGCCGGCAGCGGCCGGCATCCTGGCGGTGCTGGCCGGGTGCAGCCAGCCCGCAAAGCAGGTGGCGCAGCTGCCGCCCGCGCCGCCCGCGGTCGCGCACCAGCCGCCGCCGGTTGCACCGCCGCTGACCCTCGCGGGGATGCGCGCCGCTGCCGCCGCCACTGCGATCAACCCCTATGTCGGCGGCGCCGCGATGCTGGGCAACCGGACCATCGCGGAGAATTGCGCCAGCGCCCCCAATCTGCGGATGCTGACCCGGGCGATCAGCCTGAGCACCGCGCGCCAGACCTTGTCCGCGGCCAGCCCGGTCACCGTCTTCGCGCCCACCGACAGCGCCTTCGGCCGCCTGAACCGCGGTGCGGTGAACCAGCTTCTTGCCCCCGCCAACCGGCCTGCGCTGGACCGGGTCATGAGCTATCACATGGTGCCCGGCACGATCACCCTCGCCGACCTGCGCGGGCGGATCGCCGCCGCGGGGGGATCGGTGCAGCTGCCCACGGTCGCGGGCGTGCCGCTGACCGCAACCAGCGACGGACAGGCGATCGCGCTGATCGATGCCAATGGCAGCAAGAGCTATGTCGAGACGCCCGACGTCCAGCAGGTGAACGGGATCGTTCATGTGGTGAACGGCGTGCTCGTTCCCCGCATGGGCTGACGGCGAGGGCCTAGCCCCCCTCAGCCGCGCCAGCGCGCGGCGGCCGCATCATCGGTGCTGCGCGCGTCGACCCAGCGCGTTTCCGCGCCCAGCCGCTCCCGCTTCCAGAACGGCGCATCGGTCTTCAACCGGTCGATGAGAAAGGCGCAGGCGTCGAGCGCGGCGGCGCGGTGCGCCGAACAGGCGGCGACGAACACGATCCGGTCGCCGGGGTACATCGGCCCGACCCGGTGCACGATCGTCACCCCCGCGAGCGGCCAGCGCGCGGACGCTTCCGCGGCAAGCGCCTCGAGCGCCCTCTCGGTGGCGCCGGGATAATGCTCCAGCGTGAGTTCGGTGACGCCATCGTCACCGCGCACCAGACCAGTAAAGGTGGCGACGGCGCCGCCCTGCGTGTCGCCCGCGCCCTCGGCCAGCGTCATTTCCGCGGCGATATCGATCGGCGCGTCGCTGACCACGACCCGGATCATCCGCCCGTCACCGGGGGAAAGATCGCGATCTCCGCCGCGCCGTCGATCGGCGTATCGAGGGGCACGAAGTTCTGGTCACGCGCCGCCCGTAGCCGATCGCGGCGGGCAAAGGCCGTGGCGTGCGCCTCGGACCGACCGGCGAGCCAATCCACCAGATCGGCGATCGTGACCACGGTGGCTGGTGGAGCGACATCCTCCTCGGGCACGCCGACCTGCTCACGCACCCACGCGAAATACACCATCCGCATGGCCGATCAGTCCATATGCCGCAGGCCGGCGCGCAGATAATCCCACCCGGTGACCAGTGTCAGCGCGGCGGCGCCCCAGAGCGAGACCAGCCCGACCAGCTTGATCCAGCCGAGCGCGGGCAAGGCGCCGGCGAGGATCAGCGCGCCGAACGAGACCAGCTGCAACGCGGTCTTCCACTTGGCGAGGCGCGAGACTGGGAGCGACACCTGAAGCCCCGCGAGGAATTCGCGCAGGCCCGAAACCGCGATTTCCCGCAACAGGATGATCAGCGCGGCGATGATGTGAACGCCGGTAATGACGGCGATGTCATTGTGCCGCGTGCCGACCAGCATCAGGATGACCGCTGCGACCATGATCTTGTCAGCGATCGGATCAAGGAAGACGCCCAGTTTCGAAACGGTACCCTGCGCGCGCGCCAGATAGCCGTCGAAATAGTCGGTCAGGCCCATCAGGCAGTAGAGCGCGAACGCAAGGCCGAAGCCGGTGTGCCAGCTGGGCCACCAGAGCAGCGCCACCAGCGCCGGCACGGCGACGATTCGCGACAGGGTGAGAAGGTTGGGAAGCGATAACACGACAGCAGACTTAAACCGGCAACGCCCCGGTGCAAGCCTGCTCACCGTGCCGATCGGGTCCATGGGGCGGCGTCGATCGTACTATGCGCAGGGTTGGCATGACCGTCGACCAACGGCTATGCCCGCCTCCATTCTGCCACAACCGGGCCATTTTGCGCCATGATCAATGCCCTCGGGCTTCTTAAACGGCGGCGCTTCCTGCCGCTTTTCATCACCCAGTTCCTCGGCGCGTTTAACGACAATCTGTTCAAGACCTCGATGGTCCTGTTCGCGACGTACGAAATTTTCGCGAGCGAAACGCAGGAAAGCTTCTTCAACGCGCTGGCCGCCGCGCTCTTCATCCTTCCTTATTTCATCTTGTCGGCGCTGGCCGGGCAGCTGGCGGACACGACCGACAAGGCGCGCATCATCCGGCTGGTGAAAATCGCCGAGTTCGTGATCATGGCGATCGGTTGCGCCGGGTTGCTGCTCGCGCGGACAGGGCAAGTGACGCTGCCGGTCGCGCTGATGCTGCTGGCGATCGTCGGGCTCGGCATCCATTCGACCTTCTTCAGCCCGATCAAGTACGCCATCCTGCCGCAGCATCTGGAGGATGAGGACGTGCTGGGCGGCACGGGCCTGGTCGAGGCGGGCACGTACCTGTCGATCCTGCTCGGCACGATCGTGGCCGGGTTCATCTACGAATCGATCGCCCTCATTGCGACGACCACCTTCCTCGTTGCGCTGCTGGGCTATATTTCCGCGCGGCTGGTGCCCCCCGCCCCGCGCCTCGGCCCGCCGCTGAAGCTCGATTTCCATCCGCTGCGCGCATCGTGGCGGCTGGTGGCGGGCACGATGCACATCCCGCGGCTGTTCCTCGCGATCTGCGCGATCAGCTTCTTCTGGACGATCGGATCGGTCCTGGTGGTGATCTTCCCGCCGCTGGTGAAGAACGTGCTGACCGCGGACGCCAGCGTCGCCAGCCTGGTGCTCGCCATCTTCTCGGTCGGCGTGGCGATCGGATCGGTGGTGATCAACCTGATGCTGCGCGGGCAGATCTCGGCGCGCTATTCGCCCGCGTCGGTCATCGCGATGGGCGCGGCGGTGCTTGCCTTCTGGTTCGTCGCGACCCGCTGGGATGCCGCGCCTGCGGGGACGCTGTACGACATTCCCGCGTTCGTAACGCATCCGGGCGCGCCGCTCGTCCTGCTGACGTTGCTGTTCGTGGCGACATTCGGCGGCATGTTCGTGGTGCCGCTCTACGCCTTTCTCACCACCACCGTGCCCAAGGACCAGACAGCGCGCACCGTGGCGGCGAACAATGTCGTCAACGCCGGCGCGATGACGATCGGATCGGCCGCGGTGGCGGGGATCACGGCGCTGGGGGCGACGGCGAGCCAGTTGCTGCTGGTGGTCGCTGGCATGTGCCTCGTCTCGGCATGGATCGCGCAACGGCTCCATCGCGCCTGCGACTGACCCGCGGGCGCGACCGTCAGCTCGGGCGACGGGCGATCACATCATCAAGGTGTAGAAGCAGATGAAGAAGGCGGTGAAGCTCAGCACGAACAGCTTCAGATCCTGATCGTCGTTGCGCCGATCGCGCACCTTGGTGGGCGGCGCCAGCCTCTGGCGCATCGGGTGGCGAAAGGATGACGGAGGAGGCTGACGATCCATAGGCAATGGTTAACGCCGCATTTACCTTTTCGCACCCGCCATTCGTGACCGCGGTGCGCAACTGTCCAGGGATGATACAGGAGAGAGAAATGCCCCTTTACGAATTCCGCGGCCGGCGACCCGTCTGTCACGAAACCGCCTGGGTTGCACCCAGCGCCGATCTGGTCGGCGACGTGCGGCTCGCGGAGGATAGCAGCGTGTGGTTTCGCGCAGTGATCCGGGGCGACAATACGACCATCCCGATCGGCGCGCGCAGCAACATCCAGGAAGGCGCGATGCTCCATTCCGATCCGGGCGCGCCGCTGACCATCGGCGAGGATTGCACGATCGGCCACCATGCCATCCTTCATGGCTGCACGATCGGGGACCGCGTGCTGATCGGCATGGGCGCGACCGTCCTTAACCGCGCGGTCATCCCCGATGACTGCATCGTCGGCGCCAATGCGCTGGTCACCGAAGGCAAGACCTTCCCGCCCGGCAGCCTGATCGTGGGCAGCCCGGCGCGCGCGGTGAAGCAGCTGGACGAGGCGGCGATCGCATCGCTGAAGGTCTCGGCGGCGCATTATGTGCAGAATGCACGCGACGCGGGCGACAACCTGCGCCGGGTGGACTGAGCGTCCTTTACGATTGTTCAGGGAGCCGATGGTACATGCTGGACAGATAGTTTCGGGGAGGACATAACCAAAATTATGTCTGTCCCAGCGATCCTTTCTCGCCTGCGGTTGCCGGTCATCGGCTCCCCGCTTTTCATCATCTCCGGGCCCGATCTCGTGATCGCGCAATGCAAGGCGGGGATCGTCGGATCCTTCCCGGCGCTCAATGCGCGGCCGCAGGGGCTGCTTGACGAGTGGCTGCACCGCATCACCGAGGAGCTGGCGGCGCACAACCGCGACAATCCGGATCGCCCCGCCGCGCCCTTCGCGGTGAACCAGATCGTGCACAAGTCGAACGACCGGCTCGAGGCGGATCTGGCGACCTGCGAGAAGTGGCAGGTGCCGATCACCATTACCTCGCTCGGCGCGCGCGAGGAATTGAACCAGGCGGTGCACAATTGGGGCGGGATCACGTTCCACGACGTGATCGACGACCGGTTCGCGCGCAAGGCGATCGAAAAGGGCGCCGACGGGCTGATCCCGGTGGCGAGCGGTGCGGGCGGCCATGCCGGCCGCCTGTCGCCCTTCGCGCTGGTCAGCGAGATCCGGCAATGGTTCGACGGCCCGGTCGCGCTGTCGGGCGCAATCGCGACCGGCGATGCGGTGCTCGCCGCGCAGGCGATGGGCGCCGATTTTGCCTATATCGGATCGCCCTTCATCGCGACGGTCGAAGCGAATGCCGATGAGGGCTACAAGAATGGCATCGTCGAGGGGAAGGCGGCCGATATCGTCTATTCCAACCTCTTCACCGGCGTGCACGGCAATTACCTGCGCGGCTCGATCGAGCGGGCTGGGCTGGACCCCGACAATCTGCCCCAGGGCGATTACAAGACGATGAACTTCGGCCAGAATTCGAACGGCGAGCCGGCGAAGGCAAAGGCGTGGCGCGACATCTGGGGATCGGGCCAGGGCATCGGCGCGGTGCAGAAGGTGGAAACCGTCGCCGAGCGGATCGACCGCATGGAGCGCGAATATAATGCCGCGCGCGCGCGGCTGCAGCTGTCGGCTGCCTGAGTATCGGGCGCTGCGCCGGAATGTCGCCGGCGCCGCGCCTGATGGTACGTGATGATCGACGCGGGAAGGTGATCCCTCCCGCGTTTGTCACCAGCCGGATTTAGGCCTGGGCGCCGTCGCCTTCGTCAGCGACAGTGTCGCCGCCGGTCTGGAAATAGGCCTCGACCGGGCCGCTCAGCTTGATCGTCAGCGGGCGGCCGTGGCGATCGACCTTCTTGCCCAGCGCGACGCGGATCCACCCCTCCGAGATCGAATATTCCTCGACATCGTTGCGCTCGACACCCTTGAACCGGATGCCGATGCCGCGTTCCAGCGTCGGCTGGTCGAAATACGGGCTCGAAGGATCGATCGAAAGATGGTCGGGGGGCGTATCGGTCATGGCCGCGCGCGTAGCCGATCCGATCGCGGTGCCCAACAAAAAAAGCGGCGCGGGAAGCGTTGCTCCCCGCGCCGGTCCCTGCGTGCTGGTGGGACCCCGGCCTAGCGGCAGATGCGCACCGGCACCCGGCCGCCGTAATAAGGATCGTAGCGCCACTGCTGGAAGCAGCGCGGGCGATAATTGTAGCGGTAGTTGTTGTAATACCGGCGCGGCGCCCAGCCACGACGGTCGTAGCGATCGTAATAGCCGTCATAACCATAGCCGCCCCAGCGACCACGATCGTTGGACGACGCGATCGCCGCGCCAAGACCAAGCCCGATGACGCCGCCGATCAGCGCGCCGGCAGCAACATCGCCGCCGCGATCATAGCCACGGCGCCAGCGCTGCGCCTCTGCCGGCGCGGCGGCGGCAAGGGCGGTGGCGGCCATCGCGGTCCCCAGCCCCGCCTTCATCAGAAAACCGTTCATCTCGAACCTCCTCATACAGCTACGCTCGGTCCGCTCTCCCGGTGCAAACGCATGATGCGGCAAGCGCGTTCATGCTACTTGCGCGATTCGGGCTGAACCGGCTCGGAATGTCGCGTTCACAAGGGGTTTAGGGAAAAGACATGGCCTATTGGCTGCTCCGGTCGGAGCCGGACGTTTACGGTTGGGATGATCTGGTCCGCGAGGGCGAGACCGAGTGGGACGGCGTGCGCAACTATACGGCACGCAATTTCCTCAAGGAGATGGAGCCCGGCGACCAGGCGATCTTCTACCATAGCAACAAGGAAAAGGCCGCGGTCGGCGTGATGGAGATCATCCGCGCATGGCAACCCGATGGCGACAAGGAACAATGGGCCAAGGTGCGGGTCCGCCCGGTAGAACGGCTGGCCAACCCGGTACCGCTGGCGACGATGAAGAGCGACCCGCGGCTCGCCAGGCTGGAGGTGCTGCGGCAGAGCCGGTTGTCGGTGACGCCGGTTCGCGACGAGGAGTGGGACGTGTTGATGGAATTGGGCGGCGCAGTCGGCTGACGCGTGCAGCCGGCGGCGGGGAACAGCGTCAGAACTCGCGCACGACGCGCAGGCCCGCGGTGGGCCGCGCGCGGTGGGCGCGCAGCTTCTCCACGCCAAGCGACAGCTGGACGTTGGCGGCGTGGGAGACGCGCCGGTGGATCTGCGGGCTGAGCTTGACGCTGCGTTCGGCGCCGCCGGCGACGTTCAGCTCGGCGCCCAGGATCGTGCCGGGTCGCGCATCGTAGAACAGCGCATGGTTGAGCAGCAGGCCATTGCGTCCCGTCCGCCGACCCAGGCTGATATCGTCGAGCCCGATCATGTTCATCGTGCTCCAGCGCGCGTTGAAGCGGTGGCCGGCGAGGTACAGCAAGGTGTTGGTGTAGCGGCCGCTGTCGCGGTGATAGATGCCGAGATACTGCACGCCATGCGCGCTGCGCCCGTCCGCCGACGCGCCGAGCGAGGATTGCAGGCCAAGCTTGTAGGCGGCCAGCCGGCGGCCGTCGAACGGCAGCTCGAACTCGATCGCATGCCCCCGGGCAAAGGCATATTCGATCTCTGGCGCCCATTCGGTCTCGTTCGCGCCGAAGGGCGAGCCGGTCTGGGCAAGGACATTGACCTCCAGCTCGCCGCGCTCCGCGCCGAGCGGGCGGACCATGTCGAAGATCATCGGCTCGGGGATCGAGGGATAGGTGCTGGCATGAGCGGCGCCGGCCAGGAAGGCGAGCGGCACCAGGGCACAGGACAGGCGCATGAAGTCTCCCGTTTTCACGAACGGTGACGCCTATGGGCGCGGCGGCCTGCCTTCCAGTCGCCAGGGCGTTTCCGACGACATTGTAACGTTTGCCGGGAGCGCGGGCGTGACCGCGCGTCGCTCCGCCGAGGCGCGCAGGCCAGCCTCGATCAAGGACATGGTGGCAAGTGCCTCTTCTGGCGGAACGGGATTTGGCCCCTCCCCGCGGATCGCGGCCACGACGCCCCGGTAGAAACGGCGCTGATCGCCGCTGACCGTGGCAACCGCCCGGCTGCCGGCGCCGTCGTGGAGGATCGCGGGATCGGGATCTTCCCCCCAGCCCGGCACGCCCGGGATCATGCCGGCCAGCAATTGCGCCTCCTGCTGATCGGGCATCGCCTTGACCAAAGTACCGCCCGTTCCATGCACCACGAAGCGCGGACTGCCGCCGGCCGACAGCATGGAAGCGTGCACGATTACCCGCTTGTCGGGATAGGCGAGCACGGCGTGCGCCCAGTCATCAGCCTGCCCGCCCGGGCGAAGCACCGCCAGATCGGCCTCGATCCGCTCGGGCATGCCGAACAGATGCACCGCCTGATCGATCAGATGCGGCCCCAGATCATACCAGATGCCCCCGCCCGGCACGCGCCGCTCGCGCCAGCGATCGCGCACCTGCGGGCGGAAACGGTCGAAATGGCTTTCGAAATGGACAACCTGCCCCAGGTCGCCGCGCGCGATCGCTGCCGCGACGGTGAGGAAGTCACTGTCCCAGCGGCGGTTGTGAAAGACGCTGACGAGCCGCTTTGCCCGGCGAGCGGCGTCGACCACCGCGGCGGCATCGGCGAGCGTCAGCGCGAAGGGCTTGTCGACCACGACATGCTTGCCGGCGTCCAGCGCCGCCATCGCGAGCGGGGTGTGACGATCATTGGGCGTGGCGATCACCACCAGATCGATGTCGTCGCGCGCGATCGCCGCCTCGGGCGTCGCCTCGACCGCGACATCGCCGAGCGCGGCGCGCACCGTATCGGGACGCGAGGAAGCGACCGCAGCGATCCGCAGCCCCTGGGTGGCGCCAATCAGCGGCGCGTGAAACACCCGGCCGGCATAGCCGAAGCCGATCAGCGCAACGCGGCAATCATCCATGACCTTTTCTCTCCGCTGTCACGCGCGGGAGTGCAAGTCGCGACCTGCTGGGATGGGCGCAGGAGAAAGCCAGACACACGAACGCCGCCTCAGCCGGGGTGCCAGCAGCGCTGGCGTCCCGCGGCGAAGCGGCGTCGAATTGTCCGGGCCGATCACGACCCGTCCGGCAACAAGGATCAGGCGGCTTCGGCCGACCGCTTGTGGCGCTTGCGCTCGTTCGAATCGAGGTAGCGCTTGCGCAGGCGGATCGTCTTGGGCGTCACTTCGACCATCTCGTCGTCGTCGATGTACGCAATCGCCTGTTCCAGCGTCATCTTCTTCGGCGGGGTCAGGCGGATCGCATCGTCCTTGCCGCCCGAGGCGCGGAAGTTCGTCAGCTGCTTCGCCTTCATCGGGTTGACCTCAAGGTCTTCCGTCTTGGCGTTCTCGCCGATGATCATGCCCTCGTAGAGCGCCTCACCATGGCCGACGAACAGGATGCCGCGCGCCTCGAGCGGGCCGAGCGCGTAGGACTGTGCCTCGCCGGCGCCGTTGGAGATCAGCACGCCGTTCTTGCGGCCCTCGATCGGGCCCTTGTGCGGGCCATATTTCTCGAACAGCCGGTTCATGATGCCCGTGCCGCGCGTGTCGGACAGGAATTCACCATGATAGCCGATCATGCCGCGCGACGGCGCGGAGAAGGTGATGCGCGTCTTGCCACCGCCCGACGGACGCATGTCGGTCATCTCGGCCTTACGCAGGTTCATCTTCTCGACGACGGTGCCCGAATGCTCCTCGTCCACGTCGATGATGACGGTTTCATACGGCTCGAGCTTCTTGCCGTTCTCGTCCTCGCGGAACAGCACGCGCGGGCGGCTGATGCCGAGCTCGAAGCCCTCGCGGCGCATCGTCTCGATCAGAACGCCGAGCTGAAGTTCGCCGCGGCCGGCGACTTCGAAGCTGTCGCGGTCGGCCGATTCGGTCACCTTGATCGCGACGTTCGATTCCGCCTCGCGGAACAGGCGGTCGCGGATCATGCGGCTCGTCACCTTGCTGCCCTCACGGCCCGCCATCGGCGAATCGTTCACGGCGAAACGCATCGACAGCGTCGGCGGATCGATCGGCTGCGCCTGGATCGCCTCGGTCACGGTGATGTCGGCGATGGTGTTCGACACGGTCGCAACGGCAAGGCCGGCGAGGCTGATGATGTCGCCGGCGCGCGCCTCGTCGGTCGGCACGCGCTCAAGGCCCTGGAAGGTCATGATCTTGGACGCGCGGCCCGTCTCGATCACCTTGCCGTCCATGTCGAGCGCGTGGATCGGCTGGTTGATCTTCACCGTGCCCGAATTGACGCGGCCGGTGAGCACGCGGCCAAGGAAGTTGTCACGATCGAGCAGCGTCACCAGGAAGGTGAACGGTGCGTCGACGTCGAGCGCCGGCGGCGGCACGTGATCGACGATCTTCTGGAACAGCGGGGTCAGCGTGCCCTCGCGGCGATCGGGATCCTCGCTGGCGTAGCCGTTGCGGCCCGAGGCGTAGAGAACCGGGAAATCGAGCTGCTCGTCGGTGGCGTCGAGGCTGACGAAGAGGTCGAACACCTCGTCCAGCACTTCCTGGATCCGCTGGTCGGGACGGTCGACCTTGTTGACGACGACGATCGGGCGCAGGCCCAGCGCCAGCGCCTTGCCCGTCACGAACTTCGTCTGCGGCATCGCGCCTTCCGACGAATCGACCAGCAGGATCACGCCGTCGACCATCGAGAGAATACGCTCCACCTCGCCGCCGAAGTCGGCGTGGCCCGGGGTATCGACGATGTTGATACGGGTGCCTTCCCACTCAATCGAGGTCGGCTTGGCCAGAATGGTGATCCCGCGCTCTTTCTCGAGATCATTGGAGTCCATGGCGCGCTCTTCGATGCGCTGATTGTCTCGAAAGGTGCCCGACTGGCGAAAGAGCTGGTCGACAAGAGTAGTTTTGCCATGATCGACGTGCGCGATGATGGCGATGTTGCGCAACTGCATCGGAATTCCTGAATGGCCGCGGCCCTCGCGGCGTTGAGGCGCCGTTAGCCTATTTGCTGCGCTGCGGCTAGAGCCGGCAGAACAGCCGGGCAGAGATGTAGTTCCCTGCCCGGCCGATCATCTCATCAGAAACGGCCGTACAGCTCTATGCCGTAGAAGCGCGGTTCGCCGGCGATATAGGTCGGCGTGCCGAACGTGCCACCGGTGTTGCCCGCGTCGATCAGATAGCGTTCGTTGGTGAGGTTGCGGGCAAAACCGCCGATCCGATAGCGGCCGTCAGCAAACTCCACCCCGGCACGCACGTTGACCAGCGTATAGCCGTCCTGGCTGATCTCCTCCCGGTTGGGCAGTTCGAAGAACACCTTGCTCTGATAGCTCGCCGAGGGCGTGGCGTAGAAGGTGACGCCGTCCGCCAGCGGCAGGCGAAGCGATGCGCCGCCCGCCGCGATCACCTCCGGCTGGAGGCGGAAGCGGTTGCCGGCGAAGGCGTTGGTGCCACCGCCGGGCAGGGGCTTGTCGCTGATCCCGCCGTCGATATAGCCGAAGCTGCCGAAGACGCTGAGGAAGCGGGTCGGGCGCCAGGTGCCCTCCAGCTCGACGCCAAGGTTGTTGGCGGTGCCGGCGCTTTGGGTGGTCACGCGGCCGTCGGGATCCGTGACGCTGACCTGGAAATCGTCATAGGTTTGGTAGAAGACCGACAGCGTGCCAGAGAGTGTGCGGCTGCCCGCCTTGATGCCGGCTTCGTAGTTCCAGACGGTTTCCTCCGGCACGATCTGCAGCGCGGGTATCGCACCGGCCGGGCCGGCGGCGGAGCCGAGCTGCACCACGGGCGAGCGGCGCCCCTTGCTGACGGTGGCGAAGACGTTGAGGTCGTCGGTCACACGGTACAGCGCGTTCACGCGCGGGAGGACCGCGGCGAAGCTGCGCTCCGCCACGAACTTCGCACCGCCGGTGCCGACCGTGCCGAGCAGGCTGGTGCGCACGCCGAGCGGGGCGAGCAGCACCGAATTGGGCTGGATCGCGCTGTAGCCCGACTGGCGATCCTCGATCAGCACGCGCGCGCCGGCGGTCACCTCAAGGGCGTCGGTCGGGATCCAGGTAGCGTCGGCGAACACCGAATAGGTGTCGTTGTTGCCATAGTTGGTGAACTCCGACGCATAAGGCACGACGGTCGCAGCGCCGCGCGACAGGATCTGCGTGGCCCGCGCGGCGAGGATGGCGCCGTTGGGCGCGATGCAGTTGGTGCCGGTCGGCAGGCCAGCGGCGTTCAGCGCGGCGCGCACCTGCGCATAAGGCGCGGCGATGGAGCAGGCGATGTACGTCCCCTCTTCGGTCGAGAAGGGCACGCGCTGATAGCCGTTCTCGAAGAAGGCGTTCCAGCCGAACGAGGCGCGGTAGCGCTCCCCAGTGAAGTTGAAGCGACCTTCGTGGCTCCACTGGTCACCCTTCGCATCTTCGGCGAATTCCAGATACCAGGCGGGGCCACCGTCGGCGTCGAACGTCTCCAGCGCGTTGAAGCGGCGATAGCCGTTGACGGTGGTGAAGGTGACGCCGGGGGCGACATCGACGTTGATCGTCAGGTTCGCGTCATAGACGTCGCGGTCGAGGCCAAGCTTGCGCTTGCCGAGCACCTCCTGGCTGAACGGCGAGCCGGAGAGCTCCGCATAGCCGAAGTCGCCGGTCTGCCCGCCGGTGGGCGCGAACACACGGCTCTTGAAGGCGGTGCCGGGATTGCGCTGCCCGTCATAGGTGAGGACGAGATCGGCGGTGACGGCGTCCGACGGCGTCCAGCGCAGCGAGCCGCGGATGCCGCGCTGATCCTGGCCGTTCAGATCATCCTGATCGACGCGGCCCTGGTTCTGGTTCGGCACATCCGGATCGCCGGCGATGTTGCGGACATAGCCGTCGCGATATTTGTACGCGAAGGCGAGGCGCGCCGCGAGCGTATCGTTCCCCGCGTTGAGGAAGCCCGACACCTGCGCGCGATCGTAATTGCCATAGCTCGCCAGCAATTCACCCGAGAAGCCCGGCTGCGGCTTCGCCGAGACGATGCTGACCGCGCCGATCGCGGCGGCGGTGCCAAACAACGTCGCCTGCGGCCCCTTCACCACCTCAAGCCGCTCGAGATCGATCAGGTCCTGATACGCCCCGCGAGACCGGCTGATGTCGACGCCGTTATAGTAGAGCGTGACGCGCGCGCCCTGCTGCGACGATCCCGAATCCGAGGTGATGCCGCGGATCACGAAACCGGGGTTGTTCGCGCTCTGCTCCTGCACGCGCAGGCCCGGGACGAATAGCGCCACTTCGGACAGCGAATTGACGCCGATCTCGCGCATCCGCTCCTGCGTGACGGCGGTGACGGCGAGCGGCACGTCCTCGATCCTTTGCTCCACCTTTTGCGCGGTGACGACGATATCGCCATCATCTCCGGGCACCTGAGCCTGCGCTAGTGCGGCCGTCGAAGAACAGGCGAGCAGCGTCGCGACGACGCCGCCCGAGAAGGCGCAGTTCATGATATTCCCCCGAATGTTCTGGCTGTGGTGAGCGCCGGCTAAGCCCCTGTCGTGGCAGCTTCGTTACTTTTCCGTGCCAATCGAAAGACAGCGCGTGAAATCAGGCACGTTTGCGCGAGTCCGACCAGCGTATTATATCACTGGTACACTTGAACGAAGCACCGTCAGCCGCCATCGTGGAGGCTGACGCTGGAGGATGTAGATGGCGACCACCCCTGAAACGATCACCGCGACGGACACGGCGCTGAAGCTGACGCCGCCCGACCCGGTGCCCACCGTGACGGCGGAGAAGGCCGCGGGACTTGTACCGGTCGAGGAAGGCGTGAAATCGAAGCTGGAGGAACGCGCCGATTACGCCGTTCAGCAGCTGATGGAGCGCGACGCCAACAGCCCGGAATTCGGCAAGGTGGTCGATGCGATCACCAACATGGGCGCCAAGGAAATCCGCGATGCGGCGGGCCAGTCCAACCGCTTCCTCGATCGACCGGTGCGGGCGATGGATCAGGAAACCGGCGTCGGCAAGGATCTCGCCCAGCTGCGCCGCGTGGTCGAGGATCTCGACCCCGGCAAGAAGGGCAATCTGACCGCGCCGCAGAAGCTTTTCGGGATCATCCCGTTCGGCAACAAGATGCGCAATTATTTCGACAGCTACAAATCCAGCCAGACGCACATCGCCTCGATCCTGAAGAGCCTGGCGTCGGGCAAGGACGAGCTGTTGATGGACAATGCGTCGATCGACACCGAACGCGCCAATCTGTGGAGCGCGATGGGGAAGCTGGAACAGATGATCCAGCTGTCGAAGATGCTGGACCAGAAGCTGGAAGACAAGGCCAACGAGCTTGACGCGACCGACCCCGCCAAGGCGAAGGCGATCCGCGAGACCGCGCTGTTCTACGCCCGGCAGCGGACACAGGACCTGCTGACCCAGATGGCGGTCACGGTGCAGGGCTATCTGGCGCTAGACCTGGTCAAGAAGAACAATGTGGAGCTGATCAAGGGCGTCGATCGCGCATCGACCACCACGGTCGCGGCGCTGCGCACCGCGGTGACGGTGGCGCAGGCGATGACCAACCAGAAACTGGTGCTGGAACAGATCACGCAGCTCAACACCACGACCGCCAACATCATCGATTCGACCGGCAAGCTGCTGCGGTCCAACACCGCGCGCATCCATGAGCAGGCGGCGAGCTCCGCCATCCCGCTTGAGACGCTGCAGCGCGCGTTCCAGAACATCTACGAGACGATGGACGCGATCGACACGTTCAAGCTGAAGGCGCTGGATTCGATGAAGACCACCGTCGACACGCTGTCGGGCGAGGTCGAGAAATCGCGCGGCTATATCGCCCGGGCGGAAGGCGCGGCGCAGAACCGGCTGGGCAATTCGCCCGAGACCTTCAAGCTGGAGTCGCTGTGACCTCGCACGAGACCGATCAGGCGCTGTCGAGCGCGCGCAACACGCTCGATCGCGTGCGGCTGCAATCGTTCGACACGCTGCCGGGCACGCGCGCGGTCAGCCGGCGGCCGCGGCAACGGCGCAGCGTGGCGAAGCGCGTCGCGGCGATCGGCGTGGCCAATGCCGCGATCCTGTTTGCCGCGGCGATCATCGGCATCGCGATAATGCCGATCGGGCTGTTCGGCGCGTTGGCGGTGCTGATGATGATGGCGGCAGTGACGCTCGCGATCGCCTTTGCACCCGGCCCGCGCCCGGTGACTCATGAAAAGCTGGCGCGCAGCGACCTGAAGGCGCTGCCGATGCAGACGACGCGCTGGCTCGATGCGCAGCGACCGGCCCTGCCCGCGCCTGCCGTCCAGATCGCCGACCGAATCGGCCTCCGGCTCGACACGCTGGGCAAGCAGTTGCAGACGGTCGGCGACGAAACGCCCGCCGGTGCCGACATCCGCCGGCTGGTCGGCGAACAGCTGCCCGATTTCGTCCGCGACTATCAACGCGTGCCGCCCGAGCTGCGCGCTACCGAGCGCAACGGCAAGACGCCCGACCGCCAGCTGATCGAGGGGCTCGAACTGATCGAGCGCGAGATCGGCCAGATGAGCGAGGAGCTTGCCCGCGGTGATCTCGATTCGCTCGAAACGCGCGGCCGCTTCCTCGAGATGAAGTACAAGGATGGCGACCCCGCGTGACGATCGGCGGGGAGCACTGCCGCTCGTTCAGCTAAGCCATCTTCATTAAACGACGCGACATTGTCATCGAAATGGGGTAGCGCGGCGGGCATGAACGAACGCGTCCGTACCTTCGAAGGCATCCACAATTTCCGTGACTATGGCGGCTATGCGGCGCGCGATGGCCGGCTGAAGAGCGGGATCCTCTGGCGGTCCGGACAGCATGGCGGCGCCACCCCCGATGACCTCGCCGGCGTGGCGCAGATCGGCCTGTCGACGGTGATCGACCTGCGCGGCGACAGCGAGCGGCAGTCGATGCCGTGCCTGCGGCCCGAGCCGTTCGACGCCGTCGTGCTGTTCGCGCCGGGCGAGACCGTCGGCTCCGAACTGGCGCCGCACGAGGAGGCCGGGCGCGGCATCGCGACGGCCGCGGAGGCCAAGGACGCGATGACGCGGCTCTACGTCAACATGCCCTATCGCGAAGTGCTGGTCCGCTCGCTGAGCCTGTATTTCGACGCGCTGGCCACCCGCGAGGGACCGAGCCTTCTGCACTGCCTGGCGGGCAAGGACCGCACCGGGCTTGCGGCGGCGCTGCTCCACCGCCTGCTCGGCGTTCATGAGGATGACGTGATGGCGGATTACCTCCTCACCAACGTCGCGGGCAATCAGGCGCGCCGGATCGCGGCCGCGGGCGATTCGATCCGCGAGCGCTATGGCAGCCAGATCACCGACGACGCGATCGTGACGTTGATGGGCGTCGATGCGGATTACCTGCACGCCGCGACGCGCTCAATCGAGGAGCGCCACGGATCGGTCGAGCAATATGCCGAGGCGGTGCTGGGCGTGGATGCAGCACGCCGCGAGGCGCTGCGCCAGCGACTGATCGATTGAGCCGGAGCAGCGGCAGCACCGTGACAATTTGCGACACTTTTGCGGCGCGCTGACAAACACGCGCGACAATCGGTGTGCATATGGGTCCCATGACGGGAAGCAAGAGCTTCTCCTTTAGGAAGGACCCGTAAGTCAATGAAACGCTTTATCTTTGCAGCCGCCCTCGCTGGCACCGCGATCTCCGGTGCGGCCATCGCCCAGACCGCCGCCCCCACCGCTGCCACGCAGCGGGGCCCCGGCGCTGCCGACACCAACCGCGACGGTGTGGTGACCCGTGCCGAGGCGCTGGCCGCGGCTGATGCCCGCTTCGACCGGCTCGACGCGGACAAGAACGGCAAGCTGACCGCTGGCGAGCACCGCGGTCGCCGTGGCGGCGCTGAGGCGGAGGTAACCCGCGAGCAGTTCCGTGAACGTGCCGGCCAGCGCTTTGATCGCATGGACGCGAACAAGGATGGCCGCATCGACGCGGCCGAGCGCCAGGCGATGCGCGACAAGTGGAAGGGCAAGCGCGGTGGTCGTCATGGCGGCGGCATGGGCATGATGATGGGTGCCGATGCCAACCGCGACGGCGTGCTGACCAAGGCCGAAGCCGTTGCAGCGGCCGGCGCCATGTTCGACCGCGTCGACACCAATCGCGATGGCCGCATCGACGCGGCCGAGCGGCAGGCCGCCCGCGGCGCGATGAAGATGCGCGGTGCACCCAGCGGCGAGGCTCCCCCGGCGCGCTGAGCGCGCGCCGTGCGCGAAACCGATGACCGGAGCCGGGCGACGATCATGTCGCCCGGCCCTTTCCGGCGGAGCATGACATGCTAGATGCCGACATCATGGTCGATACGCCCCATCTGCTGCTCGTCGACGACGAGCGGTCAATCCGCGAGCCGCTGGCGCAATATCTGGTCAAACAGGGGTTTCGCGTCACGCAGGTCGGGGATGCCGAGGCCGCGCGGATGCGGCTGGGCGGCTATGCGATCGATCTCGTCATCCTCGACATAATGATGCCGGGCGAGGACGGGCTGAGCCTGTGCCGCCATATCCGCGCGACTAGCGACATCCCCGTCATCCTGCTCACCGCCAAGAGCGAGGAAACCGACCGGATCGTCGGGCTGGAGATGGGCGCCGACGATTATATGGTGAAGCCCTTCTCCCCGCGTGAGCTTGCCGCCCGGATCAAGGTGGTCCTGCGGCGTGTGCAGGCGGGCGGCGCGCGGCAACATGCGCCGGAGGCAGGCGCTTACGCCTTTGCCGACTGGATCCTGAAGACCGGCGAGCGAACGCTTGTCGACCGCGAGGGCGTGGCCGTGCCGCTGTCGACCGGCGAATATAACCTGCTTCACGCGCTCGTGACCCGGCCACGTCAGGTGCTGACCCGTGACCAGCTGCTCGACCTGACGCAGGGTCGCGAGGCGGCGGCGTTCGATCGCGCGATCGACAATCAGGTCAGCCGCTTGCGCAAGAAGATCGAGGCCGATCCGCGCAATCCGCAGCTCATCAAGACGGTATGGGGCGGCGGCTATACGCTCGCCGCGGAAGTGACTCGGCTATGACCCGCCCGTGATCCTGCGCTTTCCCCGCAACCTGTCGGGGCAGCTTGCGCTGCTGCTGGCGATCGCGCTGTTTGCGGCGCAGGCGATCAATCTCGCGCTGATCCTGCGCGAGCGCGCGGCGTTCAAGATCGCCCAAGCGACCAGGCCGGCGGCGGTGCGGCTGGCAGACGCGCTCGACCATGCGGTCGACCGGCCCCTGGTGACCGACCGTGGCCGGGTGCGGCAACGCGCCAGCAATCCTATTCCCGCGGCGTTTGAGCGTCTTCCCAAGGTTGGCGAAGAACTTCGCCAGCAGCTCGTCGAGCTCGGCGTCACGCCCGGACGGATCGATACCGGCATCCGGCCAGGCGACCATCGAGGCCCGCGTGCGGCGGCGCGCCACGGCGGGCGTCCCACCGACACGTTGATGTTCGCCGTCCAGCAAGCCGACGGCAGCTGGGTGACCACCAACGCGCCCTGGCCGCGCCACAACAACCGCATCTTCTGGGCGCTGCTGGGGCAGACGCTGATCATCTACATCCTGATCCTGCTGCCCGTGTTATGGATCGCGCGCCGCATCTCGCGGCCGATGCGCGCGCTTGCGGTGGCAGCCGGCGCTTTCACCCCGCGCGGGGAAATCTCCGCCGTCCCGGTCGAGGGGCCGAGCGACGTGCGCGATCTCATCGTCGCCTTCAACGGCCTGACCCGGCGCGTCACCGACATGCTGGACGAAAAGGACCGAATGCTCGGTGCAATCGGCCATGATCTGCGTACGCCATTGGCGGCGCTGCGCGTGCGAATCGAATCGGTCGAGGACGAACAGGATCGCGCGCGCATGGCGGCGACGATCGAGGAAATGAGCCGCACCCTCGACGACATTCTGTCGCTGGCGCGGCTCGGGCGGCCGAGCGAGGCGGTGACCGAGGTCGACCTCGCCGCGCTGGTCGATGCCGTGGTGGAGGATTTCCGTGATCTGGGCGCCGACGTCGCCTTTGAAGACGTCGAGCGGTTGCGCATGCGGCTGCGCCCGACGCTGTTCCGCCGCGCCGTCCGCAACCTCATCGAAAATGCCGTGAAATATGCCGGCGCCGCGGAAGTGGCGATCACCGCGGGCGAGCGGTCCGTCGCAGTGTCGGTCGCCGATCGCGGACCCGGCATCCCGGACGATCAACTGGTTGCCGTCTTCAATCCTTTCACCCGGCTGGAAGGATCGCGCAACCGCGACACCGGCGGGATCGGCCTCGGCCTCGCGCTGACCCGCGCGATCGTGCAGGACGCCGGCGGCGAGGTGACGCTCGCCAATCGTCCCGACGGCGGATTGGTCGCGACGATCACCCTCCCCCGCTGATCCCACCCACCAACCCGGCGATTGACACGCCGGGACTTGTCACCGCCAGCGCGGGAGGCGAAGAGCACGCGGAGGGAGCAGCCGCATGTCCATTCTGTCCGACCGTTGGATTCGCGAACAGGCACGCGAACACGGCATGATCGAACCGTTCGTCGAGGCGCAGCGGCGCGATGGCTGCATCAGCTATGGTCTTAGCTCCTACGGCTATGATGCTAGAGTTGCTGACGATTTCAAGATCTTCACCAATGTCGATTCGGCCACGGTCGATCCGAAGGATTTTGCCGCAAACAGCTTCGTCGATCGCAAGACCGACGTGTGCATCATCCCGCCCAACAGCTTCGCGCTGGCGCGGACGGTGGAATATTTCCGCGTGCCGCGCGACGTGCTCGTCATCTGTCTGGGAAAATCGACCTATGCCCGGTGCGGGATCATCGTGAACGTCACGCCGCTGGAACCCGGCTGGGAGGGGCATGTGACGCTGGAGTTTTCCAACACCACCCCGCTGCCGGCCAAGATCTACGCCAACGAAGGCGCCTGCCAGTTCCTGTTCCTGCAGGGGAACGAGCCGTGTGAGGTCAGCTACGCCGATCGCGCGGGCAAATATATGGGACAGCGCGGGGTCACCCTGCCTCGGCTTTGATAACCGGAGGCGAGCCAGACTGCGTCCACTCGCCCCCGCACCTTTTCAAAAGCACGGCGTCCGCAGCGCTGCCACGGATGCCTAGGCGGCCGCGCGTTCGCGCGCTTATCTGACCGCGAGGGTCGTCGGCGCCAGGCTGCGCAAGCCGCGCCGGGCGACGTCATGCGAGGTGGCGAGCGCGCCGTCCGGCAACGCCATCTCCACCGCCTCGGCATCGAGCGCCGCGCGATACAAGCCCTCCGCCTCCGCGAGGCGGCCGGTGCGGGCATAGACGGTGCCGAGGTTGATCATCAGCTCGGGCCGGCTGGGAAAGATGCGCCGCTCGTTGAGCAACACTTTCTCCGCTGCCGCATAATCCCGTGCCTCGATCGCCTTAAAGCCCGTGCGATCGCGCGCGAGCGCGGGGCTGGCCAAGCAGCCGGCCAGAGCAAGGAGGTACACGACGCGCATCACACCTTCTCCCGTTCAGCGCCAAGCCACATGCTTCGTTACGCTTTTGTGACAAGATGGTGTCACTTTTCTGACAGCAGCGCAAGTACGGGGAAGCGGCAGAAGGAGGCGCAGCGCGGGGCCGCGTCGGGGTCCAGCTTAGGCACCGCTAGACCCGAAGCGCGCCCGACGAACGAGGCACAAAAAAAGGGCGACCTACAGGAGGCCGCCCCGTTGCGCTTCTGATGACCAGAGTGATCAGAATTCGCGGTAATATTGCTCGTTGCCGATGAAGCCGAGCTTCGTCACGTTCGACCGCTTGATCACTGCCAGCGTCTGATCGACCGTGTCGTAACGAACCGTCGGATCCGGCTGGAAGTGCAGCTCGGGCTCCGGGTTCATCGCTGCCGCCACGTCGAGGTACTGACGCAGGCGGACCGGATCGACCGGCGAGCCGTTCCAGCTGACGGTGCCATCGGTCGCGATGGTGATCTTGTTCTTCTGCGGATCGACCGGCGGCCGAGTCGCATTCGGATCATTCACCGGCAGATCGACCTTCACCGCGTGGGTCTGGATCGGGATGGTGATGATGAACATGATGAGGAGAACGAGCATGACGTCGATCAACGGCGTCGTGTTCATCTCCATCATCGGCTCGCCATCGTCCTTGCCGCCACTCATTGCCATATCGATTACTCCTGGTGGCTTGCTTACAGACGCTCGGTGCCGGTGCCCGGCGGCGGCTCGGAAATGAAGCCGACGCGAGCGAAGCCCGCCATCTGCATGTTGTAGATCGCGCCTGCCACGCACTTCCACGGCACGTTCACGTCACCGCGCACATGCGCTTCGGGCAGTTCCAGGCCGGGGGCGTTCACGCCGCCCTGCCGTTCGATCTCGGCCTTCAGCTTGGCCACAGCGCGATCCAGCAGCTCCTCGTGAGTCACCGGGGTCATGCCCCAGTAAACGGCACAGGCACCATCAGGCTTGGTCGTGATCGAGAGGGAAACGTTCTCGGGCTTGGTGGTGGTCGGGTCGAAGCGTACGCTCGGCAGCTTCACCGGAACCGATTGGATCACGACCGGCACCGCGATCAGGAAGATGATGAGGAGCACCAGCATGACGTCCACGAGAGGCGTCGTGTTGATGTCCGACATCGGGGTTTCTGCGGCGGAGTCTCCACCAACGCTCATCGCCATAAGTCAGGCTATCCTATGTCTTCGTTCCCACCGGTTATCCGGTCGGGAAAGGTGGCGGGGTCGCCGGCTGGCAACCCCGCTTTCCCATTACGAGCGGGTCTGCACGCCACCGGCCTGGCCGGCCGTGGTGGTGGCAGCCGGCTTCGTTGCGACCGGCTTGGCCGCACCAGCAACCGCCGGGCGCACCGCGCCGTTCGAGGCGAGGTAGCCGAGCACGTCGTTCGAGAAGGCCGACAGGTCTTCCGCGATCGACTTGTTGCGACGCTGCAGCCAGTTGTAGCCGAGCACCGCCGGAACGGCGACGGCGAGACCGAGCGCGGTCATGATGAGCGCTTCACCGACCGGACCGGCGACCGCGTCGATCGACGCCTGGCCAGCCGCACCGATCTTGATGAGCGCGCGGTAGATGCCGATAACCGTACCGAACAGACCGATGAACGGTGCGGTCGCACCCACGGTCGCCAGGAACGCCAGGCCGGTGCCCAGACGCGAGTTGATCATCGCTTCCGAACGCGCGAGCGAGCCGTGCAGCCAGTCATGTGCCTCGACCGGGTCGGTCAGCTTCGAGTGCTGCTCCTGAGCCTGCAGGCCGTCGTCGACGATCTGCTTGTAGGCCGAGTTCTTCTCCAGCTTCGCCGAACCCTCGCGCAGCGAGGTCGTCTGCCAGAACGAGCCGCGGACGCGCTTCGCCTGGTTGATGATCTTCTGCTGCTCGAAGAGCTTGGTGAACATGATGTAGAACGAGACGACCGACATCAGCACGAGGATGCCGAAGGTGCTCTGGGCGATGATACCGCCCTGCTCAAGCGCGGCGGCGAGGCCGTACGGGTTCTCGCCGCCGTGGTCTGCCGCACCTGCGGCAGCAGCGAAGATGGTGGTGATCATTCGATTAGTTTCCCTCTGAAAAGCGCGATTCTATTAAGGCTGGATCAATCCCGTGGCAGCTTCCAGACCACGCGGCGCGTCTGTGTCGTCGCGATCGGGTTGCCCGCTGCGTCCGTGGCCGGCGTGTACCGGGCCCGACGGGTCAGCGCGCGGCATGCCGCCTGGTCTAGCGCATTCGAGCCGCTCGACTCGGTGGTGACGCAATTCTCCACGCGACCCTGGGCGTTGATCGTCCACTTAATCACGGTCGTGCCTTCTTCTTCGGCACGAATCGAGCTGGGCGGATAATCGTCCGTGGTGATCCAGTCCGCAGGGTTACCCTTTGCACCGGCAGCCTTGCTGACCACCGGCGGCGCGGGAGGCGCAGGCGGCGGGGGTGCAGGCGGCGCGACCGGCGTCGGTACATCGACCGGCGGCGGAGTCGGCACGGTAGCGATCGTCACCGGCGGTGCCGGAGTCGTCACGATGGGCGGCGGCGCCACAACGGGCGGCGGCGTCATCGGAACGTCAGGCGGCGGCGGTGGCGGTTCGTCCGGCGGCGGGGGCGGTGGTTCCTCAACGTCAAACGTATTCAGCTTCTCCGACACCTTTTTCACGTACTGGAACGCGAGGCCGGTGACGAAGGCGTAGCCGAGAGCAGCATGGATGAGCGCCACGATGACGATCGCGACGACCTTGCTCCCGCTCATCTTCTGGTCAGAGTAGGCCATTCAGCAAAAGCACTCCCTAATCCCTATGGCCCGAGGGGGCCGGGCGGCCTGCCGCGGCTTCCGCTAGGCGGAAAATGGGCGTGCCGGTCCGTCGGCAAGGGCTAAACGGTACCCTTGCACCGAGCGACTCCTAACTTGCGCCTTAACGACACGCAAACGCTTTGTCGGACGCAACAAACGTACAATCGCCCAGCGACAGATTTATTTCTGTATCATAGAGAGGGGATGGATTAACCGATGCGCATGGTCACCCGAACGATTAGTGCCTCCGCGCTTGGTTTCGCGCTCATTGCCGTCACCCCCTTCACCGCCGCCGCCCAGCAGCCAGGAGCCGGAGCTTACGCCGCGCCGGCGCTCTCCTATGCGAAGACAGCCGACCTGGTGATCGCCAGCCCGATCGTTCTCGACGCGACGATCGCTTCTGCCGTGCGCATCAAAGGCGCGGAGGCGGCGAATGTTCCGCCGGGTTTTATGCGCTTTTATATCGAGGCTGATGTCGGGGCGCTGATCCGCGGGCCGGGCGCGATCCCACCGAGGGTCGGGTATGTTCTGGATGCGCCGGTCGGCCCGGGGGGCCGTGCGCCGAAATATCGCAAGGCACGCGTCCTCCTGTTCGCACGCCCGGTGCCCGGCGATCCCACGCAGATTCAGCTGACCGGCCCCGATTCCCAGCGCGCCTTTGACCCCGAGCTCGATTCCCTCACCCGGCGAATCAGTCGCGAACTGGTGTCGCCCGACGCACCGCCGGTCGTGACCGGGGTCGGCAACGCCTTCCATGTCGCCGGGTCGCTCCCGGGCGAAGGCGAGACGCAGGTGTTCCTGACCACGCAGGACAACCGCCCGGTGTCGCTCAACATTTTGCGCCGCCCCGGCGAAGAGCCGCGCTGGGCCGTGGCGCTGTCGGAGATCGTCGACGACTCGGCCGGCCCGCCGCAGCGCGATACCCTGTTATGGTATCGCCTGGCCTGCGCCCTGCCCCGCGCGTTGCCCGCACGCAGCACCCAGGCGCTGGAGCCGGCCGACGCGGCGATCGCGCAGCAGGACTATCGCTTCGTCCTGCAGCAACTGGGCCCGTGCCGGCGGGCGCCGACCAACGCCTATTGATCAGCGCGTCAGCGGCGGTGGCGGACGAGGGTGATCCCGATCGATTCGCCATCCTCGGCGATGGCGAGCTTGACGATCTTGATCTTCACCCGGCGGACGCGCGCATCCTGCAGGAACAGCGTCTCGGCGATATGATCCGCGACCCCTTCGATCAGGGTGAAGTGGACCCCGGGCGGCAGCGCGGTCGTCGCGGCATGTTTCAGATCGAGATAATTCTTCGAGGCGGTCAGCGGCGTATCGGGCGCGAATCGGGCGGGCGCGTCGAGCAGCACCGTCATCGAGATCCGCAGCGGCTGGGGCAGGTGCGTTTCCTCTGAATAGACGCCGGTCAGCACCGGCACCTCCAGATCGTGCACCTCAAGTTCGAGCATGTCTTCCACGCCGCGCGCTTAGCGCCACGCACGCGCCGACGCCATGCCCGCTTGCGTTCGGGCCGACTATCGATAGAGCGCCCGTCCCTTGACGTACGGGCAGGAGAAGCCGGTGATCGAGGTGGTCGGGCTGGAGCAGATTGATGGGCAGTTGGTCGAGCAGTTGCTCGACCGCGCGTTTGGCACGGACCGGCACACGCGCACCGCCTATCGCCTGCGCGAGGGCGTCGCCGCCCTCGCCGGCCCCAGCCTGGCCGCGATCGAGGATGGCGAATTGATCGGGACGATCCAGTTGTGGCCGGCCATGTTCCGCGGCGAGGATGGACGGCGCGTGCCGCTGGTCCTCGTCGGTCCCGTCGCGGTCGTACCCGAGCGGCAGGGGTCGGGGATCGGCCGCCGGCTGGTCAAGGAAGCGCTGGAGCGCGTCCCCGACGCGGCGCTGATGCTGATCGGCGATCCCGAATATTACGGCCGCTTCTTCGGCTTCACCGCCGACCGTACCGGCGGCTGGCGCCTGCCGGGTCCGGTCGAGCGCCACCGCCTGCTGGCGCGCGGCGAGGGGGTTCCCGATGGCGCGGGAGAGATCGGCCGCGGTGACCCGCCCGCGGGCTGAAGCTTGTCGGGAAGCTTGGGAGGCGATCTTTACCCCGCCGCCGCCCTCACCTACCTGTTGGCCATGCCCATGGCACCGCCTCCTGCGTTCGACACGCTCACCATTGCCGATATCGCCCGCCTTGCCGACGAGGATCGCCTGCCGCCGGTAGAGCGCTGGCATCCCGATCACTGCGGGCCGAGCGACATGCGCATCGCCCGCGACGGCACCTGGTATCATCAGGGATCGCCGATCGGCCGCCCGGCCATGGTACGCGCGTTCAGCCGCATCCTCCGCCGCGAGCCCGACGGCAGCTACGTCCTCGTCACCCCGGTCGAGAAGCTCGATATCGACGTGGAAGATGCGCCCTTCGTCGCCGTCGAGCTGAAGGCGGAAGGGACGGGGAAAGACAGCCAGCTCGCCTTCCGCCTGAACACGGGTGAAATCGTGACTGCCTCGGCGGAGCATCCGCTTCGCTTCGAGGAACATGCCGACGGCCCCCACCCCTATGTTCATGTCCGCGGCGGGCTGGAGGCGCTGATCGCCCGGCCGGTCTATTATGAACTGGCCGAGCGCGCGCTCGCCGGCGACCATGATCCCCCCGGCCTGTGGAGTGGGGGAAGCTTTTTCCCGATCGCGCCGTGACGTCGCTGGCGGAGCGCCTCAGCCGGGCGCTGACCCAAGGGATGGCGCAGCAGACCATCACGCTCGCTGGCGACCATGGCGACCTAGCCCGGATCGCGGAGGGCAGCATGAAGCCCGCAGCGGTGCTGGTGCCGGTAACCGATCGCGCGCGTCCGGGTGTGATCCTGACGCAGCGCACCGACACGCTGCGGCAGCACGCCGGGCAGGTTGCCTTTCCCGGCGGCCGGCTCGACCCCGGCGAGGATGCGGTTGCGGCCGCGCTGCGCGAAGCGGAGGAGGAAATCGCCCTCGCCCCGTCAGCGGTCAGGATCGTCGGCGAGGCCGATCGCTATCGCACCGTCACCGGATATACCGTCACGCCGGTCGTCGGCGTGGTGCCGCCCGACATTGACCTCCATCCGTCGGAGGCGGAAGTGGCGCGAGTGTTCGAAGTGCCGCTCGACTTCCTGCTCGACACGGCCAATCACGTGGAGGCGCGATCGCACTGGCAGGGGCAGGAGCGACGCTATTACGAGATCATGTGGAACAATCATCGCATATGGGGCGCGACCGCGGCCATGATCGTGAACCTGGGGCGTCGGCTGCAATGGAGCCTGTGACGCTGCCCGCCGGTGGCTGGCGTGATCGGGCGGGACTGCACGAACTTGTGACGGCGCTGGATGCAGCAGGCGGCAACGCGCGGTTCGTGGGCGGCGCGGTGCGCGACACGCTGCTCGGCCTGCCGGTGTCCGACATTGACGTCGCGACGCGCTTCGCACCGCAGGACGTGATCACCCGGCTGGAGCGCGCCGGGATCAAGGCGGTGCCGACCGGCCTCGCCCATGGCACGATCACTGCCGTGTCATCGGGCACCGTGGTCGAGGTGACGACGCTGCGCCGCGACCTCACCACCGACGGCCGCCATGCCACCGTCGCCTTCACCGGCGACTGGCAGGAGGATGCCGCACGGCGCGATTTCACCATGAACGCGCTGTTCGCCGATCCGGTCGACGGCATTGTGTTCGACTGGTTCGGCGGGCTGGAGGATCTGCGCGAGGGGCGGATCCGCTTCATCGGTGATCCCTATCGCCGGATCGCCGAGGACCATCTGCGCATCCTGCGCTTCTTCCGCTTCCACGCGCGGTTCGGGCGGGTGATCGACGAGGACGGGCTTGATGCCTGCACCGCGCGCGCCAACGACCTCATGACCTTGTCGCGTGAGCGGATCGCGGCGGAGCTGCTGAAGCTGCTCGTCGCGCCGCGCGCCGTTCCGGTCGTCGCCTTGATGGTCGAGCGGGGCATCTTCCGCCCGGTCCTGCCGGAGATCGAGGATACCGCCGCGCTCGCCGCACTGGCGGAGCGGGAGGCGGCGGCGGGCATCCCCCCTGATCCGATCCGGCGCCTCGCCGCGCTGATCGCGCCCGCCGCGGCTGAGGGGGTGGGCGCACGGCTGCGGCTGTCCAACGCGGACCGGAAGCGGCTGGAGATTGCTGTTGGTCCCATCGGCGACGAAGGGCCCCGCCCGCTGGCCTATCGCATCGGCTGCACCGGCGCGATCGATCGCCTGCTGCTCGCGGGCGCGCCGGTCGACGCGCTCACCGGGTGGACGCCCCCGCGCCTCCCAGTCTCCGGCGGGTCACTGGTCGGGCGCGGGATCGCCAAAGGCCCGGACGTCGCGCGCGCGCTTCGCCAGATCGAGGAACAGTGGATCGCAGAAGGGTTTCCCGACGCAGACCGCGCCGAGGCGATTGCGCAGGAAGTGCTCGATCAGCTGTTGCAGCGAAGCAGCAGCTGATAGGCGTCGTCCGCCGGCAGCGGCGGCGAAAAGGCATAGCCCTGCCCAAAGGTGCAGCCCAGCGCGGCGAGCGTCTGGCTGACGTCGCGGCTTTCGATCCCCTCGGCGATCGTGTCCATGTTGAGCGTCGCAGCGAGGCTCAGGATCGCGCGCACGATCGCGATCTTGTCGCGATCCGCCATCATGTCGGTGACGAAGCTGCGATCGATCTTCAGTATGTCGATCGGCAGGCGCTGAAGATAGGCGAGGTTCGAATAGCCGGTACCGAAATCGTCCATCGCGATCGAGGCACCGGTATCCTTCAGCGCGCGCAGCATGGCGGCGTTGCGATCGGGATCCGCGATCAGCGCGCTTTCGGTCAGTTCCAGCTTCAGGCGTCCACCGGCGAGGCCGTGACGCGCCAGCGCCGCCTCCACCACCGGCGGCAGGTGATCGCGCTGCAACTGGATCGGCGAGATATTGACCGCCATCTGCACGTCGCACGATCCACCCGCCAGCGCGTCCCATTCGGCCAGGGTGCGCAGCGCGCCATCGATCGCCCAGCGGCCGATCGGCACGATCAGCCCGGTTTCCTCCGCGACCGAGATGAAATCGGCCGGTGAGATGATTTTGCCATCCTCGGTCGTCCAGCGTGCCAGCGCCTCGAACGCGACGATCTTGCCGGTCGCAAGGTCACAGACCGGTTGATAGTGAAGCGTCAGCTGCTCGGCATCGATCGCCCGCCGGAGCGCGGTTTCCATCGCGAATTGTGCGCGGGCCCGGTCGAGCGCCCGGGTCTCGTATGCCTCGGCCTTGCCCGTCTCCTTCGACTTGCGCACGGCAAACTGGGCATGGCGGATCACATCCTCGGCATCCTGCGCGGGGTTGTCGGCGAATGCCATGCCGATCGCGCAGGTGATGCGGATCTCGAAATCGCTGAGCCTGAACGGCGTGGCGAGCACGTCGCGGATCCGACGAACCGCATGTTCGGCTTCATCGCGCCCCTCGTCCAGGGTCAGCAGGACGCCAAATTCATCGCCGCCGATCCGGCCGAGCACGTCCGTCGCGCGCAATGCGCCCTTGATCCGCCGCGCCGCCGTCATCAGCAATTCGTCGCCGGCCATGCTGCCGAGGCAACTGTTGATCCGGCCGAAGCGATCGAGGTCGATGACCAGAACCGCACAATCCGTCGCACCTGCCGTCAGCCGCTCCTCCAGCCGATCGCCAAAGCCTTCGCGGTTCGGCAACCCCGTCAGGCTGTCGGTGGTCATTTCGCGCCGCAGGCTCGTCTCGGTGCGCATCTCGGCCGTCTGGTCGAGCAAGGTCAGCAGGCAGTGCGGCGCCCCCTCCCCGGCGATCCGCGCCAGCGTGACATCGAAACGGCGCTGTTCGACGCAACTGCCCAATGTCAGCGACAGGCGCTCGCGCACGTCCTCGCCCGACAGGAAATCAATGATCCGCCCGCTCAATTCGGTCAGCGGCTCGGCGAACTTGCGCGATTCCGCCGTGCCCAGTTCCAGGCGGCGAAACATCGCATTGGGCAGCTGGAAGGTGAGCCGGCGGCCCTCCAGCCGCACCACTACCGCCGCGATCGGCAGCAGCTCCAGCGCCCCCTCGGCCGCGGTTCGCCCTGGCGCGCTCTGTTGAGGCTCGCGAGGCGTGGTAAGGACGGCGGAGAAGGGCATTGTCCTCTCGCTACCCCCGCGCGCGTTAAGTTTCGCTAAATCGAAGAAGATTTCAGGTGAAGCGGTTGTCGCGCGGGAAGCCGGTGGGCGGCATCCGCCCCGCAGCACCACGTGCGGCACGCCACGGCGACACATCGCTCTCCGTGCGTGTACGCCCGGTCTCGCCACCCATCGCCCAGCTGATCCCATCGGCATAGCGGAAGGTGATGGCATCGCTCAGCCCGCCATCGCGATAGCGTTGCAGCTGCGCGCCCTGCCCCCGCGTCATTTCCGGCAACTCGGTCAACGGGAACACCACCAGCTTGCGATTGTCACCGATCGCCGCGACATAATCGTCGTCCTTGCCGACCGGGCGCACCACCGACAGCCGCGCGCCCGGGCGCGGCGTCACCACCGTCTTGCCCTTGCGCGTTTCGGCGATCACGTCGTTGACCGGCACCACGAAGCCCCGCCCGTCGCTCGCCGCGACCAGCAGCTTGCCGTCGCGCTCCGCCTTCAGCAGCCGCACGATGCCGATCCCGCCATCGAGGTCGATCGTCGCGCGCACCGGCTCGCCAAAGCCACGCCCGCCGGGAAGCCTGTCCGCCGCCAGCGTGTAGAAGCGCCCGTTCTCCGCCGCCAGCAGCAGCTTGTCCGTCGTCTGCGCGTGGAAGGCGAAGGCGGGGCCGTCGCCCTCCTTGAACTTCAGCGTCTCGGCCGAGGCCAGCTCGACATGCCCCTTCATCGCGCGGATCCAGCCGCGCTGCGACAGGATCACGGTGATCGGCTCGCGCTCGATCATCGCCTCCAGCGGGATCTCGCGCGCCGGCGCGGCTTCCTCCAGCGTGGTGCGCCGCTTGCCCAGCGCCGTCTCCGGACCATAGCGGTCACGGATCGTCGCCAGATCCTTCTTCATCCGCGTGCGCTGCCGCTGGTCGGAACCGAGCAGCAACTGCAGGCCCGCCTGTTCCTTCTCCAGCGCGGCCTGCTCGCGCTTCAGCTCCATCTCCTCCAGCTTGCGCAAGCTGCGCAGCCGCATGTTGAGGATCGCCTCGGCCTGCCGGTCGGTCAGGTCGAACTCGCCGATCATCACGGCCTTCGGCTCATCCTCGGTGCGGATGATCTCGATCACCCGGTCGAGGTTGAGGAAGGCGGTGATATAGCCCTTCACGAGCTCCAGCCGATCGGCGATCTTGCCCAGCCGATGCTCGGTACGGCGTCGGAGCACGATGAACTGATGCTCCACCCAGGCGGATAGCGCCTCGGCCAGGCTCATCACCCGCGGGGTGCGCCGCGCGTCGAGCACGTTGAGGTTCAGCGGCACGCGCGTTTCGAGATCGGACAGGCGGTAGAGCCCGTCCATCAGCACCTGCGGATCGACCGTGCGGCTGCGCGGTTCCAGCACCAGCCGGATCTCCGCGTCGGATTCGTCGCGCACATCGGCCAGGATCGGCAGCTTCTTGTCGTTCACCAGGCCGGCGATCTGCTCGATCAGCTTGCCCTTCTGTACGCCATAGGGGATCTCGCTGACCACGATCTGCCAGCCGCCGCCCTTTTCCTTCTCCACGCTCCAGCGGCACCGCACGCGAAATGCGCCGCGCCCGGTGGCATAGGCCTCGCGGATGATCGCCGGCGGATCGACCAGCAAGCCGCCGGTGGGGAAATCCGGCCCCTGGACGAACGCCAGCGGATCGGCGGCGGGATCGTCGATGAGCGCGATGGCGGCGTCGAGCAGCTCGGCAGCATTGTGCGGCGGGATCGACGTCGCCATGCCGACCGCAATGCCACTCGCCCCGTTCGCCAGCAGATTGGGGAACAGCCCGGGGAACAGCTCGGGCTCCTGCTCCTCGCCATTATAGGTCGGGCGGAAGGAAACGGCATCCTCGTCCAGCCCGTCCATCAGGTCGATCGCGACCTGGGTCAGCCGCGCCTCGGTGTAACGGTAGGCCGCGGCATTATCGCCGTCGATGTTGCCGAAATTACCCTGCCCGTCGACCAGCGGATATCGCAGGGCGAAATCCTGCGCGAGGCGGACCATCGCGTCATAGACCGACTGGTCGCCATGCGGATGGTATTTACCGATCACGTCGCCGACGACGCGCGCGCATTTCTTGTACCCTTGCGTCGGATCGAGCCGCAGCAGCCGCATCGCCCATAACAGACGCCGATGCACCGGCTTCAGCCCGTCGCGAACATCGGGCAGCGATCGCGCGGTGATCGTCGACAGCGCATAGACGAGATAGCGTTCGGACAGCGCGGAATCGAACGGCGCGTCGAACACGCCGACAGGCGGATTGTCGGGGGGCAGCACGGTCGCATCAGTCGGCATGGCGGGCGTGCTAGCAGGCGTCGGCCATGTTCCACAACCGTTCCGCACACCGATCTATGCGGCTCCTGCGTGCCGTGCCACAGATAGCGGCCATGCCCGCCTCCCCAATCGCGCCACGCCGTACCAACCGCCGCAATCTCCGCGTCGCCCTGCCGCTTGCCTGCGCCCTGCTGGCTGCGCCATGGTCCGCGCACGCCATGCCGCCCCAGACCGATCAGAAAACCGCCGCGCAAGAAGCCGCGTCCTTCAAGCCGCTCACCTGGGACGACCTGACCAGTCGCCCCCGCCCGGCGGCGGACGCCACGGTCGCTTATGGTGCGGACCACATGCAGAAGGTGGACGTGTGGGTGCCCGCCGGGCCCGGCCCGCATCCCGTCGTCCTGATGGTCCATGGCGGATGCTGGCAGACGTCGATCGCCGATCGCACGCTGATGGATTGGGCCGCCGGCGACCTGCGCGACTCGGGCATTGCGGTGTGGAACATCGATTATCGCGGCGTTGACCGTTCGGGCGGCGGCTATCCCGGCACCTTCGCCGACGCGGCGGCGGCGGCAGACCGGCTGGTGACGGAGGCGGCACGCTTCCGCCTCGACCCCGCGCGCGTCGTCGCCGTGGGCCATTCCGCCGGTGGCCACCTGGCCTTGTGGCTCGCCGGCCGGTCGCGGCTGCCGCGATCCAGCCCGCTGCACACCGCCACGCCGCTGCCGATCCACCATGTCATCAGCCTCGGCGGGCTGCCCGACCTGGAAGCGACCGCCGCCAGCCCCGACAATGGCTGCGGCATAAAGGTGGTGGAGCGGCTGGTCGGCAGCGATCGCGCCGATCCATATGCCGACACCTCCGTCCCCCGCCTCTTCCCGCTCGGCGTCGCGCAGACGCTGATCAACGGGCGCGAGGACCGCATCATCCCCTACCGCATGGCGACCGACTATGTCGCGCGCGCCACCGCTGCCGGCGATCGAGTCGCGCTCGTCACCGTGCCTGAAACTGGACATGTCGAGCTGGTCACGCCTGATACCGCAGCCTGGGCCGCAACCCGCACGGCGATCCGCACGGCGCTCGGGATGCGCGACTAAGCGCGCTACGCGGTAATCCGCATCCGATTGCGTGCGCACGCCCCTTCCCGTATAGGCCTCGCCATTCCCGCCCCGGCCGCGCCGCTTCCGTCGCGTCGCCGGGGCTGTCCATTTCAGGGGTGATGCGATGGCGCGGCGCCGGCAGATTTACGAAGGCAAGGCGAAGATCCTGTACGAGGGTCCCGAACCCGGCACCTTGATCCAGTATTTCAAGGACGATGCCACGGCCTTCAATGCCCAGAAGAAGGGCACGATCAACGGCAAGGGTGTGCTGAACAACCGGATTTCGGAGCATATCTTCACCCTGCTCGGCAACATCGGCGTGCCGACCCACTTCATCCGCCGCCTCAACATGCGCGAGCAGCTGATCCGCCAAGTGGAGATCGTGCCGATCGAGGTGATCGTCCGCAACGTCGCCGCCGGCTCGCTCAGCAAGCGGCTCGGGATCGAGGAAGGCACCCAGCTGCCGCGCACGATCCTCGAATATTGCTACAAGGACGATGCGCTCGGCGATCCGATGATCTCCGACGAACATATCGCGGCGTTCGGCTGGGCCAGCCAGGAAGAGATGCACGACATCGCCGACCTGGCGATCCGCGTGAACGATTTCCTCTCGGGCCTGTTCGGCGCGGTCGGCATCCGCCTGGTCGACTTCAAGCTCGAGTTCGGCCGCGTGTGGGACAATGACTACAGCCGCATCATCCTTGCGGACGAGATCAGCCCCGACGGCTGCCGCCTGTGGGACATGACCACCAACGAGAAGCTGGACAAGGACCGGTTCCGCCGCGACCTCGGCGGTGAGGTGGAGGCCTATCAGGAGGTCGCCCGCCGGCTTGGCCTGCTGCCCGAAGGTGGCGAAACGGCGATCCTCGACATGGCCGAGCATCGCGAGCGCCGGGGCAAGTAAGCCCCGGCTGGACACCAGCAACGGTTGCGATCCGCGACCGCATCGAATAGCGGGCCACGGCATGAAGCTTCGCATCTACGTAACGCTCAAGCCCGGCGTGCTCGACCCGCAGGGCAAGGCCATCGAACACGCACTGTCGGGCCTCGGCTTCGCCGGTGTCGAGGGCGCCCGCGTGGGCAAGCTGATCGAGCTCGACGTCGCCGACACGGTCGATGACGCGCAGGTCGACGCGATGTGCCGCCAGCTGCTCGCCAATACGGTGATCGAGAATTACCGGGTGGAGCGCGCATGAAGACGGCGGTCGTCGTCTTTCCGGGGTCGAACTGCGATCGCGACATCGCCGTGGCGCTCGAAAGCGTCACCGGCACGTCGCCGATCATGGTCTGGCACCGCGAAACGGAGCTGCCGGAGGGCCTGTCCCTCCTGGCCGTGCCGGGCGGCTTCTCCTACGGCGACTATCTGCGCTCCGGCGCGATGGCGGCGCGATCCCCGATCATGCGCGCGGTGGCGGACAAGGCCGCCGGCGGGCTTCCTGTCTTTGGCGTCTGCAACGGCTTCCAGGTGCTGACCGAGGCTGGCCTCTTGCCGGGCGCGCTGATGCGCAACGCCGGGCTGAACTTCGTCTGCCGCGATGTCGCGCTGACCGTCGACAACAGCCAGAGCGCGTTCACCAGCCGCTATGCCGCGGGTGAGACGATCACCATTCCCGTCGCGCACCACGATGGCAATTATGTCGCCGACCAGGAAACGCTCGACCGGCTCGAAGGCGAAGGCCGCGTCGCGTTCCGCTATGCCGAGGATGTGAACGGCTCCGCGCGGCGGATCGCCGGGATCCTCAACGATGCCGGCAACGTGCTGGGCATGATGCCGCACCCCGAGCGTCGCGTGGAAAGCGCGCATGGCGGGCTCGACGGCCGCCGCCTGTTCGAAGGCCTGCTCGAAAAGATCGGCTGACGCCGGGCGGGGCGGTGCGCCATGCCGCCGCCCCTCCAGCGCGCCGTCAGACGCTCGCGCCGAAGGGCGTGAAGTCCGTCCCGTCGTCATAGACGTCCACGCCCTCCGCGCGTTTCAACCAGCCCACGACCACATACGTCACCGGCGTCAGCAGCGCCTCCCACGACACTTTCAGCACCCATTGGGTGACCAGCACCGTCAGGACGAGCTGCGTCGTCCACCCCTCCGCGCCCCAGAAGGCCATCGGGTAGAAGATCAGGCTGTCGACCCCCTGCCCCGCCACCGTCGATCCGATCGTTCGCATCCACAGATGCTTGCCGCCGGTCGCCACCTTCATCCGCGCCAGCACGTAGGAATTAACGAACTCGCCCGCCCAGAAGGCGCACATGCTGGCGACCACGATCCGGGGCACCTGCCCGAACACCGCCTCATAAGCGGCCTGGTTGGTCCAGTCGGGCGCCGGCGGCAGCGCGACCACCACCCATGCCATCAACGCCATGAAAACCGTCGCGCCAAAGCCGGCCCAGATCACGCGCCGCGCGCGGGCATAGCCATAGACTTCGGTCAGCACGTCGCCGATCACATAGCTGACCGGAAAGAACAAAATGCCCGCGCCGAACGGCCAATAGCCGACGCCGGGCAGCCAGATCTGCGCCACCTTGCCCGCGCCTAGCACATTGGACAGCAACAGGATGGCGACGAACGCCGCCATGACAAAGTCATAATAGCGCAGGTTCTTGCCGTGCAGCGCAGATGCTGCCACGCGATGCGGCGTTGCCTCGTCCATTGAAAGATCATGGCAACGGTTTCCCGCGTCGGCAATCCACGCTAACGCACATCGCGTGCGCGCCCGTAGCTCAGTTGGATAGAGCACGAGCCTTCTAAGCTTGGGGCCGCAGGTTCGATTCCTGCCGGGCGCGCCACAAATCAAAGGGTTGGCATGGTCGAGTTACCTTGCTCGCCAAATTAGGTAGCGGCTAGGTAACAAATGTCTCATCTAGTAGCGAACTGTCCGGTCTGTCGCTCGATTCGGATGACCCATGACTTTCTTGCCATGATCTATCATGGCGCCGACACCTCTATTAGTCGCGCCGAATGGCGCGACACATACCAGGTTTGCTCCGCCTGCCGACACTGTAAGAGTGGCGTGCTTTGGCGTGTTAGACTCCATGACTACGCTCAGAAAGAGGCAGCCAGGAGGGTAGATTGGTGGAGAGGCTCGCATTCGATCAATGATTACTTCGATATCGCCGGCTTTCAGTCGATTGCAGACTTCGGAGCTAGGAAGACGCCAGAGCATACACCGGACACAATAGCAGCGACGTTTCAGGAAGCAGCAAAATCCCAAGCGATTGGTTGTTATAACGCGTCTGTGTCAATGTCGCGGCTTTGCTTGGATCTTTCTACTAAGTCTCTTCTTCCTTCAAGTGATGATCAAACAGCAGAACAGCCTAATAGAGATCAAAGAAAGGTTCTCTTTCATCGAGTCGAATGGCTCATCTCGCAAAGAAGGCTGCCTGAGGATCTAAGCGAGCTAAGTCACGCGATTCGGCTCCTTGGTAGTGATGGGGCGCATGATGGCACCTGCACCGAGGCAGATGCGCTGGACCTTCTTGAGTTTACTGAGATCCTTCTTGACCGGGTTTTTACAATCCCGGAGCGGGTCCGACTAGTACAAGAGCGTTCTGCTGCTCGCCGAGCATAGGTGGCGATTGCAAAGCTTTTGTAACGGCATCTGTCGATAGGATAGACGATATGGACCTACGAACCTTCGTCGCCGAAACGCTTACGCAGATAGTCGGCGGGGTCGCAGACGCGAAATCCGCGATCGACGACATGAATGTCGGGGCAAAGGTAAATACTGACTGGACCTACAGCAACAAGCAACACGGCTAACCAACAGACGTTGAGTTTGACGTTGCTGTCACCGTCGCAAGCGCGTCCCGGGACGGCAAGCAGCACGAAGCCGGAGGAAGCGCTTCAGGCGTTCTGGCAGAGGTAGGGCTGAAGGTAAGCGGCAAGGCAGCAGGCGACGAAACAAATGAGGCTCGCGAGGAGGCGGTAAGTAGGGTCGAGTTCAAGGTAAAACTTGCTCAGCCGGCCCATGTCGAGAAACGGCAGCGCACGCCTACGCCTACAATCCCGCGGACTGCTCGCAACCCGTATACTTCTCGCCACAGGCGAAAATCGAACCGCAGAGTAGCATGAATCAACCCGCCCGACGCTAAAAGAGCGGAGGCTTGTTGCCGAAACTTCTACGTGCGCTACAACCATCCGAGGCTCGGCGGCGCCGCCTCGAGCGTCAGGCTTGGAGTAGCAGAATGTCAGCACGCGATAGAACGCGTCAAATTCTCGCAGAACAACGCAAGAACGAGCAGCTGAACGAAGCCAGGAAGCCTTGGACCGTTTGGCAGGTGTCCCTTCTTTGCCTCCTAGTCCTCACTGTTGTAGGGATTGCTCTTTCTCAAAATGGCAATCCGAGTAGACCGGTTGACGATCTAGCTCGACGCGATGCGCCTTACAACTCGGAGTATACGCAAGCGGCTCGGCGGGCCGGGTACTCCGGTGCCGAGGCTGAACAGGTCGGTGCAGCAGCTGAGTCGATTTGCCTCCGAACCGACAAGTGCTGACTGGTCGGCCTTTAGGCTTGGAATTCATCGTCCTTGCGCCGCCTTCAAATAGTTGGCGTCGGGTGCGCTCCTAGGAGGCATACGCCACATCCATATGCGACGGGATGTGCTCGCCGGCCAGGCTGCCGTCGAGCACGTCGCCGACACCCTCTGGAAAGCGGATCAGCTCGTCAAAGTAAACGCCATCCGCTCCAATGCGGTAGAACTCGCACGTGCCACCCAGGCCGCAGCCGTTCGCCATGTGCGGCACCTTCACCCGGCGCTGGAGTTCGACCATGCGGCTAAGCTCCCTGCGCGGCAGCTTGAGGTGGCCGGCGGGCCATATCTCGGCTTCGGCATCGGCTCCGATCGAGGGGGCTGCAATGCCGGGGATTTCCGTGAGCGTGAACGGCTCTGCAGTGGCTGGTGAGGGCGCGCCGGGCGCCCAAGCGTGGAACAGGCGCGGGCGATGTTCCTCGGTGTCGAACATAGCGATTGTCACTGACAGCCCCGCGCCGGTGAACCCTGCCGCCAGGCCATCCGTCTGCGATCGGTCGTGAAGGTCACGCATGGCCGGCACGACCGCTGCCAGAATATCCGCCTGCGTCGGGGTGATCGTCAGCGGGCAATGCCGGTCCAGCGCCTCGACTGCCGCCTCCAGGCCGTACCAGCGCCCACTGAACGCGATTGCCATCAGCATCGACTCCAGCACGATCACTTTCGACCCCAAGCCATTCACGCGGCCCGTCGTGCAATCGTAGATCGCCCGGTCGGCCGTCATGTACGCGAAGCGATTGTCCGTAAGCGCGTTGATCGAAGTCACGGGGCGGGCCTTTCATGGTGATGACAGCAGCGGGAAGGGTCGGGATGGCGGCGGTCGCCGTCGCGATTTTCGCGATTGCGCCGGCCGCGGCTCCGCCTACGCCGAAGGTCGATGCGGCAAGCGCTAGGGCGCCGACCACGCCAGCGATTTTTCCTACGGTGCCAAGGGCCTTGCTCATTCTGAACCTCCAGACTGTTCGGGCCGCGCCGGGGGAGGGGACGCGGCCCTAGGGCCCACACGGGGCCTATCTGCTACTTCCCGCGCTTGCGGATGATCGAGACGACGCCCGCCGTTTCCAGCGGCTCAGCCTCCGAAAGCGACCGGGGGTACTCATCCCCCGGCTGCTTCATACCCTCGGTCGTGTCGTGTGGCCGGATCGTGCGAACCGTCACCGGCTTCACCAGCGCGGACTTCTCCGGCTCTGTCGGCTTGTAGGCCCCGCTCAGCCCCGTCACGGGATCACGCGACATTGCCGAAGTCCCCATAAACCAGCGCCTTCGCCTGCTTCACGGCAAGGCCCAGGCGTTGCTCACAGAGCACCGCAACGAGGTTCCTAGTGAAAAACTCTGCGTGTTCGGTCGAAACCTCCACCCGGGGCGCCCAACGGTCGTAGATGGTGGCCGCCTGCGGGAACGCGCCGATCAGGAACTTGTCGATCGTCATGGAGGTGGTGGCAACCACCGGCAGGCCGAACAGACGCGGGTCAACCGTCGAGCCCGGATCGCCCAGCAGATACTCGCCGTCCGCGTTCTTCAGCAGGCGGATCCGCATCCAGTCGGACGGATGCATGACAATGCCGGTCGGCATGAAGTCCGCTAGCGTGGTCTGCAACATGCCCAGACCGATCGTGTCCAGCATCGTGCCATCGGAGACGGTGAAAGGCGCGCTGTAGGCCGTGGCGTTCGGAATGAGGCCCGAAAGGTTCTGGCCCGCGCCGTCGCCGGCGAGAAGCTGCGCGTCTTCCTTCAGCGACAGGCCATAGCGAAGCTCGGTGTCGATCAGGCCGCGAAGCTGCGGAGCGTCATCGAGGATCTGGCGCGAGGCCGGAACCCAATGCGCGATGACCTTCGGGCTGCCGCGGTCCATTTCCCAGCCATACGCGCTCTCAGGCTTCAGGGCGCCCTCTGCCACCGTGTTCGCAGCGTTGGTTCGCACCGTCTGCCGTGCGAACTCAAATTCGCCCGTCGAGATGCCCACCGTGGGGATCAGGTCGCGGACGCGAAGCTGACGGGTCGGCATCCCGACGATGCTGTCGCGATAGGCTTGCCCCGCTGCCGCCCCGGCGCTGGTCGCGTCGGTCGTGATCGTGGTCTTAAGCTCCATGCGGAGCCGGCCCGGTCGCGAATGGTCTTCCGCGAAGTTCTTCAGCTCGTCGGCGGCGCGCTCGGTGAACTGCTCGCCCCAGCTCTTCTGCTCGATCGGCACGCCTTCGGGGCCGCCGCGCTGCGCCATCTTCTGTTCAATATCGAAAATGATGTGGTTGGCGGTATCTGCGCTCTTGAGCGCCTGCTGCACGTCAGCGTTCAGCTTGGCGAACTGCTGCTCGACGGCGTCGGTAAATTCCTTCGTCAGTGCATTCATGTTCTTAGCTCCAGTCAAAGCCCGCGCCGACGCTGGTCGGGGCAGGGGAAAAGGATTTGCCGCTGATGCGCGCGGCGGACGCCTTCAGGATCGCGGCGACTTCCGCCTCGTCCTCAGTCTCGTTGGTGTTAATGGCGCGCCAGGCGGCGCCGGCTGCGGCCTTGGCTTGCCGGCCCGAGAGCCCAGCCTCGCGGAGAATGTCGGCAATGTCGCCGGCCCCCGCGATGCTTTTCAAGCTGGACACGCGAGCGCGCGGATGCATGGGGATGGCGACAAGGCTAGCTTCGTAAAGCTCCACCTCCGGCAGCACGCGCACCTTGCCCTCAAAGCGCGCTTTCTGGTCGCCGACAAACCCAATCGAAATGCCGGTGATCGCTCCGCTGCGCACAAGGTCACGAGCTTCTTGTCCGTCGCGCGTGCTGGTGGTGATCGCCCCTTTGACCATCAGACCATCAGGTGTCTCGCGCCACTCCTTCCATGCCCCAACGGGGCGCCGCTGGTCGTGGTGGAGAAGCATCGGGAGAGGGCGCCCCTGGCGCGCCTCCAGCGTCTTCGTCATGGCGCCGAACAGCAGCTTGTCGCCGCCCAAGTCCACGTCGCCAAAACCCGCCGCCAAGCCTTCGATCAGGCCGGCGTCGTCCACGCTCTTAATCTCAAATGGGGAATCCCAAGCGTCCAACATAATGCGCAACTCGACTGTTGAGGGAAACGAGTCCCGGTTCAGCCGATCGGCGCGTTAGACGCGGGGAAGATCGGGTGACGAGCCGTAGCAGCTACGGCAGTCAGCGGGACGTTACATGGCAGATAACGGCCGAAAAGTCAATGTGCTTGGCTGGTCGTTCCAAGATCATCGCCGTTCGCGAGGGTCATTGTGGCCATTCGGTTGAGCCAACCGGCGGCGCCGACAACTCCGTTCGTCCGTGTCACCCGCTCGACAAGCACCAGCATCAGGGCTGAGACAATCGTCGGCTCCTGGAGGCCCGCGACCTGCATTGTGTTGATGAACTCGTGACCTTTGCGAACCAGCGCCTTTGCTTCGCGCTCAACCTCAGTATCGACGCTTTGCGCGTTGCGTATGATCCCGGCTTCAATCCGGCCCGCCTCGATCCTTAGCAGCGCCGCCGCTTGTTCGGGTGAATACTCTGCGATCAGCAGCTGGCTCAGACCTTCGCACACGGCCTCAATTACATCCTCTGCCGCGACGCCCGCCGCGATGCACTCGCGCGAGACGTTCACGACAGCCTGCGACATGTTGATGAGACGAGGATCGCTCATGGTCTTCTCCTTGGTGATAGGGGGGATGGGGATTGGTGAGGCGACGCGATCAGCAGGACCGGCTTCATCGACGACGTGTCACAAACCGTAACATCAGCGCGCTCAGGGGGGCCTGAGATTGTCCACGCGGGTGCGCTCGGCGGGACCGACCGCCTCTGAAATTCGCGCATCTGCAATTCAGACTTCAGGGGGGGCGGGTCGAACCTGCCGATCGCCGCGGGGCCGCTAACCCGCCGCTTCCTCACGCAGAGATTTTTTCTGGCTGGTGCGAACCGCGAACCAACCTCGCGCGCGCGCGCGCGCGGGCGAAAACCTGTGTTAGCGATTGAAGACAGGGGGCGGTCGGTCCTGAAGCCGGCGAGGCTCTGGAGTTTCGACGCGCCCCCTCCCCGTCGAGGCTTTGAAAGCCCGCTCGCAAATCAAACAGGCTCGAAAAATCTCCGCGTGGGATGGCAGCCGGTGTGGGCTCAGGCGAGATGGTCGGCATTCACCGTCCCCCCTCGTCGTCATCAACGATCAGGCTCGCAGCAAAGGCCGTCACGGTCCTCTGCGTTGCCCCATCCTGAATCCGACACATGGCTTGTATCGCCATCAGCGCTGCGGCCTGGTCGCGATCCGGCATGCCAAGTATCATAAGCTCGGCAATCGCGTCATCGATCGTTGCGCGGACCTTCGCGTTAAGGTCGGCGTGCGTCCTGTCGGTCATCGCTCGCCCTCCACCGGCCAGCCGTCGAGGCCCGTCACCGGCTTGCGAGCCGACGCGATGCGCCCGTTGTCCTTCGCCAGCTTCACGCGATCGCAGTCGACGCACAGCAATTGATAGTTGCTGCGGTCGCTGGTGCCGCCGGCTGCCAAGGGCTTGATGTGGTCAGCTATCGTGCCGAGTGTTGCGCGGCCTTGTCGCTTGCACTCCTCACACACGACAACGGTTGCCATCAGATGCTCGCGCATCTTCTCGTGGTCGCGGCCGTAACCACGCTGGTGGCGTGACTTGCCACCATGATCCCATGCCTTTCGGGTCATGCACTCTCCTCCGCGCCATTTTCCCAGGCGACGTATTCCATCCATTGATCGACGCTTTCGGCGAGCCGCATCGCCCTGTTGCTGGCAATCGGATCCTCCCCGGCGAATGCTTCCGAGTTTTCGTAGAGCCAGTCGCGCCATTCAGGCAGACGATCGCGGAAGACGGTCCAATCAGCCTTCCACTGACGCTCGAACTTGGCGAGCGTTTCGTTGATGGGCTCGACCTCGCGGAAACTCACTGCACATCTGGCAGCCAAGCGCGGCGCATCAGCGACGCGCACCTTAGGTGAATCTAGTTCCTCTGTTTCTACAGAATCTAGTTCCCCCTTTAAGGGAATATAGTGTGAGGCCATTTCTGGCTGATTTCTGCGGGTTTCCGGAGATCGGCGGCCAACTACTTTTGCCGTTTCCGTGGCATCCCGGCCAACTACTTTTAGTGGGTCATTGGCCGGATCGCCAACTATTTGCTGTCCTGATACTTGGCCGTTTGACCAACCATCTGGGAAGTCGAAGACACAGCGATACGTGGTGCAGCGCCGGTCTTCCGCGTGTCGTTCCTTCAGCAGATAGCCCCAGGTAACGAGGCGGCTGAGTGACTTCGACAGGCTGGTGTAATCGCAGCCGATCATCCCGGCGAGCTTGAGGTTGGAAGCGTAGCAGCCTGCGCCCTTGCCCTTCACCAGCGACATGCCGTCGTGGAGAGACACGCAGGCATAGACGCGCAGGTCGAGCGCCGATGGACGCTGATCACCGATCAGCGCCACCGACCCGGTGAAGAATTTGCGCGCCGCCATTAGGCAGCCTCGTCCCCGCCGGCGCGGTCGACAATCGGCCAGCCGGTCGCCCGTGACAGCGTAGCGGCGTAGGAACGCGCCTCTACGACATCCCGGAACTCGCGGTCATGGCCAATGCCAATCGGCGGCGGGAGAACGCGCACATCGAAGCCATACCCGAAGGGTTCGAGCTCAATGGCGATACGGTGGTCTGGGGTCGGTCGAGCCGACACCAGCTTGAGCATGGGCCGGCTTCTCATCCTGTCGCCTCCATGATCTTGAGGCGGGCTTCCACGATCGTGCGCACGGCATCTCGCATTCCGGCGACCCCGCGCAGTTCAGCGAAGAGCGGATCGGTAGCGTCGAATGCTTCGTCGGGTACCGAGAACCAGATCTCGCCATCGCAGGGCAGCCGCGCGAACTCGCCGCCAGCGCGGGTATAGCGATCGATCCAATCGGCCGCATCGGAGGCCGCGCTCAATGTGCTTCCTCCGGCTCGCGGCCGTCGTGCTCACAGCCGCCCGGATCAGCCACCGGGCAGCCGGGACCGAAGCCGCGCAGAGTTTGGAAGTCATCCTCGCCGAAGCTGCCGTCCAGCTCGTCACCATTCGGCTCAAGGTCAGGATCACCATCGGCAAGGTCGAGCAGGTCAATGGCAACGGCGATGAAGCCTTCGAGCTGGATGCGATCGAAGGAAGCCAGCACGCGCAAGACGGCTGCCGGGGGCGGTGGCGGAAAGGATGCCCCCGTCCCGACACGCTTACCGCTGCGGCCCAAAGAGGAGCCGGCGGTCATGCTGCAATTCCGTGGCGCGCGTCATAGCCGCGGCGTTCGACCTCGATGCAGATCGCGTCGGCCTTCTCAGCGGTGGCGGCAATCAGCGCGGTGTAGGCCGAAATATGGCCGAGGCTCGCGCGATGATCCTCGTTATCGATGCTTCCCATCAGATCAATTGCGGTATCGATCGCGCTTACAAGCGCCTTGATATGGTAGATCGACGCCTGTGCGTCGGTGCCGAGCTCTGAGAGGGCGTCACCCCATGCAACAGCATGTGCGGAGGCTGGCGTCATCTTCGCTGCTGCGGTATGGCTCTGCGCGTCGCCCGCCAGGTTGACGCTAGAGCCCTCGCCGTTTGCCCGGCGGGGGCTTTCCTTAACCATCATGCCGCCCGCGCCTCGATACGCGCGGCGATCCAGTCGGCGACTTCGTTGTCAGGCCAAGCGTTGATGCGCCCGCCGATCTTCACCGGCTTTGGAAAGTTACCCTTTGCCATTTCGGCGTAGAGCGCCGATCGCGAAAGCGCTGTTCGCGCCATCACGTCGGGAAGTCGAAGCAGAGTTGCCATTCGCATTGCCCTTTGTTTGTGTGGACAATGCTGGAATTAGGCGGACGCTCGCGGCTAATCGCTAGCGCTTGCTCCTTTCTTCGTGTGGCCAGCTTTCGAGCGAGCCAAACGGACTGTTGCCTCGGATACGGCCAGCTCTTGCGCCGCCAGAAAGTCTGCATCCTTGAAGTTTGCGCCCGCGGCGCGATGCTTGAGCCAAGCAGCAACGCGCTGCTCATCCGGCCCCTTTCGTGAAGCCGCTCCTGCGTCCTGCAATTCACGAAACCTGCGTTCCCCGAACATCGCAGGCTCCTCCCAGCAGGATTTCATTCGCAACTCAGTGATTAATTCGCCCAAAAGCATTGCCTCATGGACGGCCCAGCCGATCTCGCCCTGCCTAATGTGATGATCAATCGCACTTTCCGCTGCGCGGATGGCGCTCAGATACCAAAATTCCGAGTGCCGCTGTTGCTGGTGTTCTTGTTGCCAATCCCTGCGATTGGGTGCGTCAAGCGACGGCTCTGTTTTCCTGATCTCTGCCCAGCGTGCACGCATTTCATCAAGCATCGGCCGATGCTGATCCCACGGTCCGTGAGGTGTCTCATTCAGCTTGTTGTTATGATCCGCCCACGCTCTCACCGCCTCGAATGTTGACACGACTTTCCGCTTTCGCCTGCGTCGAGCAGTAATGCCATCACCAATACGCTCGAAGTCGTCACCCACGGATCGCCACCACGTTCCCGCGGCCCTCCCCGTGCACGACGCGCTCGACCTCGGCCGCCCAGGCATCAAGCGCGTGCCGCTTCTCGGTCGAATAGCTGTGCAGCGCGTACACCTTGCCGGTGACGCCCTGAACGGCATGATTGAGCACGCGCCCGACCACCAACTCAGGAACACCTAGCCGCACCATATGCGTTGCCATCGAGCGCCGCAGGTCATGGAATACCCACCCCGACAGCGGCTCGCCGCCGTCGGCCGCTATGAACTTGTCCAGCCGGCATTTCACCTTCGCATAGGACTGCAAGTGGCTTCGGCCATCAGAGGACCACACGTAAGAACCAAACCGCGGCGCAGCTTGCACCGTTGCCACTGCTAGCGCTGATAGCGGCACCATGTGCGCACGCGCCGACTTGCTCGCCTCAGCAGGCATCACCCACGTTCCTGCTTCAAGGTCGAGGTCAGCCCAGCGCATCCCAGCTACTTCCGTGCGCCGCTGCCCGGTCAGGATCATGGCGCGCACGAAGCCTGAATAGGGATAACCAAGCAATTCGGCAGCGGCATAGATGCGGCGGATCTCGTCCATATCGAGCACGCGGTCGCGGCTGGTTTCCGCCTTCGGCTTGTCGATCGCTTCAGCTGGCGAGGCATCGATCCAGTCGCGCGACATGGCATAGCGGAAAAGCGTGCGGATCAGCGTCAACGCGCGGTTTGGCGCGACCTCCCCTTCGATCGCCTCCACCAGCTCGCGCACGTCAGCCCGGCGGATCGTCTCCAGCTTGCGCCCCTTCCAAGCTGGCAAGACGTGGATCTCAAGTCGACGCTTTTGCAGCTTCCATGATCGATTGTTCGGCTCTGCAACGTTGGCGATCCAGTGATCTACCAATTCGCCGAACGTGCGTGACTTGCGCGGCGCGCCGTTGCTGGCGATCTCGACCAGCAGCTTCTTGGCTTCCTCGCGCGCCTTGCCAAGCGACAGGACCGGGTATGCGCCAAGCGTCTTGTTGATCGCCTTGCCTGCCGCTCGCGTGCGGACGATCCAGGCTTTCTTTCCGCCGGCACCGACGCGGAGCCTCAGCCCAGTCACCAGCTCGTCGGGATGCTCCTCCTGCCCCGCGATCGGCGGCTTGATTGCAGCCACTCGTGAATCTGTCAGCCGGGCCATGTTACCTAACTCCGCTCTAGGTAGCGCCCTAGGTAACAGAGTGCTGGATATTGCGCAACGTCACCGGACATACCGGGACGCAAATAGCCCGGTTTTCCGCCACTCTTGAACGTCGCAGGATACCCATTGTCGAGCCTTCTAAGCTTGGGGCCGCAGGTTCGATTCCTGCCGGGCGCGCCATGATCTTAAGGAGTCGTATCCTGCGGCTGTCGCGTTTCCTGCAGCGCTTTGGGACGCGACGCTGTTTGAGGCGATCTTCCACGCGCTGGTAATCAACGGTTTGCTGAATATGGCGGTAGCATTCCACTTCGCCGCCACCAGGTCGACGCAGTAGGCCGCGGACAACACCGGCGAGACGTTCCGCGCGATCTAGGGTGCCGCGGCGCGTCCAGCAGACGGCTCTGCCGGCGCGCCTGATGAATTCACAAGAGTTGGGCCGGTTCTATCTAGGCCACAAAGGCAGCGGGAAGGGAAGCCGCCGGTCGGCCGGCGACTCCCCCGTTCCGGTCTTCCGCTTACCGCGGTGGCAATCCAGTTACGTGATTGCCACGCAATCCGGTGTTGATCTCGGACACACGGCCGGGATTAACGCCGTAGTCGGCGGCAATGTCATGTTGCATGTCGCCCGCACGCAGGCGCATCCAAATGTCAGAGATAGCCGCATCGGACAGCGGGTAGCGAGTGCGGCGTCGCGGCCGCGCAGGGATGTTTGCCAAGGGATCCTCCATAATGGCAAACGACCGGCTTGACGGAGCCATCCCGACGTGTAGACGTTTCCGTCATCACCGGGGATGAACCCGCTCTCGCGCGCCGGACTGGGGTACGCGAGAGTTGCCCCCGATCAGAGCCCCGGTGCCTGCAACGCGCCGGGGTTTCGTCGTTTCAGGAACAATCACTGAACAGCTAAGGTGATTTGGGTGAGTCGCCAATAACTAAAATGCAATATCTGGTGATCCGTGCGCAGCCTCAACACCAGATGTGGATAAATGACGGAACCACTATCTTCTGTCGGACTTGCTAGCCGCCACCTCTTGGCGCTCCGTACCCCGCAGATCTGATACAGCTGGAGTGACGGGCGACCGCTAGATGACGCGCCTCCAGGCTGCCGCAGTCAGGGCCGGCGAATGAGCGCGCGCCCCCATCGCCGATCGCGCGTCAGATACGCTGAAACCAGAATCCGCCCGGCTTCGCATCAGGATGCTCCGCCGTCATCGGACAGGCAGCGACGAATTTATCGAACCGTTCCTGCTTCAGCCAATGGTTGGCGCAGATGACCTTGAACTGCGAATTGTAGCAGAGGAACGATTCCATCAGATACTGCTCGTTCCACAGCCGGCGATCCTGGCGCAGCCACGTCTCCGGATAGTCATAGGGGGTGAAGATGTCGTGCACATGCACGATGACGCCGCTCGTCACGCTGGGCACGATCTGGTGGAATTCGCGCAGCACGTCGCCCCAGGGGCGGATGACGTGCGAGCTGTCGATGAACAGGATGTCGTTGGCGTCGAGCGCATCGAAGAAGGCGAGATCCAGGTCCTCCACCCGCTCCCGGACCACCGTGACGCCCGTTCGCTCCAGCCAGGGCATCTCATACGGCTCGATACAAATGTGGGCGCACGTATAGCCCTCGTCGTCCCGCCTGTTCGCCGCGATGGCGGCGCGGGCCACGAGCGTCGACTGGCCCGATCCGATCTCGATGATCCGCGCCGGCTTCTTCAGGCGGATCATGTTGTAGAGGATCTCCGCATCGCCATAGGAATACATGCGGTTGTCGTATCCGTATTCGTCCTCGCGCGGCTTTGCGTCCGGGAACGCACGCAGCTCCTCGGCAAAGTGGAACGACCGCAGCAGCGCGAGCTGTTCGCCCTCGTTCATGTCGAAGCCGGGCAGGAAACGGGCCTTCTGCGTGTCTGCGGGGAGATCATGCTCCGCATATGTCGGCTCGTAGTAATGCGTGGTCCGCACCTGAAATCCGGCACGATCCTGCAACGCCTGGAACCGCGTCATCCGGTTATGATGCTTTCCCATGAAGCGTAATGCCGGGGCAGCAATGCCGCCGAGTGCGGTCGCGCTCACATCAGCGATCTTGTGCAGCAATACGGCCACGGACAATCCTCTTCTTCAGGTCTCCGCTCATTGTTCGCCCGGTCGATCGAACACGTGCGGCATTCCGGGTCTGTCTAAACACGTTCGCCGCTCACGGTCGCACGATTGCAACCATAATGGATGTCACGCGCCATCCTGCCGATTACGGCATGGTCGGCGCGTCGCGGCGCATGATCATCACGGGCGCGCTGATGATGCTGGCGGTGCGCGCAGGTCAGCCCGGGGACACCGCACGAAACCGCCGGCCAGATCCGGGTGTTCATGCCCCGGGCGCCTCGCTCAGAGGGCGCCAGCAGGGAGCAGATATGGCGACAGCCAGGCAGGATGACGCGGCTTTTCCGGACGGGCTTGATCCCAGCCATGCCGAACCGGTCAGCGGGCTGCGCGCCCACGCCAGCCCCCTCGCCTTCATCATCCTGGGTGCGATCGTCGCGACGGCGATGACCGGTGCGCTGGGCGGCGCGCCGGCGCCCGTCACCACGATCAATGCGCCGGCAGCGGTCATGGAGGTCAAGGTTGCCCGCCCGCTGCGCAGCGGCCTGTTCTTCGAAACGCACATCCGGGTCGTGGCGCGGCAGGACATCGCCAAGCCAGTGATCGGCATCGATGCCGCATTGTGGCGTGACCTGACGATCAACAGCCAGATTCCGGCGCCCAGCGATGAGAGCTTCGCCGACGGGCAATATCGCTTCGACTACCCCGCGCTGAAGGCTGGCGACACGCTGGAGATCAAGATCGACGGCCAGACCAATCCACCGCTCGTCGGGCGGCTTGCCGGAACCATCACCCTGCTCGACGGCGACACCCGGCTGAGCGCGGTCGCTCTTTCCATCCCGGTGCTGCCCTGATGGATATCGTCTTTCGGGCGAGCGTCACCTTCGCCGCGCTATACCTGCTGCTCCGCCTGCTGGGGAAACGCGAGATCGGCCAGCTCACCCCCTTCGAACTGGTCGTGATCGTGGTGATGGGCGATCTGGTGCAGCAGGGGGTGACGCACAACGATTTCAGCCTCACCGGCTCGATCCTCGCCATCGCGACCTTTGCCTTCTGGGCGCTGGTGATGAGCTGGGCGACCTATCTCTCGCCGCGGCTGGAGAAGCTGCTCGATGGCCAGCCGCAGGTGATCATCCGCGACGGCGAGCTGATCGAGGCGAACCTTCGCCGCGACCGCATCACGCGTGGCGAGGTGGAGGCGGAAATGCGCCTCGCCGGCATCGCGCGCATGAAGGATGTCGCATGGGCGATCCTGGAAACCCAGGGGAAGATCAGCTTCATTCGCAAGGACGACGGCGACGTGAACCAGAAGGAGGACGATGCCGCTGCGTGAATGACGGTCGTGCTTAAAACAGCTTCGCACCGTCAATGGTAAACGAACAATCGACACGGCTTTTCACCGCAGCACCGCGTGCCCTTCGTGTGGAGGGTACGCATGAAAGTCCGCCAGCGATGGCTCAGCCGAAGTTACCCAAATGATCGCGCAAGTCGACGGCCGTGATGTCGCAGAAAAAGCACGCTTCCGCTCGCTAACCGGCCGCAACCTTCGCATCTTTCTCCCCCCCCCACAGCGCGCAAAAATTCCCGAACCGCGGGGTCGAACCACCCCTTCATCTTTAGGGTGATTTACGTAGTGCATCGGGGATGGTGCATCGCCTAGATGGCAATTGCCGCCTCGGCAAAGGAGGGCAGCCAGCCGAGGCGGCAACCGGAACGGTCAACCGACGGGAGCAAGCGACCACGGGAAAGCGACAGCACGAGGGTAGCAGCAAGGGCAGCAGGCGACGCACAGCGTGACGCCTCTCGCCCTTATTCAGCGCAGGCGATCAGCGCAGCTCGCGTGAAGGCCCCTCTCCGGGGCATTGCGCGAGATAGCGGCGCGCCAGTTCCAGATGCGCGGTGCGCGCCTCGGTGCTGCGTGCCCGACGCACCATCGTCAGTTCGGCACGGGCGCGGAAGATGGCATATTCGACGTCGCTGCGCATCGGATCCTCTGAACTAAAACCGAATCCGATCTTACGGCCGTACGGCGAAAAGGAATTACGTAGAGTCCCGATCGATCGACGATCGGGCGGGCCGTGAGCGCGTCGCCAGCACCGATCGCTCGGGCCGGAGCCCTTCGAACAGGCCGTATATCGCCTCTGGCGCCGCAACCTGCGTGCCACTGGTAAGGAGCGTGGCGGAGCCGGCGGCGACCCCGAACCGCGCCGCCTCACCCAGCGAGCACCCCTGCGACAGCGCCCATGTCGTGCCGCCAACCATCGCATCGCCCGCGCCGACCGCGCTGCGCACCTCGACCGCCGGCGCCACGATCCGCTCGGCGCCCTCCCGGCTCACCAGCAGCGCCCCGCGCGGCCCGAGCGATACCAGCACGACCTCGGCAAACCCCGTCTCGACCAGCGCGGCCGCCGCCGCTGCCTCCTCCGCCTCGCCCATCAGCTTGCGGCCGACCAGCAGTTCCAGCTCGCGCAGATTGGGCTTGATCAGAAACGGTCGCCGCGCGCCGCTGGTGCGCAGATGATCGCCCGGCAGGTCCAGGATCAGCCGCGCGGCCACCATGTTGCACCACTCGCCCAGCTGCTCGATCAGCTCCGGTCCTACCCCGGGCGGCGGGCTGCCGCTGATCACCACGAACTCGGGCGGCGGTCGCACCCCTTTCACCCGGTCGATGCAGCTTTGCTGTTCCGCGGCGCTGAGCACCGGGCCCGGCATGACGAAGCGGTATTCGTTGCCGCTCTGCCCCTCGGCGACGGTCAGGTTCGCGCGCGTGTCCCCCGCGATGGGAATGAAGGCGAAGGGCGTACCCGTACGCAGCAGCAGGTCCTCGAAGCGGGCCCGAAACGGGCCGCCGGCGGTCACCACCGCCAGCACGTCGCCGCCCAGCGCGTGGATCAGGTTAGCGACGTTGATCCCGCCGCCGCCCGGGTAATAGGCTGGCTCCGCACAGCGCAGCTTGTCGGTCGGCCGGACCTCCCGAGTAGAGGTGCTGACGTCAAGCGAGGGGTTGAGCGTAAGCGTGACGACCTTTGCCATCATGCCCCGGCAAAGGTCGCTTCCGCCTTCGCGACATGCCCCAGGGTCCGCACGAACGAATCCGGATTGAGCGAGATGGAATCGATCTTCTCGCCGACCAGAAAGGCGGCGAATTCCGGATGGTCGCTCGGCGCCTGGCCGCAGATGCCGACCTTGCGGCCCGCGGCATGGGCGCGACGGATGAAGTCGCTGATCGTGCGAAGCACCGCGGGATCGCGTTCATCGAACAGGGTGGAGAGCAGATCGGAATCGCGATCCGCGCCAAGCACCAGCTGCGTCAGGTCATTGCTCCCGATCGAGAAGCCGTCGAACCGCTGGCTGAATTCCTCCGCCAGCACGACGTTCGACGGTATTTCGCACATCATGTAGATTTGCAAACCCCCGTCGGACCGCTCCAGCCCGTGGCGGGACATTTCCGCCAGCACTGCCTCCGCTTCCATGATCGTGCGGCAGAACGGGACCATGACGATGATGTTGGTCATGCCCAGCTTCTCGCGCGCGCGCCGCAGCGCCCGGCATTCCAGCGCGAAACCGTCGCGGTAGCGCGGATGGGCGTAGCGCGATGCACCGCGGAACCCGAGCATCGGGTTGGCCTCCACCGGCTCGAACGCCGCCCCGCCCAGCAGATGGCGATATTCGTTGGTCTTGAAATCGCTGAGCCTGACGATCACTGGCTTGGGCATCTGCCCCGCCGCGATCTTTGCGATCCCGCTCGCCAGCGTTTCGACGAAGAAATCCGCCCCGCTGCTATGCCCGGCGATCAGCCGGTCGATGGCGCGGCGATCGTTCTCGTCGGTCACCTGATCCGGGTGGATCAGCGCCATTGGATGCACCTTGATCAACGTGGAGACGATGAACTCCATCCGCGCAAGGCCGACGCCCTGGATCGGCAGCCGCCACCAGCGGAATGCCTGCGCCGGGTCACCCGAGTTGATCATCAGCTCGGTGTGCACCTGCGGCAAGTCGGCGACCGCAATCTCGTCGATCGTATAGGCAAGCTCGCCGGCATAGACCTTGCCGATGTCGCCTTCGCCGCACGACAGGGTGATCTCGGCGCCATCCGCGATCAGCGAGGTGGCGTCCCCGGTGCCCACCACCGCCGGCACGCCCAGTTCGCGGCTGACGATCGCCGCATGGCTTGTGGTCCCGCCATGATCGGTGATGATCCCCGCCGCCCGGCGCATGATCGGCACCCAGTCGGGATCGGTTGTTTCCGCCACCAGGATCGATCCGTCGCGGAACGATCCGATATCGGCAGGCGAGCGGATGATGCACGCCTCGCCCGAACAGATCATGTCGCCGACCGCAGCGCCGGTGGTCAGCACGGGGCCCTTTTCCTTCAAATGCCACGTCCGCACCACCTCGCCCCGCCGCGCGGATTGCACCGTTTCCGGGCGAGCCTGGACGATGAACAGTTCCTGGGTCTCGCCGTCCTTGGCCCATTCGATGTCCATCGGTCGGCCGTAATGCTGCTCGATCAGCACGGCCCAGCGGGTCAGCTGCAGCACCTCGGCATCGCTCAGGACGAAGGTCGCCCGCTCGGTCCGCGATGTATCCACCGTCTTGGTGCGCGCGCTGCCGCCCTGGTGGAAAATCATCTTCTGCGCCTTCGCGCCCAGCTTGTGCTCGACAATCGGGACGAAACGGGAATCGTTCGCCAGCGGCTTGAACACGGTGAAGATGTCGGGATCGACACTCCCCTGCACCACCGTTTCGCCAAGTCCCCAGGCAGCGCTGACCACCGCGGCATTGGGAAAGCCGGTTTCGGGGTCGAGGGTGAACATCACGCCCGATCCTGCAAGGTCGGATCGCACCATCAACTGGACGCCGATCGACAAGGCGACGGACTGATGGTCGAAGCCTTTGGTCTCACGATAACTGATCGCGCGATTGGTGAACAACGAGGCGTAGCAGCGCCGGCACGCCTCCAGCAGCGCCCGCTCGCCGCGCACGTTCAGGAATGTCTCCTGCTGCCCGGCAAAGCTTGCATCGGGCAGGTCCTCGGCCGTCGCGCTTGAACGCACCGCCACCGATGGCCGCGCGATCCCGTGGCGGCGACCCAGGTCGCGATAGGCGCCGACGATCGCATCGGCGAGCGGCCCCGGCAGGTCCGCTTCCAGCAAATGCATCCGGATCGCTTCGCCCGTATCGGCCAGCGTGGCGCGCCCGCCGCGCATCGCCCCGATCGCCTCCGCAATCTGGCCGCCGAGGTCCGCCGCGGACAGGAGATAGCGATAGGCGTCGGCCGTCGTCGCAAAACCGTCGGGCACGCGGATGCCCTGGCTTTTCAGCTCGTGCAGCATCTCGCCCAGCGATGCATTTTTGCCGCCCACCAGCGGCACGTCGGTCGCGCGCAGTTCATCCAGCGCGACGACCAGCCTTGCAGGCTGGCTCGCCTGGTCGCGCGCGACACCATCGATCATGTCGGTCATTGCCACATGCTGGCTCACCCTGCCGGCAACCGACATCCGCAATAACACGTGGCCGGTCAGCGCATGCGGGCGAGCAGGTCCGCGACCTTCATCGTCGTCACCGTGGCATAAGTGTCCGCCACGCCATGCGGCAGGATCAGCCAGCCGTCGTGGACCAGCGCCCCGCAGCTGTAGATGACGTTCGGGACATAGCCGTCGCGCTCGCCCTCCATCGGCGTCAGGATCGGTTCCTCGGTTCGCGCCAGCACCTTGCTGGGATCGTCCTTGTCGAGCAGGCAGGCGCCCAGGCTGTAGCTACGGATCGTGCCCACCCCATGGGTGATGACCAGCCATCCCTCATCGATCTCGATCGGTGGCCCGCACACGCCGATCTGGATGAACTCCCACGGCCAGCGCGGCTTGATGATCACCTCGCCGCGGTTCCATCGGTACAGGTCGTTGGAGGTCAACAGCCAGATATTCTCATGGTCCTGCCGGCCCAGCATGGCAAAATAGCCGCCTACCCGCCGGGGAAAGAGCGCCATGCCCTTGGTGTGCGCATAGCGGCCCTCCAGCGGCACCAGATCGAAGGTGCGAAAATCGACCGTGCGCATCAATTCCTGCCGGATCGCGTCCGGCGCCACGCCGGTATAGGTGCCATAATAAACGACGCTGCCATCGTCCTCGATGAAGCGCGTCAGTCGGAGATCCTCCAGCCCCCGGCGATGCCCGGGGGCGACGGGAAACAGGACGAAGCGCGAGAGGTCAGGGTCTGGCCCGCACTCGAACCGGATCGCCGGATCGTCGCGCCCACCCCCGGGGATCGGGCTCGACTTGGCCGACACCAGCTGCTCGGCCGGGGCCTCGAACCAGACCTTGCCGCCCGGGCCGACGGTGCCGACACGGAACACGATGGAGGATACATGCCCCTCGCCGACCGCGCGGAGCGTCAGCAGCACGCGGATCGACTTGGCCGGCAGGTCGGTCTGGTCGGGGTGGATGGTGATGCTGGGATTGAACAGCGCCGCCGCCTCGACGGCATATTCCTCCAGCAGGTACCCGCCGATCAGCTGCACCTGTTCATCGCTCAGCGTATGATCGCTACCCGACGGGGAAATCGCCGCATAGAACCGCCGCTCCAGCAGCATGTCCACCTGACGATGCCGCTTCGCCAGCTGCGCCTTCAGCTTGTTCAGCTCAAGCTTGACCGTCGCGGGCGGCAGCGCCCTGACACGGTCGACCACCAATGCCGTGCGCTGCTGCGGAACGTCGCGACTGGGAAACGGATTGTCGGCCGGGGTGAACGGCCGCAACACGACATGCGAGGGGTCGGCGCGGAACACGACCTGCGACATGATCCATTCCCTTCATCGTCTGGCGCGCAAGCCGGCCCCTGCCCCTGTCCCGCCGGCCTGGTTGGCGAAGGTCAGGGCGACTTGGGGCTGATCACCAGCGCGGTGCCGTTCGGATCCACGGTCACCAGGTTATAGCTGCCATCGGTGCATTTCGCGCGCCACTGCGGCCGGTTCGGATTGGTCCCGACCTGCTCCGCACTGACCACCCCCTGACACGGCACCCCTGCGTCCTGGATCGCCCGGAACAGGACGATGCGCAGATCGCCTTCGGGCAGCGCCAGCACTTCCTTGGCGTAATTGCCCACGTTGATCTGTTCGGCTTCCTGCGTGACCGTCGTGCCGTCACATCCCGCGACCAGCAGCAGCAAGGGGGCAAGAAACAAGCCTGGCTTCATGTTTGATCTTCCTTTGCCTGTCGTGTGATCCGGAACCGGATGGTCGCGATCGAACTGCCGTCCAGTTCACTTCAGATCGCTTGCTTCTTCAACCCTTCGCGTCCGACGATGGGCGATCTGGCCACAGCGGCGCGCCCATCGGCCGCGACCAGGCCGCCCATGCTGCCGGTGAGGCCAATTTGCGCCGCAGACAGGCCGCGTCCCACCTGGTCAATTGGCCGCCGCGCTGCTTGCGTTCTCTTGGTCCTTCGACACCTGCATCAACGCCTCCTGCAGCCGCTTTTCCTGGTCGGGCGACAAGGAAGAGCGCAGCACGCGGCCGCGCACATCAGACAATTCGCTCAGCACCTTTTCCGCCTGAACCTTGCGCACCAGCACGAAGATCGCCGAGGTGTCCGGCTTCAGCGTATCGGAAAGCTCGCGGATGAAATTGTCGTCGATGCCATAGTCCATCAGCGACCCGGAAAGCGCGCCCGCCCCGGCGCCGACCGCCGCACCCACCGCCATCCCGGCCAGGGGGTTCAGGAACAGCAATCCCACCAATGTGCCCCACAAGGCGCCGGACAGCCCGACGGAGGCAGCACCGGTGCCAACCATGTTGTAGCTCTGCTTCAGCCGCACCTTTCCGTCCGGCTGCCGAATGGCGACGACCGCATCCTCCAGATCGATCAGATATTCCCGCTGCATCCGCTGCAACTGGGTGAGGACGCGATCAGCCTCATGCGGATCGTCAAAGCCGGCAACAATCAGATCAGCCACATGCACTCTCCTCTGCTTTGCCGGTGCCAGCGACGCCCGGCTTCTTCGGCCAGGCGCGGGCGTCGCAGCCTCATTTCTGCGACGAGATCGGGATGCGGCGCTTCTGCTCGCCGGCCTTTTCGTCCTTGGGCAAGGTGATGATCAGCACGCCTTTGTCGACATGCGCGCTCACCGCATTTGGATCGACGTCCTTGGGAAGATTGATCTTGCGGACGAACGATCCATAGCGGCGCTCGCGCAGCATGTAGTCGCCGTCCTTGCGATCCTCCTCATCGCGCTTCTCTCCCGATATCGTCAGGATTCCGTCGGCGACGCTGACGTCAATCTGGTCCTCCGACATGCCGGGGATCTCGGCCGAGAGTCGATATTCCTTGTCCTTCTCCGTCATCTCCAACGCCGGCAGGCTGAACATGCCGTCGAGCGCAGCGAGGCTGCCAAGGCGTGATCCGAACGCACTGCGTGCGGGCGAGGAGAAATTCTCGAACAATCGGTCGATCTCGCTGCGCAGCCAACCCAGTGGCGCCTCGCCGCTCGACCGCGTCTTCGCTGGCAGATCCGCTTGCGTGCTCATCGTCCCGAACTCCGGCCGTGAAAATCGTGAAGGCGGCGTTCAGGACCACGTGGTCCGGGCGCCGGAAAAAATCACCTGCCCGTGCACCGGTGGCGATGCAGACGCTGCGCCGGCGGCCGGGGGGAGCCGCTTTCACGCACGGGCAGGTGGGCTGCAAGGCAACCGGGCCTCGAGAAGCGACGTGCACACGTGCAAGGAGGTGATCCGTATCCTGACGTGCCGCGATACGCTCCGCAGACTTCAGTCTTTATTGCTGCCGATCAACAGCTAGGGACGCCGCGTTTTTCGGAATATTGGGAAGAGTACCTAAGCTCGCGAAAGCCCCGATCTGGGATGGGCGCGCGGGACGATGGCGCACGACCGTTGGTGCGCTTCAGGGGCCCGTGACGCCCAGCAGAACCGCGCCGGTATTAGGTCCGCGGGCTGCCCAGGCCGGCGGCAAATGCGATCCGCAGCGCGTCGGACAGGCTGCGCGCCTTCAGCTTGGTCATCACGTTCGCGCGATGCACCTCCACCGTGCGCACCGAGATTCCGAGGTCGTAAGCGATTGTCTTGTTGGGAAACCCCTCGGCAAGCTCCGCCAGCACTTCCCGCTCGCGCGGCGACAGGGCACCCAGTGCGAGGTCAGCGTTGGCCGCCCGGGTCAGCGCGTCTGCCGATTTCTCCAGCCGTTCGAACGCATGCTCCAGCGCGGCAAGCAGCACGTCGCCATCAAATGGCTTTTCGATGAAATCGACGGCGCCCGCCTTCATCGCCTTGACCGCGATGGTGATGTCCCCGTGACCGGTCAGCACGATCACCGGCATGGCGATGCCGCGTTCAATCAATTGCTGTTGCACCGCCAGCCCGTCGATGTCCGGCATGCGGACGTCGAGGAGGATGCAGCCGTTTTCCGCATGCCGCACCTCCTTCAGAAAGGCAGTCCCGCCCTCCCACGTTCGCGTGGCGAAGCCGAGCGTCTTGAGCATGAAGCTGGCCGATCGCCGGACCGCCGCCTCGTCATCGATGATGTGCACCAAGCGTTTGTCGTTCATTCTGCCAACTCCCGATCGGCCTGAACCATGGTAAAGTGAAACGCCGTACCCCCGCCCTCGCGCGGCTCGGCCCAGATCCTGCCGCCACTCGCCTCCACGATCGTCCGGCAAATCGACAGCCCCAGTCCCATGCCGCCGGCCTTCGTACTGTTGAACGCACGAAACAGCGTCGCCGCAACCTGCGGGGCAATGCCCGATCCGGTGTCGGCAACGGTGGCTTTCACGCATCCGTCGTCCTCGACCCGCGTCGACACCGACAGGTGGCGCTCTGGCGATTCCGCCATCGCCTCGATCGCGTTCCGGATCAGGTTGATCAGCACCTGCTGGATCTGAATGCGGTCCACCAGGACGGGCGATGCATTGGCGTCGATGTCGAAGGTGACCCAGATCCCGCGTTCACGCGCACCGATCAGCGCCAGTTGTGCCGCCTCTTCGATCAGTTGCGGCAGATCCTCCACCGTCAACTCCATCTCGCCGCGGCTTTCGAAGTCATGGAGGTGCCGCAGGATATCACCCGCCCGCAGACCTTCGCGCATCGCCTCCGCCAGTGCGTCGTCGATCATGTCACGGTCCTCCTCATTTCCCTCCCGCAGAAGGTTTCGGATGCCGCGCATGTAATTGACGACCGCCGTAATCGGCTGGTTCAATTCATGCCGTAAGGTGGAGGCCATTGTGCCCATCGCGCTCCCCCGTGCGGCATGAACGAGGCTGGCGCGCAGTTCCTCCAGCCGTTCCTGCGTGCGACGGTGCTCGGTCAGATCGCGGATGAACGCGGTGAAGATCGGCTTCCCTTCGGTCACGGCTTGGCCAACCGCCAGCTGCAACGGAAAGGTCGACCCATCGCCTTTTCGCCCGAGCAAGGTTGAGCCCACGCCATCGCTACTGTTGCGCGTTGCGGCGAGGTAATATTCGAGATCCCCCACTCTTCCCTGCGGGTCGGACGACGCGATCAGCCGCTGGAAGCTCGTGCCCACGACTTCGCTTTCGGACAGCCCGAAGAGGCGTTCTGCCGCCGCGCTGAAGGACAGGATGTTGCCAGCGCGATTTGTCACCACCATTGCGTCCGGCACGGTCGCCAGGATCGAGCGATAATGGTTCTCGCTGGCCGCAGCCCTGAACTGCTCGGCGCGCTGCTGCGTGATGTCGCGGATCAGCTTTCCATAGCCGCGCAGCGTTCCCGATTGATCATAGAACGCCTTGAGGTTGAACGATGCTAGGAACCGCGATCCATCCTTTCGGACATGCCAATCCTCGCCCCTGACCGCCCCCTTCACAGCCGCAGTACGAAGGTGATGATCCGGCACCCCCTCGGCCACTGCCATCTGCGTGTAGAAGATGGAGCAATGCTTGCCGATGACCTCGTCGGCGTTCCAGCCCATCAACCGGCGCGCTCCTTCGTTCCACACCGAAACACGACCGGCCGCATCATACATATAAATGGCGTAACCGGTCGCTCCCTCGATCAGCAGGTTCAGCTCATGCGCCGCCGTGCGTTCGCGCGCCGCGCGGGCGGAATGAAGGTAGGACAGGGCAACGACGCTACCGGACGACAGACCGAACAGCAGCAGAAGCCGCAGCTCATCCGTACTCGGCAACCATCCTATCCATGAGGTCACCGCGGCGGAGAGCGCAGCCGCCACACCGGCCCAGAACGGCCCCGCCAGCATGCCGGTGACGGAAATTGCGAAGAAGAACAGAAGAAATGGGGCCGCTGGGGGCGGCCCTTTATTGAGTGCATGTTGCACCAATGCAGCCAGCCCGACCACCCCCACGGCGATGCCGCAGCCAGTAAGCCCCGCGCGCAATGAAGCCCCACGTATGGAGTGCATCGGCTCTCCTAGTGCCGCACCATTTCCCCAGCGCGCGGCAACTCTTTGCTTAACATAAATTTTGGTACATTCGAAGACAATCTCGATTGTTGGTTACCGGTAGCGCACCAGGATGGAGCGGATCCTCTTCCGCTCATTGCCCAGCATACCGCCGTCGTGACCGGGGCAGAGTGACGGGCAAGTTGTTTCCAACGATATAGGCAAAACCCCTGATTGGCGGATCAGGGCGGGTCGGTGACACCCGTCAGACGCGCACGCCGGTCGTGCCCGGCCATCGGGGATGCGCCCCGGGCGCCCAACCAAGACGCAATGTCGCGCACGAGCGCGAGCGGCGCTGCGCCATCTCGAGCCAAGGGATCGCATCAGGTGCAACAGGAATGACGATCTGTGGCACGACCGCTCGGACTAAGACGCGGTCGCGGATCGTGCCGATCGCGCTCATCCTGTTCACTCTTGGCGGCTGCTCCTTTGCGCCGAAACATGTTCGCCCGGCCGCGCCAGTGCCGCCGCGCTTCCCGGGGACGAACCCCGGCGGTGCGACCATCGCGGCGATCGGCTGGCAAGCCTTCTTCCGCGATCCGGAACTGCAACGCCTGATCGCACTCGCCCTGGCCAACAATCGCGACATTCGCGTGGCGGCTGCCCGCGTTCTGGAGGCTCGGGGCGCATGGCGGATCCAGGGCGCAGCGCTCTACCCGCAGATCGATGGTGCTGTCGCCGCCACGCGGGGCCGGACGCTGTACAACCTGCCAGGCAGCGCAGCGACGCCGGTCGACGTTCGCTCCATCGGCGTTCAGGCGAATGCGGCGTGGGAGATCGATTTTTGGGGCCGGCTGCGCAATCTGCGCGATGCCGCGCGCTGGCAGTATCTCGCGACGGAAGAGGCGCGCCGCGGGGTTGCCACGCAACTGATCGCGCAGGTTGCAAACGGCTATCTGCTCGAACGGGAGTATCAGGAACGCGCCGATCTCGCCCGCCTTACGATCTCCACGCGCGAGGAGTCGCTGCGGATCGTCCGGCGACGCTACGAGGTGGGATCGGGAAGCAAGCTCGACATGACGCAGGCGCAGGCGTTGCTGGGTCAGGCGCGCGCCGCGCTTCAGGCTCTCGAGCAGGATCAGGAGGTCAATCGCAACGCGCTCGCGCTTCTCGTTGGCCAGCCGGTGACATTGACCGCATCGGATCGGCGCTTCGCGCAGATCACCACCTATCTTCAGCTGCCGCCGGGGCTGCCGTCCGATCTGCTCACCAACCGGCCGGACATCGTAGCGGCGGAGCGTCAGTTGCTGGCGGCCAATGCGAACATCGGCGCTGCGCGCGCCGCGTTCTTCCCTAACATCACGCTTACCGCGGGAGGAGGGATCGCCAGCACCAGCCTTGGCGACCTGTTCAGTTCGCCGACGGGGGTCTGGAGCTTCGCGCCATCGCTGACGCTGCCGATCTTCAATGCGGGCCGATTGCGGGCCAACCTTGACGTGGCGGAGGCCAGAAAGATCTTGGCGGTGGCCGAATATGAGCGCGCGATCCAGATCGCGTTCCGCGATGTTGCCGATGCGCTCGCGCGGCGGCGACAGCTGTCGTTGCAGATCGAGACGACGCGCGGTGTGCTGGACGCCCTGACCGAGCGTGCGCGGCTGGCGACCTTGCGCTTCGATAATGGCCGTTCGGCCTATCTCGAAGTGCTCGATGCACAGCGCGACCTGTTCGACACACAGCAATTGCTGGTGCAGCTACGTCGTGCCGAGGTGGCGAGTGGAGTTGCGCTCTACGCCGCGCTCGGCGGCGGTTTCGCCGCGCAGCCCGTGTTCGATTCAGACGCTGTCGCCACGGGGAGGACACCGGCACCATGAGCAAATTGCGGGACAACCGCTGGATTTCGCGCGGGCTGATCGCGCTGGCCATCGTCGGCGTCGGGGTGCTGCTGTGGCTAGCCATGCGTCCATCGGGCCTCCCCGCCGGCATCGTCAGCGGCAACGGCCGGATCGAAGCGGTCGAGATCGACATTGCCGCCAAGATGCCGGCTCGCCTGCGCGACATCACCGTCAGCGAGGGGCAGTTCGTGCGTCAGGGACAGATCGTCGCCACGATGGATACGGACGCCTTGCAGGCGCAACTGGCGCAGGCGCGAGCGCAACTTGCCGAGGCGACGAACGCCATCCAGATCACCGAAGCGCAGGTGCTGCAGCGGCAAAGCGACAAGGCCTTTGCCCAGGCGACCGTTCGCCAGCGGGAGGCGGAACTGAACGTTGCCCGCAAGCGACTGGGACGATCCTCCACGCTCGCGAAGGAAGGTGCGACGCCGGTGCAGGAGCGGGACAATGACCAGGCGGCGGTCGAGGGCGCGTCGGCAGCCGTAGCCGCCGCTCAGGCGCAGGTCGCCGCGGTGGATTCTGCGATCCGCGCGGCCCGCAGCCAGGTGGTTGGGGCCGGCACGAACGTCGAGGCGACGGGCGCCACGATCGACCGGATCATGGCTGACATCAACGACAGCGTGCTGCGCGCGCCCCGCGCGGGCCGGATCCAGTACCGCATTGCGCAGCCCGGCGAAGTTGTGGCCGCTGGCGGCCGCGTGCTGACGATGATCGATCCATCGGACGTGTCGATGGTGTTCTTCCTGCCCGAAACGGTCGCTGGTCGGGTCGCGCTGGGTGACGAGGCGCGCATCGTTCTCGACGCGCTGCCGGATCGCTACGTTCCGGCACGGATCAGCTTTGTCGCGGACGTCGCACAATTCACCCCCAAAACCGTGGAGACATCCAGCGAGCGCGAGAAGCTGATGTTCAGGGTGAAAGCGCGCATCGATCCCGATCTTCTGCGTCGCCACGTCAACCTGGTGAAAACGGGGGTCCCCGGCGTAGCCTATGTCAGGATCGATCCCGGCGTGCCGTGGCCGGCCAGCCTGTCCCGTGTCGTGAGGGATTAGCAATGCTGGCGCCGGGCGCCTCCCCCCATGCGTCAACCACCGCCGACGATCATGTCGCGCGACTGTCAAACGTGACCTTGCGCTACGGCCGGACGGTCGCGCTCGACAATCTCGACCTCATTCTCCCGGCAAGGCAGATGGTCGGCCTCATCGGTCCGGACGGCGTCGGCAAGTCCAGCCTGCTCTCGCTGATAGCGGGCGCGCGTGCCATTCAGGAGGGCAAGGTCGAGGTTCTTGGCGGCGACATGAGTGACAAGGCGCACCGCGACCTGGTCTGCCCGCGGATCGCCTATATGCCGCAGGGTCTCGGCAAGAACCTCTACCCTACCCTCTCGGTCGAGGAGAATCTGCAGTTCTTCGCGCGGCTGTTCGGGCAGCCCCCGGAAGAACGGCGCCAGCGCATCCATCAACTGACCCGAAGCACCGGGCTCGAGAACTTTCTCTCGCGTCCCGCAGGCAAGCTTTCCGGTGGAATGAAGCAAAAGCTGGGCCTGTGCTGTGCGCTGATCCACGAGCCGAGCCTGCTGATCCTCGACGAGCCGACCACCGGCGTCGACCCGCTGGCACGTGCGAAATTCTGGATTCTCATCGGCGAGATCCGCGAACAGAACCCGGGCATGAGCGTGGTCGTCGCGACCGCCTATATGGACGAGGCGGAACGGTTCGACTGGCTGGTCGCCATGGACGACGGCCGCGTACTGGCGACGGGCACGCCGGGCGAGCTGATGGCGCAGACATCGTCGCCGGGACTGGACGAAGCCTTTATCGCGCTGCTGCCCGACGAGAAGAAGCGTGATCACACGCCGGTCACGAAGCCGCAGCAGCAATTCAATGAGCAGAGCGTCGCGATCGAGGCGAACGATCTCACGATGCGCTTCGGCGACTTCGTCGCGGTGGACCACGTCAGCTTTCGCATCGGTCGCGGCGAGATCTTCGGGTTCCTGGGATCGAACGGCTGCGGCAAATCGACGACCATGAAGATGCTCACCGGCCTGCTCGAGCCGAGCGAGGGCGAGGCGAAGCTGTTCGGCAAGCCGATCGATCCCAAGGACATCAACGTCCGGCGCCGGGTCGGCTATATGAGCCAGGCCTTCTCGCTCTACAGCGAGCTGACGGTGCGCCAGAACCTGGAACTTCATGCGCATCTGTTTGCGGTGCCGCCGGCGGAGATCGCGGAACGCGGCGCCGAGATGATCCGGCGGTTTGGCCTCGACAATGCGGCGGAGGACTTGCCGCCGGCCCTGCCCCTTGGTGCGCGGCAGCGCCTTTCGCTCGCCGTCGCGATGGTCCATCGCCCCGAAATCCTGATCCTGGACGAACCCACGTCGGGGGTGGACCCGATCGCGCGGGACACGTTCTGGCGGCTGCTGATCGACCTGTCCCGCCGCGACCAGGTGACGATCTTCATCTCGACGCACTTCATGAACGAGGCCGAGCGCTGCGACCGCATTTCGATGATGGATGCCGGCAAGGTGCTCGACAGCGACACGCCGGAACGACTGATCGAGAAGCGCAGCGCCGCGACGCTGGAAGAAGCGTTCATCTCCTATCTGGAGGAGGCCAGCGATGAGGCGACGGCAGACGCCCCCATCCAGATGCCCACAGCAACGGCGCCGGAAGCCGCATCGTCGATGCGCCGCTTCAGCCCGCGGCGGATGTACAGCTACCTTTGGCGCGAGACGCTGGAGCTTCAGCGTGATCCGGTGCGCGGGGCGCTCGCGCTCGCCGGTTCGGTGATCCTCCTTCTGGTGATCGGGTTCGGGATCAGCCTGGACGTCGACAACATCCGCTTTGCCGTTCTGGACCGGGACCAGACCACCACCAGCCGCCAATATGAGCAGGAGATCGCAAGCTCGACTTATTTCATCCCGCGCCCGCCAATCACCAGCTACGACGACATGGACCGACGGATGCGCAGTGGCGACATTTCGCTGGCCATCGAGATCCCGCCGGGATTCGGACGTGATTTGCGGCGGGAAACGCCCCAACCCGTCGCCGCATGGTTCGACGGTTCGATGCCGCTGCGCGCAGAGACGATCCGCGGCTACATCCAGGGCCTGCATCAACGCTGGCTGGCGACAGAAATGCGCGACGCGGGCCTGACCGGTGCGGCGCGCGCGGGCGCGGACGGATCGGTCACGGTGCAGAACCGCTACCGCTACAACCCCGACGTGCGCAGCCTGCCGGCGATGGTGCCAAGCGTCATTCCCCTTCTGCTGCTGATGCTGCCCGCCATGCTGGCGGCGATGGCCGTCGTCCGGGAAAAGGAAACCGGATCGATCATCAATTTCTACGTGACGCCGGTGACGCCGAGCGAATTCCTGCTAGGCAAACAGCTTCCCTACGTCGCGCTGGCGATGATCAACTTCGCGATCATGGTGATCATGGGCCGCTGGGTGTTCGGCGTTCCGATCACCGGCAACTTACTGGCCCTCACGGTTGGCGCATTGCTTTTCTCCTTCGTCTCCACCGGCATCGGTCTCCTCGCCTCCTCCGTCACCCGCAGCCAGATCGCCGCGCTGTTCCTTGCCATGATCGGCACGCTGATCCCGACGCTGACCTATGGCGGCATGATCGATCCCGTGACCTCGTTGCAGGGCGGCGCGCGGATCTTTGGCGAAATCTACCCCTCGTCGCACATGATCACGATCACCCGCGGCGTGTTCAACAAAGGGCTGGGCTTCGAGGACCTGTGGTCGTCGCTATGGCGATTGCTGCTCGCCTGGCCGATCATCACCGGAGCATCGATCCTGTTGCTCCACAAGCAGGAGCGCTGAGGCGATGCGCACGCTCTCCAACATATACCGGCTCGGCATGAAGGAGCTGTGGAGCCTGTGGCGCGATCCCGTGATGCTTCTGCTGATTGCCTTCACCTTCACCGGGGTGATCTACACCTCGGCCAAGGCGATGCCGGAAACGCTCCACATGGCGTCGATCGCGATTGTCGATGAGGATCGCTCCCCGCTGTCGCGGCGGATCATCGATGCCTTCTATCCCCCGCAGTTCGCCCCGCCGATGCTCATCAATAGCGCCCAGATCGATCCCGGTCTGGACACGGGACGCTATACGTTCGTGCTGCGCATTCCCACCAACTTCCAGCGTGACGTGCTGCGCGACCGCGCGGCGGAACTGCAACTGAACACCGACGCCACGCGGATGACTCAGGCGTTCAGCGGCAGCAGCTATATCCAGCAGATAGCGCTGGGTGAGGTGAACAACTTCGTCGCCCGGCAACAGGGCAAAAGCGCGCTGCCGGTCGATCTGGAGGTGCGTGCGCGCTACAATCCTACGCTCAGCGCCATCTGGTTCGGCGCCCTCGTCCAGGTGATCGACCAGATCACCTTGCTGGCCATCATCCTGACCGGCGCGGCGCTGATCCGCGAGCGCGAGCACGGCACGATCGAGCACCTCCTCGTCATGCCCGTGACCCCGTTCGAGATCATGGCGAGCAAGGTGTGGTCGATGAGCCTGGTCGTCCTGGTGGCATCCTTCCTGTCGACGCAGCTGGTCGTGCGCGGATTGCTGCATGTCCCCATCGCGGGATCGCTGCCGTTGTTCTTCGCCGGCGCAACGCTCGCGATGTTCGCCACCACGTCGATCGGGATCTTCATGGCGACGGTTGCGCGCAACATGCCCCAGTTCGGGATGCTTGCGGTACTTGTCCTCCTGCCGCTGCAAATGCTCTCGGGCGGGATCACGCCGCGGGAAAGCATGCCGGAAATTGTTCAGAACGTGATGCTCGCGGCGCCGACCACGCACTTCATCAGCCTGGGTCAGGCGATCCTGTTTCGCGGCGCCGGCATTGATGTCGTCTGGCCGCAGATGATCGCGCTTGCTGCAATTGGCGCTGTATTCTTCGTCTTTGCCCTGCGCCGGTTCCGTGCCGTCATCACCAGAATGGCGTGACGTTCAGCTCTAAAGACTTCGATTAGATCATCCTTACGCACCGTTACGTATACCGTTCAGGTGCAGAAAGGCCCAGTTTCTTCATCCAGGCACCCACAAAGGCGCGGGGAAGAGGATGCGGTCGATTCTGCTTTATGCGAATGAGGATAGCGGCACGATCGATCGGGTCGAAGCTGCGCTCAATCTCGCCGGCGCCTTCAACGCCCATCTTCATTGCTTGCAGATGATCACGCCGGATACGTTCGTGGCGATGGATCCCTTTGGTGGGGTCTATCCGATGTTCGATCTGCTCGAGGACATGCGGGAGCGGGAGGCGAAGAACAAGCAGGAGATCGACGCCAAGCTGCAACGCGCGGACGCGCCGCGCACGTGGATCACCGGCACCCGCTATCCACGCAGTAGCGCGCTCGATCGCATGGCGCTGGTCGACCTGACCATCGTGAGCATTCCGCAGAAGGACGAGCTTGGCGATCGGCCGCCCCCGCCAGCGCGGCTCGCCACGCAAAGCAACACGCCGGTCCTCGCGATCGCTCCTGGCGGCACGCGTTTCGACGCTTACGGCAATGCCATGGTGGCGTGGAATGGTTCTGCGGAAGCGGCGCGCGCGCTGTGCGCGGCCGTCCCGCTCCTGTCGCGGGCTGAAAACGTGACGATCGTGCATATCGAGGAAGCGAAGCCCCATGCACTTTCGCCCACGGATGCCGCCGAATACCTCGGCTATTACGAGATCAGGTCGGATATCCGCGAAGTGGCCCGATCCGACCGGATCACCAGCGAGGTGCTCGCCGAGGCCGCGGCACTGGCCGACGCATCATACATCGTCATGGGCGCCTACGGCCACGCGCGGCTGCAGGAGCGGGTTTTCGGCGGTGTGACCCAGGCCCTCTCCACCAACAGCAATGTCAGTCTGTTCATGGCCCATTGAGGAGCACGTTCATGACCTCACCGTAGCACCAACCGCGATCTGTGTTCCGAAAACATAAGAAAGGAGACGTGTCCGTGCCCACGACCTTCAGAAAAACCACCATCGCAGCCGCTCTGGCGATCTCCGTTGGGGGACTCGCAGGATGCGCGACCACGCCAACGCCGTATCAACCGATGGGCTCCGGTAAGGTCAGCGGCGGCTATTCCGACACGCAACTTGCGCCTGATCGTTACCGCGTCACGTTCGTCGGCAACGATTACACGTCGCGCAAGACGGTGGACGATTACCTCCTCTATCGGGCGGCGCAACTGACCGCGCAGAATGGCTATCAGAGCTTCAAGATCCTCACCAACGTCAATGAAAGCGACGTCGAGACGCAATTGACACCGGACCCGCTGTTCACCGGGCCCTATGGCTGGTGGCGCCCGGCATGGCGGTATTACGGACCGGCCGGGTGGCGTAGCTGGAATCCGTGGACGGGCGATCCGTTCTGGGCAGATACCGTCGATGTCAGCACCGTCACCAAATACGAGGCGCAGGCAGATATCCTGATGCAGCGTGGGCCAGCGACGGGCAAGGGAAGCTTCAACGCCAACCAGGTGCTCACGGCCCTGGGACCGACGATCCAGCTTCCGAAGTCATAACCGTTCAATCGTAACAAGGCGGTCGCGCTGTCGGTGTTTCCCTTGCGGAAACTCCGCCGCCGCGGCCGCCCCCTTTTTACTCATCGGCACTCGGTACGGATGCTGCCCGGTCGCTCAAAAGCGCTGATCACTGCCTCGGTGAATGATCCGCGGGCCTTTCTACCGAAGTAGAATGTAGCCGCTCATCTCCCGATCAGCGCCGTTCAGCGGGCGTTCCGAAAGCCACCCCCAATCGCGATGCGCTTCAAGGTTGGGAGTGACGGATGACTCATTTCACGCGGCGCGCATTGCTGATCAGCGCGGGGATCGCGCTACCGGGGCTGATGGTGGCAGGCTGTGCCACGACAGCCATGGCGGGCGACATGACGGAGGCATTGCGACGGCTGCTGACAATTTCGAGCGAGCGTGCGCTGACCGGTCTTGTATCAGACACTGGTTTTCTCAACGATCCTGCCGCCGGGCTGACCATCCCGGGCGTGGAAGGCGATCGATCCGGCGCTGTGTTGGGCGCGCTGCTCCGCTCGGCCCCAGTGCAGCGTGAGCTCACGCTCGCGATCAATCGCATTGCCGCGGATGCGGCCGACCGTGCGGCCCCGCTGATCTTGAACTCGATCCGGTCCCTCACCTTCAGTGACGCGCTCGGCATTGTTCGTGGCGGGCCAACCGCAGCAACGGGTTATCTTCAACAAGCCATCGGCGATCGGATCCTTGATGCCATGCTGCCCGAGGTAGGCCGAGGATTGCGTCAGTTCGACAGCCAGTCTGTTCTCGGTCCCGTCATCGGCGCTGCGACCGGAATCAACGTCAGCGCCATTCAGAGGACGCTCACGACCCAGGTAGCACAGGTGATCTGGCGGGCGATCGGCAATGAGGAAGCCGCCATTCGCAACGATCCTGCCCGCGCGGGCGACCCGCTCGTTTCGGCAATGCTGACGGGTGGGCGTCTGATGGGCGCAAGACAAGGCGCAGCGGATCGCTGGTAGCGGCTGATCGGCCTCACTGGCGAACGTCCTGGCCTCACATCGCTAGGGCGTGGCTGGCGCCCATCTTGCTTTTCGGACAAATCTGGTGAATAGTCCCATATCGGCTCTACGGCTCTAATCAGAGCGCGCCGCTAGTGAGCGCCGCATCCATCCGAACTCCTTCGCAGATGCGGCGCTCATGTAGATGCAGGTGTAGAATGATGCGCTTGCGTCATGATCCATCCGCAGCGACATTAGGCAAACGGATCGGCATATGCCGCGTCCCAGGCTCGTAGCCGGGCGCCTCGCCCATCAATCCTTTTGTCCGTCAGCGGCGGGGCGCTTGGGACTTTGACTGTCACGCTAATCCTGCCGTGCCGGTCTGCCGAGGCCCGATGTCCGACTTGCCCCAATCAGCCAAATTGATCGTGTGACGACATACATGCTTGCGTAATTGGCAAGGTCAGGGCAACTTCCCCGCATAATAATTGCCGGCTCGCCGGAATATGAGGGGATGGTTGATGGAATATGCGAACGTCATTCTACTTAGCGCCGCGGGCGTCGGTGCCGTCACGGTGATGAGCGGCATGTTGCTGTTGGCGCGTCGCCCCCGATAATCCGGAATGCGGCCCGCGCCTGACGCCGAGTGTGGACGTCTCTGGTCGCACTTGCACCGGCCGCGGGCTGACCTAAACTGACCTGGTTCCTTCGGGTGCCGACTTACTGACTGCGTCGCATGTCTTGTCGACTTGCGTACGAACTCAACCAGCGGCTCCGCTTTCCGCGACGGTTGAAGGGGCGGCGGCGTTCACGCCTGTGATGCCTGACTTCGCAAGTGCAGCCGCGTGCTCCGCCGTGATCGGCACGGCAAACAGATAGCCCTGGAGGTGGCTGGCCCCCGCGGCGCGCAGCATCGCCATTTGCCCATCGGTCTCGACGCCTTCCGCAATGACGCCAAGCCCTAGCGCCTGCCCGAGATGGATGATCGAGTGGACGATGGCGACCGACTCTCGCTCGCGCATCATCCCATCGATGAAGCTGCGATCGATCTTCAGGCTGTCGAGCGCGAACTTGCGGATGTTGTACAGGCTGGAATAGCCGGTGCCGAAATCATCGAGCGCGATGCGAAACCCCATCTGACGCAGCCGGTACATGGTGTCGGCGGCACGCTCCGCATCGTCGAAGATGGCGGTTTCGGTGATCTCGATCTGAAGGCGCGGCGGCGCGACATTGGCTCGCTGCACCTGCTCCATGACATAGCCGACGAAATTGTGCCGCCGAAACTGACGTGGCGAGAAATTGACCGAGACATATTGCCCCGGCCAGTCCTTCAGCACAGCGAGCGACCTGGCAAGCACCCAATCGCCCAGCTCATGGATCAGGTTCGATTCCTCGGCGATCGGAATGAAGGCGGCCGGGCTGATCGGCCCACCCGCAACCGCATGCCAGCGCAACAAGGCCTCGAACCCGACGACCTCGAACGTGTCGGTCGCCACGATCGGCTGGAACAACATGCTCAATTCGTCGCGCGCGATCGCCTGACTGAGGTTGCTCTCGATCTGGCGGCGCAGCCGGATTCCTTCATCAAGGCTTTCGTCAAACAGCCGCGCCGCATTGCGCCCGCTTCGTTTCGCCTCGTTGAGCGCAAGATCCGCCCTGCGCATCAGGTCAACAGGGTCGCGCACACCCGTTTCATGCGACACCATGACGCCGGCCGAAACGGAGCCGTGCACCGGATCGCCCATCACCCTTAATGAAACATCGCACGCCGCGACGATCCGCTCGCAAGCCATCAGCGCGGCTTCCGGGGCGACAGTGTCGAACAGCAGGCCGAATTCATCCCCGCCCAGCCGCGCAACCAGTCCGTTCTGCGGAACGGCCTGCTGAAGAATGGCGCACACGGCTCGGATCATCTCGTCGCCCGCCAGGTGCCCCAGCGTGTCGTTGACCAGCTTGAAACGATCCAGGTCGACCATGGCGACCGCGAACGGGCCGGGTCGGCGCACCCGCTCGTTCAGGGCATGTTGAAACGCCAGCCGGTTGGGCGCGTCGGTCAGCGCATCATGGCTGGCGACATGGATCGCGCGCTGCTCATTGGCCGCCAGCTCGGCTGCCTGCTGCTCAAGAAGCGCAATGTGCCGCGCGAGATCGGCCCGCACGTCGGCAAGCTCGCGATCGACGTCCCAGCGCTTGCCGAGCGCGATCGCGGTCTGCACCACCTCCGCAGCTTCAAAGGGCTTCGCCAGATAGAACAGCTTGTCGGGAGGCCCCGCCACTTCGATGATTTCCGCCGAGGATACGTCCGAATAGCCGGTGACAATGACCAGATGGATGTCGGGATCGATCGTCCGTATGCGGCGGGCCGTCTCCTTCCCGTCAATGCCTGGTGGCATCCGAACGTCGATGAAGGCGACCGAATAGGGCCGGCCTTCGCCCAGGGCAGCCTCGACGGCCTGAATGGCATCAAGCCCCTGATCGTGGAACGTGCAATCAAACGCCGGGATGGGCCATTTTCCCGTGCGCGATCCGCGGAAGGCCTCAGCGGGCGCGCCGGTAGTGCCGCCATCAGTTTCGAAGCTGCGGCGATAGATCTCCTGCACGGAGGGATCATCATCGACGATCAGCAGGCGCATCGATGTTGAACCGGTCATCACGCGACTGACCTCCCGCCCATAACAACACATTGCATTAATGAGCAGCGAACACAGCGTCTCTTAAGGGATAATCCGTTTTGGTGGCGCCAGTCGTATCTCTCGCCGTCAGATCACAGCCGATGCATTTGGACAGGCCACGATCACAATGCGCAAAGGTACGATGTAACTAGGTCCGAGCGAGTGCCTGCTCGCCCAGCACGATGGCGCCCAGCGGACCCGCATTATTGCCGAGCGACGGCGGGACGACAAAGGTGTCGACATCCTCCACTTCCGGAAGGGCGACGTAGCCGCCGAGTGAATGGCGCAACGCCGCACGGATCTGCGGAAAGAGGAACTGATTGCCGATCATTACCCCGCCGCCCAGCACGATCCTGCGCGGGACGCCGGTGAGCGTAATGGTGTGCAGCAATTGCGCCAAGGCATGCGTCACAGTGGCCCAGACCGGATGATCCGGCGGCACATCCGCCCCCGCCATCCCCGTCCGCGCGGCAATTGCCGGGCCGGACACCAGCCCCTCCACACAGGCACCGTGATACGGGCAACTTCCCGTCCATTCGTCCCCTGCCATGCGCACCGGACGAACATGGCCGAGTTCCCCATGCGTCAGCCCATCCACCGGGCGACCATGCGCCACGAGCCCGACGCCAACGCCGGTGCCGACCGTGATATAGGCCAGGTCGCTCAGCCCCGCGGCGGCGCCCCAGCGCGCCTCGCCGAGCGCCGCACCGACGACATCCGTGTCGAAGCCGGTGGGAACGCCGTACCGACTGCCAACGCGCCGCGCGACGTCCGTGCCGCGCCAGCCCGGTTTCGGCGTCGATGTGATGTGACCGTAATCGGCAGCACGGCGATCGATGGAGATTGGTCCGAAGCTGGCGATTCCCAAGGCCTGGAAGCCGCGCCAACTGTCGATCACCCCCTCGATCGCGGCGAGTGTCTCCTCCGGCTTTCTCGTCGGCAGCTCGACACGCTCCAGGATTGCATCGGGCCCCTTCGCGAGGATCAGCACGCATTTCGTGCCGCCCAGCTCCACGCCGGCAATCAGGGGCGCGTCATCCACCTCAGGTCTCCAGCGCTGCCGTATCGATCCGCCGCAGCATGGCCACGAACCGGTCCAACTCGGCACGCGTAAACCGAGCGAATATCTTGCTCTCGAGTTCCAGCGCCTTGGGCGCGACGCTGGCGTAAAGATCGCGCCCTTCATCCGTCAGCGACAGGTGATGCGACCTCTTGTCTCCCGGATTGGGCGCGCGCGCGAGAAGTCCGCGCTCGACCAGCGCGATCGCCGCGCGGCTGACCGTCACCTTGTCCATTCGGGTGCGCTCGCCAATTTCGGCCTGGGTGATCGCTTCCACCTCGGCGATCACGGCCACTAGCCGCCATTCGGGAATGGTGAGCCCGAACAGCGATTCATAGGCCTTGGCGATGCGGTCACTCACCAGGTTGGAGGTGATCGACAGCCGATAGGGCAGGAACCGGTCAAGCACGAGCTGGTTGGTCATGAAGCAACCGGTAGCATTTGACACGGATCGCTCAAGCCGCGATCATAGTCACAAATGTTACCAATTGAGGATGCGCCAATGTCTGCCGACAACCCACTCGGCCTCAACGGCTTTGAATTTCTGGAATTTACCTCGCCCGATCCCGAAGCGATGGCGAAGCAGTTCGAGCAGCTGGGCTTCGTGCCAACGCACCGTCACCCGACGAAAAACATCACCCGCTACAAGCAGGGCCGCATCAACCTGATGCTGAACCGCGACGAGGCAGGGCGGGTGAAGCAGTTCCGCAACGAACACGGCGCCTCGGCCAGCGCGATGGCGTTCCGCGTCGCCGATCCGAAGAAGGCGCTGGAATGGGCGCTCGCCAACGGTGGCAAGCCGACCGAGGAAAACGACACCGTCATCATGGGGATTGGCGGCTCGTACCTCTATTTCATCCAGGACGGCATCGACCTGTATGAGAACTGGGCCGAGTTCGACGGCTGGCGCGAGGCGGAGGCGAAGAACAACGTCGGGCTCGATCTGCTCGATCACCTCACCCACAATGTCCGCCGCGGCCAGATGCAGGTGTGGAGCCAGTTCTACCGCACGCTCTTCAACTTCGAGGAGCAGAAGTATTTCGACATCAAGGGCAAGGCGACCGGCCTGTTCAGCCAGGCGATGATCGCGCCCGACAAGGCGATCCGCATCCCGCTGAACGAAAGCCAGGACGACAATTCGCAGATCGAGGAATTCATCCGCGAATATCAGGGCGAGGGCATCCAGCACCTCGCACTGACCACCGACAACATCTACGACACGGTCGAGCGGCTGCGCGCGCGCGGCGTCAAGCTGCAGGACACGATCGAGACCTATTACGAGCTGGTCGACAAGCGCGTCCCCGGCCACGGCGAGGATCTCGAGCGCCTGCGCAAGAACCGCATCCTGATCGACGGCTCGGTCGAGAATGACGAGGGCATCCTGCTCCAGATCTTCACCGAAAACATGTTCGGCCCGATCTTCTTCGAGATTATTCAGCGCAAGGGCAACGAGGGCTTCGGCAACGGCAACTTCCAGGCGCTGTTCGAAAGCATCGAGCTGGATCAGATCCGTCGGGGCGTGATTAAGGTCGATGCCTGACCGATGATCGAGGCGTCTGCCTCGATCGAGGTGCGGCGCTCCGGCGCCGCCATCGACCGGCCAGCGCGGCAAAGCCGGCGCACAAGGCGCGGCTTTGCCGCGTCTGACGCGCCGGCGAGCCCCACCAACCGACACCCGTAATCAAAAACAAAACCCGCCCGAGGTGAGGATGCCCACCGACACTGCCACCCCCGCCTACACCCCCGGCTTCGGCAATCATGTCGCGACCGAAGCGGTGCCCGGCGCCCTCCCCATCGGCCGCAACTCGCCGCAGAAGCCGCCCTTCGGCCTCTATGCCGAGCAGCTCTCCGGCACCGCCTTCACCGCGCCGCGCCACGAGAACCGCCGCTCGTGGCTCTATCGCCTGCGCCCCTCGGCCGAGCACCCGCCCTTCACTCGCTACGAAGGCGCCCCGCGGTTCGCGCCGGGCACGGTCAAGGAACCGCTCGCCCCCAATCGCCTTCGCTGGGATCCCGTAGGCGGTGACACTGGCGTCGATCTGATCGACGGCATGACGACGATGCTCGCCAACCGCGATCCCGCCGATCTCGAAGGCGTCGCGATCCACCTCTACGCCGCCGATCGCGACATGGAGAACCGCGTCTTCGTCGACGCGGACGGCGAATTGCTGTTCGTGCCGCAGGAAGGCCGGCTGGCGCTGCTGACGGAGCTTGGCCGGATCGACATCGCGCCTGGGCAGATCGCGCTGGTTCCCCGCGGTGTCCGCTTCCGCGCGCTGCTGCCGGATGGATCGGCGCGCGGCTATGCGCTGGAAAATCACGGCGCGATGTTCCGCCTCCCCGATCTCGGGCCGATCGGCGCCAACGGCCTCGCCAATCCGCGCGATTTCGAGACGCCGAACGCCTGGTTCGAGGATCGTGACGAGCGTTTCGAGGTGATCCAGAAATATCTCGGCAGCCTGTGGCGTACCGAGCTTCATCACTCCCCGCTTGATGTGGTCGCCTGGCACGGCAATCTCGCGCCGTGGCGCTACGATCTGGCCCATTTCAACACCATCAACACCGTCAGCTTCGACCATCCCGATCCGTCGATCTTCACCGTGCTGACCTCGCCGTCGGACGTGCCCGGCCGCGCCAATGCGGATTTCGTGATCTTCCCGCCGCGCTGGATGGTGGCGGAGGACACGTTCCGCCCACCCTGGTTCCACCGCAACATCATGTCGGAGGCGATGGGCCTCATCACCGGCGCCTATGACGCCAAGGCGGAGGGCTTTCGCCCCGGCGGCCTCTCGCTCCACAATCTGCTGAGCGGCCATGGGCCGGACAAGGCGACGTGGGATGCCGCATCCAACGCCGATCTGAAGCCGCACAAGATCGGCGGCACCATGGCCTTCATGCTGGAAAGCTGCTGGCCCTATCGCCCAACCGCCTTCGCGCTCGAGCACGCCCAGCCTGATTACGACGCCTGCTGGGCCGATTTCCCCAAGGCGAAGCTGCCCTGACCGAGCGCCTCTCCGCCACCCCGGCCGGCATCGCGCTCGGCCCGCTCGATCAGATCGCGGACGGCGCCGCGCGGAGCTTCGTCATCGAAATGCGCGCCGGCCGCTTCCACGGTTTTGCGGTGCGGCGCGGCGATCAGGTATTCGGCTATGTCGATCGCTGCCCGCACATGGGCCTGCCGCTCGCGCAGAAGCTCGACGATTATGTCGCCGCGGATCGCATCGCGTGCAGCTGGCACGGCGCGCTGTTCGATATTGCAAGCGGCGCGTGCCTTGGCGGCCCCTGCCCCGGCACTGCCTTGACGCCATGGCCACTTCGGGTGGAGGCTGGTGCGATAATCACCGCCTGAAGGAGAGGCCATGAAGGCGCGCGCGAACGGCATCGAGCTGGAATATGAGTCGTTCGGCAATTCCGCCGATACCACCATCCTCCTCATCATGGGCCTTGGGGCGCAGCTGACGCTCTGGCCGCTCCCGTTCGTCGAGGCGCTGGTCGAACGCGGCTTCCACGTCGTCCGCTACGACAATCGTGACGTCGGCCTTTCGACGAAGCTCGAGTCCGCCCGCCCGCCCCGCATCGGCATGCTCGTGCTTCAGCGCCTGCTGCGCCTGCGCCCGCGGGTACCCTATACGCTTGGTGACATGGCTGCGGACGCCGCCGGCCTGCTTGATGCGCTGGGGATCGAGAAAGCCCACATCGTCGGCGCCTCTATGGGCGGGATGATCGCGCAGATCTTCGCCGCCACCTATCCCGATCGCACGCTGTCGCTCACCTCGATCATGTCCACCACCGGCAATCCCAGGCTGTCGCGCGCCTCGCGCGAGGCGATGGACGTGCTCGTCAACCGTCCCAAAACGGACGATCTAGAGGCGCTCGTCGCCCATGGCGTCCGCGCGTCCCAGGTGCTCGCCGGCCCCGCCTTTTCCGTCGCGCACGACGTGCTGGAGGCCCGGGTCCGCGAAACGATCCAGCGCTCGAACTACCCCGATGGCTTCGCGCGCCAGCTGGCGGCGATCGTCGCCGACGGGGATCGGCGCCAGCGGCTGAAGACGATCACCGCGCCCACGGTCGTCATCCACGGCAGCGACGATTCGCTGGTCCCGCTCGACGGCGGGCGCGACACCGCCGCAAGCATCCCCGGCGCGCGGCTTGTGGAGGTGCGCGGCATGGGCCACAATGTGCCGGTGGAAGTCATCCCGCAGATCGTCGACGCGATCGAAAGCGTCGCGCGATGACCGGCCGAACGCTCCGCATCGATTTCGTCTCCGACGTCGTCTGCCCCTGGTGCCTGATCGGCCTCGCCAATCTCGAACGCGCCCTCGCCAGCCTCGGCGACGAGGTACCGGTGGAACTCGTCTTCCACCCGCTCCAGCTAAACCCCGGCCTCCCGCCGGAAGGCGAACTGGCGGCCGACAATATCGCCCGCAAATATGGCATCACGCCCGATCAGGCGCGCCGCCGCGGCGGCGGCGTGCGGGCGGCGGCGGAGGCCGCCGGCGTATCGATGGCTGGCCGACCGGATCGGCTCTACGACACGTTCGACGCGCATCGCCTGCTTCATTGGGCGGGGCACCAAGGGCGGCAATTGGCGCTCAAACATGCGCTTCTGCGTGCATATTTCGACCAGGGGCGTGCAATCTCCGACCATCATGTGCTGGCCGATGCCGCCGCTGGTGCAGGTTTGGACAGGGAAATGGCGCTCCAGATCCTCGCCCGGGGCGATTTTGCGGCCGAGGTGGCCGATGACGAGATCGAATGGCGGTCCGAAGGCATCGCCTCCGTCCCTACCATGGTGATCGACCGCGAATTCGTCATCAACGGCGCCCAGGAACCCGATCGCATCGAGCGCGCGCTGCGGAAACTGGCCGCGCGCTAGCCGCCATCTTGGCTCGATCCGCTTAGGGGCATGGGCTCAGAATGGCGCCGCCCCGGCCTTCTGCGCCTCCTTCGCGCGCGAAAACCCGTCGCGTGCCTTCAGCCGCTCCCAATAAGCGGCGACTTGCGGCGGAAAGCCATTGTCGATCTTCAGGCTCTTGGCGAGGAGCAGTGCGTAACCCACGGAAATGTCGACCGCCGTGAAGCGTCCGCCGACCAGGAACTCACGATCGCCCAGCACCCGCTCCACATGCCGAAGCCGCGAGTGGAACCACTGCGCATAATCGTCCGCCGCCTGCGGCAGGCGCCGCTCCGGCGGCTCCAGCATGCGATATCGCAGCACCAACGTCTGCGGGAAGGTCAGCGTCGCCTCGCCGAAATGCAGCCAGTTCAGCCACACGCCATAGTCGGGCGAGCCAGGCTCCACCACCAGATCATTCGGGCCCGCACGCGTCGCGAGATACTGAACGATCGCGGCCGATTCCGTCATCCGCGTCTCGCCTTCCACCAGCAGCGGGATCGTGCCGAGCGGATTGACGTCGAGGTAAGACGGCTCGCGCACCCGCGGCGGGAACGGCAGCAGGTGGAGCTTATAGTCGAGCCCCAGTTCCTCCAGCGCCCACAGCGCCCGAAAGGATCGCGCATCCGCGCAGTGATACAGTTCGATCATCGTGTCCCCCAAATCACCAGGTATCGATATAGCGGCCAGACCGGCGCGCCGGCGTCGAGGCGAGCCCGCGCAGCAGCCAGGCCCGCGTGTCCGCCGGGTCGATCACCGCGTCGATCTCAAGGAACTGAGCCACTGACACAGCTTTGCCGCGCTCGTATGAATGCGCGACAAGTTCTTGATATCGCGCCTCTCGTGCCTCGGCATCCTGGATTGCCTCAAGCTCCTTCCGGTAGCCGAGTCGAACCGCCCCTTCGAGCCCCATGCCCCCGAACTCACCGGTCGGCCACGCGACGGTGAACGGCCCGGCATGGAGCGATCCGCCCGCCATCCCCTGCGCGCCAAGCCCGTATGCCTTGCGCACCACGACCGTGAAGATCGGGACCGACAGCGCCGCCCCGACCACGAACATGCGCGAGGCACGGCGGATCGGCGCGGTCTTCTCCGCCTCCGGCCCGACCATGAAGCCAGGCGTGTCGCACAGCGAGACGATCGGCACGCCGAACGCGTCGCACAGCTGAAAGAAGCGCGCCGCCTTGTCCGCACCTTCCGCGTCAATTGCGCCCGACAAGTAGCGGCAATTATTGGCAATCACGCCCACGGCACGGCCGTCCAGCCGCGCCAGCCCGGTGATCATCCCCTTCGCCCAGCCACCGCGCAGCTCGATGAAGGAACCAGTGTCGAACAGCCCGTCGATCGCGCGGCGGATGTCGAACACGCGCAGCCGATTCTCTGGCACCACGTGCCGCAACAGCCGCTGGTCCGGCGCATCTCCGCCCGCCACCCGCCCCTGGAAAAACGACAGCAGCCGCCGCGCGAGATCGGTCGCCTCCGCCTCATCCTCTGCCAGCACGTCGATCGCACCGCTGTTCCAATGCACCTCGACCGGCCCGACTTCCTTGGGCGAATAGACGCCGAGCCCACCGCCCTCGATCATTGCCGGGCCACCGACGCCGATATGCGCGTCGCGCGTGGCGATCGTGATGTCGCAGCTGCCGAACAGCACGGCATTGCCCGCAAAGGAATAGCCCGACGTGATGCCGATCCTCGGCGCAACACCGGACAGCGCGGCAAAGCGGCTGAACGTCGGCACGTCGAGCCCCGTCGCGCCGACCGAATCGACGTCCCCCGGCCGTCCCCCGCCGCCCTCGGTATAGAAGACGATCGGCAGCTTCAGCTCGCCCGCAATACCGAGCAGCCGATCGGTCTTGCGGTGGTTCATATGGCCCTGCGTGCCCGCCAGCACGGTATAGTCATAGGCGAGGCCAAGGCACTTGGCGGCTTCCTCGCCATGATCCGCGGCATTCACCGTGCCGATCCCGCCGATCAGGCCGTCGGCGGGCGTGTTGCGCATCAGATCGTCGAGGCTCCGCCGGCGGCGCTGCGCGGCGATGGTCAGCGCGCCATATTCGATGAAGCTGCCGGGATCGAACAGGTCGTCGATATTCTCGCGCGCCGTGCGCTGGTTGGTACGCCGCCGCCGCTCCACGGCCGCCGGGCGATTGGCGTCGAGGCCCAGCGCATGGCGTGCGCGCACCTCGGCAAGATCGTCGCGTATCAGGTCCAGGTCGAGCGCCGCAGCGTCGGCCGCGACATCCTCGTCACCATCAGCTGGCTCGATCGAGACGAACACCGCGCCCTCGTCGATCACTCGCCCGGGCTCGGCCACGACCGCGCGCACGACGCCGCCGTGTGTCGCCACAACGGCATGCTGCATCTTCAGCGCCTCGATCGTGCCTAGCTCAGCGCCCCGCACCACCCGGTCCCCCGGCTGCACGCCGATCGCCACCACCACGCCAGCCAGCGGCGCCACAACCGCCTGCGTATCGGTCGACGCCGCCGGGGCCGCAGCCACCGCAAAGTCGCTGACGTTGCGATCGAACCAGCCGGTGTCGACCTTGCCGGCCGCCACCTCCTCGCGCGCCAGCAGCGCCGCGTGGAGCGGCAGGTTCGTGGCGACACCCGCGATCTCGAACTCCGCAACCGCCCGCCGCGCCCGCGCCAGCGCCGCGTCCCAGTCGGGCGCATGGACAATCAGCTTGGCGAGCAGCGAATCGAACCGCGGATTGGCCGCCATGCCCGCCTTCAGCGCGCCGTCGACGCGGATGCCCGGCCCGCCGGGCACCTCAACATTGCTGATGGTGCCGCCCGACGCACGCGGCATGCCGTCGGCACCGATCGTCTCGGCATTGATGCGCAGCTGGATCGCGACGCCGCGCGCGGCCGGCCGCTCCGCCGGAACGCTGCCCCCTTCTGCGAGCCGAAGCTGCAGCGCCACAAGGTCCAGCCCGGTCACCTCCTCGGTCACCGTATGCTCCACCTGAAGCCGCGGGTTCACCTCGAGGAAAGCGAACGCCTCCGGATCATCAGCGGCGCGCTCCTTGTCGACCACGAACTCCGCCGTCGCCAGGCCGACATATCCGGTGTCTTCAAGCAGGCGTTCCGCGGCACGCTCGATCCGGCCGGCAAACGCTGCGTCGATCGTCTGAGCCGGCGCGATCTCGATCAGTTTCTGGTGCCGCCGCTGCACCGTGCAGTCGCGCGTGCCCAGCGCGATAACCCGGCCGTCCGCATCGGCCGCCAGCTGAATCTCTATATGCCGCGCCGCGGGGATGTAACGCTCAACCATCACTTCGGCCGATCCGAACGCCGCCAGCGCTTCGGCGCCCGCGGCCTCGATCTGCGCCGCAAGCGTCGCGCGATCCTGGACCACGCGGATCCCGCGCCCGCCACCGCCAGCCAGCGCCTTCACCACCACCGGCCCGCTTACGTCCGTCCCCTCGGCCAGCACCGGCACGCCCACCGCCCGCGCGTGACGCTTGGCGACGTCCTTGTCGCCGAACAGCGCCAGCAGCCTCGCCGCCGGGCCGACGAACAACAGCCCGGCCTTGGCACAAGCCTCGGCAAAGGCCGCATTCTCGCTGAGGAAGCCGTAGCCGGGATGAACCGCGCCGCAGCCTGCCTCGCGCGCCGCGGCGATCATTGCATCAATGGAAAGGTAGGCGGCCGGACCTTCGCCGCTCAGCCCGATCGCGCGGTCAGCGGCGCGCACATGCGGCGCGCTCGCGTCGTCGGCGGAATGAACCGCGACCGTCTCGATACCCAAAGCGGCGGCGGTCCGCGCAATACGGATCGCGATCTCGCCGCGGTTAGCGATCAACAGGCTTTTTATCTTGCCTCTCCCTTTCAGCCTTCTTTCACGTCGTCATGCCGAAGCATCAACCTCTTTTCGCCTCCGCTGTCCTGACGTGTAAGGGGCAGCAGAAGGTCGAACCCCGCGTTCGTTGTCAGGACAGGTTGAAGGCATGAACCCCAGGCTGAAATCAATCATCGGCGGATCGACGGGCAATCTCGTCGAATGGTATGATTGGTATGCCTATGCGGCCTTCTCCCTCTATTTTGCGCCTCATTTCTTTCCGGCGGAGGATCAGACCGCGCAATTGCTGAGTGCGGCGGCGGTATTTGCGGTCGGCTTTGTCATGCGACCGATCGGGGCGTGGATCATGGGGGTCTATGCCGATCGTCGCGGCCGCAAGGCGGGGCTGACGCTGTCGGTCACCTTGATGTGCGCCGGATCGCTGCTGATCGCCATCACGCCCGGCTATGAGACGATCGGCGTCTTGGCGCCCGGCCTGCTGGTGCTCGCGCGGTTGATGCAGGGGCTGTCGGTTGGCGGCGAATATGGCGCCAGCGCGACCTATTTGTCGGAGATGGCAGGGCGTGACCGGCGCGGTTTTTACTCCAGTTTTCAATATGTCACACTGATCGCCGGGCAGCTCACGGCACTCATGGTGCTGCTGGTCCTGCAGGTCACAATGGATGAAAGCACCCTGGATTCCTGGGGCTGGCGGATCCCCTTTGCGATTGGCGGGGTGCTCGCGATCGTCGTGTTCCGCATCCGTCGCGGGCTCGTCGAAACGGAAAGCTTCAAGAACAGCAGCGGCCCCAAGTCGGGGTTCTGGACGCTGGTGACTCACCACCCGCGGGAGACCGCGACGGTGATGCTGCTGACGGCGGGGGGCACGCTCGCCTTCTACGCATATTCGGTCTACATGCAGAAATTCCTGGTCAATACCAGTGGCTTCGACAGGGAAGTTGCGAGCCGGATCAATGCCGCAACCCTGTTCTTCTTCATGTGTTTGCAGCCGGTTGCTGGCGGCTTGAGCGACCGGATCGGGCGAAAGCCGCTGATGATCGCGTTCGGCATTGCGGGGTGCCTGTTCACGTATCCGATCTTCGTCGCGCTGGAGAGCGTGCGCAGCCCGTTCGCCGCTGCTGGGCTCGTGATGGCGGCGCTGGTGATCGTGACCGGTTATACGTCGATCAATGCGGTGGTGAAGGCGGAGCTTTTCCCCGCGAACATTCGCGCGCTGGGCGTGGCGCTGCCCTATGCGCTGGCCAATACGCTGTTCGGTGGCACGGCGGAATATGTCGCGCTGAAGTTCAAGGACCTCGGATGGGAGCGCGGGTTCTATTGGTATGTGACGGGAATGATTGGCGTTTCCCTGATCATCTACCTCAGGATGCGCGACACGCGCGCGACCAGCCGGATCAACGAGGACTGAGCGCGGGGACGGCGCGGGCGGCCTCCGCCGGGTCGATCCCCGGGCGGGTGCCGGCATCGATCGTTTCGTCGCCCCGCGCCACACGCGCTGCCTTTTGGATGGCCTCCACGAGACGCGGGTAGATGCCGCAGCGGCACAGATTGGTGATGGCCCGGCGAATATCGGCCTCGGACGGATCACGCCTGGCCTTGATCAACGCCGATGCTGCCATGACCATGCCAGGGATGCAGAAGCCGCATTGCACGACATTGCCGTCGAGCATGGCGAGTTGCACCGGATCGGCGCGATCGCGCGACAGGCCCTCGATCGTGGTGACGAAGCTGCCCTCGACCTCAGCGATCGTCACCTGGCACGACCGCACGGCGCGGCCGTCGACATCGACCGTGCATGCCCCGCACGCGCCCGTGCCGCAGCCATATTTGGCGCCGGTCAGGTTGGACGCGTCGCGCAGCGCCCACAACAGCGGGGTCGCCGGATCGAGCAGATACTCGACGGCTTCATTGTTGACCGTCAGTTTCGTCATGGGCGCGTCTTAGCGCGAAAACGCTGCGCGAAAAGCGCCACCCCGTGCCGGAGCGCGGCGTGGCGCCTTTCCCTCAATAGCCGAGCGCCGCAATCTCGTCCGCCGAGAAGCCGAGATCACGCAGCACGGCCGCGTCCTGCCGATCGCCGCCAAGCGCGGGCGCCACGGTGCTGCTTTTGGAATAACGCGGTGCAGGTGCGGGCTGCTTGATGCCGCCTGCTTCGACAAAGGTGCCGCGCGCCTTGTTGTGCGCATCGTCATACGCCTCGTCGAACCCGAGCACGGGGGCGAAGCACACGTCGTGACCCTTGAACGCCGCGACCCATTGGTCGCGCGATTTCGTCTTGAACAGGGCGGCCAGCTCATCCTTGAGCGCCGGCCATTGCCGCTGGTCCATCTGCGCCGACCATTTATCATCGCTGAGCCCCATCACCTTGCGGAACTCGGCGTAGAATTGCGGCTCGATCGCGCCGAGCGAAATGAACTTGCCGTCGCTCGTCTCATAGGTGTCGTAGAAATGGGCGGCTGTATCGAGCAGGTTGGTGCCGCGCTCGTCGCTCCACCGGCCCATGCCGCGGAAGCCCCACATCATCGTCATCAGCACCGCCGACCCATCGGTCATCGCGGCGTCGACCACCTGCCCCTCCCCGGTGCGCGCCGCATAAAGCAGCGCGGCGAGCATGCCGTAAGCGAGGAACATGCCGCCGCCGCCGAAATCGCCCGCGAGGTTGATCGGCGGCGTCGGCTTCTCACCCTTGCGCCCAAAAGCGTGGAGCGCGCCGGAGATGGCGATATAATTGATGTCGTGGCCGGGCTCGGGCGCCATTGGGCCGTACTGGCCCCAGCCGGTCATGCGGCCGTAGACGAGCTTCGGATTATCGGCGAGCAGCACATCAGGCCCGAGGCCGAGCCGCTCCATCACGCCGGGGCGATACCCCTCGATGATGGCGTCCGCCCCCTTCACGATCTTGCGCACGGCCGCGATCGACTTGGGATCCTTCAGGTCCATGCCGATCGACTTGCGGCTACGCAGCAGCGGATCCTTTTCCGCCACGCCATTGCCCTGCGTCTTACCCGGCCGATCGATGCGAATCACCTCCGCGCCGTGATCGGCGAGCATCATGCCGGCAAACGGGCCCGGGCCGATCCCGGCGAATTCAACGATACGGATACCGGCAAGGGGTGGCGTGCTCACGGATGCTCTCTCCTGTCTGATTTGCAGGGAGAGGTATCGCGGCGAGGACGCGAGCACAACAAAAGTTATGCTGGCATAGCGGCGCCCATCAGGAGCGGAGCGTTGGTGCCCCCTTGTCGAGCGCGAGCGCGGCGTCCGAGAACTGGATCGGCGTGCGCAGGCCGGCGATCGGCCGCGTCTCGCTGGCGGGCAGCACCATGCCGCGCGCCTGCACCTGCGGATCGTTCAGCGCCTGCTCGACGGTATTGATCGGCCCCGCGGGCACCCCCGCCGCCTCCAGCTTCGCCAGCAGATCGTCGCGTTCGAAAGCGCGGCAGCGTTCCTCGATCAGCGCGAACAAGGGCGCGCGATGTTCGATCCGGCCGGCGTTCGTGTCCCATCGCGGGTCCGGCCCGATCCCGACGATCGCGGCGAAGCGGTGATATTGCGCGTCATTGCCCACCGCCAGGATGAACCAGCCGTCGCTGGTCGGGAAGACGGCATAGGGACTGACATTGGCATGGGCATTGCCCATCCGCGCCGGATTTTCCCCGCTGGCGAAATAGTTTGCCGCCTGATTGGCGAGCACGCCGACCATCGTGTCGAGAAGCGCGCAATCGACCTGCTGGCCACGCCCGGTGCGCGCGCGCATCATCAGCGCGGCCTGGATGCCGATCGTGGCATAAAGCCCGGTCATGATATCGGCGAAGGCGACGCCGATCTTCTGCGGCGCGCCGTCCGGCTCCCCGGTCAGCGACATGATGCCGCCCATGCCCTGGATGATGAAGTCATAGCCGGCACGGTGGGCATAGGGCCCGGTCTGGCCGAAGCCAGTGATCGAGCAATAGACGAGCCGCGGATGATCGGGCGCGAGGCTGGCGTAATCGAGGCCGTATTTGGCCAGCCCGCCGACCTTGAAATTCTCGATCACCACATCGGCGTCGGCGATTAGCGCCCTCACCCGCGCCACGTCCTCCGGCTTCGTAAAGTCGGCGATGATGCTGGTCTTGCCGCGGTTGCACGCGTGGTAATAGGCCGCCGCACGGTCGCCCTCATGCTCCACGAACGGCGGGCCCCAGGTGCGGGTGTCGTCCCCCGCCGGGCTTTGCACCTTGATCACCTCGGCCCCGAGGTCGGCCAGGATCTGCCCCGCCCAGGGGCCGGCGAGGATTCGGGCAAGCTCGACGACCTTGATGCCCTTGAGCGGGGTTTCCTTCATCGGCCGGCGCTCAGAAGGCGGCGATGCCGGTGATCGCGCGACCGAGGATCAGCGCGTGCACGTCATGCGCGCCCTCATAGGTGTTCACCGTTTCGAGGTTCATCACGTGGCGCATCACCTGATACTCGCCCGAAATGCCGTTGCCGCCGTGCATGTCGCGCGAGACGCGGGCGATATCGAGCGCCTTGCCGACATTGTTGCGCTTCACGATGGAGACCATTTCCGGCGCGAAGCGGCCCTCGTCCATCAGGCGGCCGACACGCAAGGAGGCCTGCAGGCCGAGCGCGATCTCCGTCTCCATGTCGGCCAGCTTCTTTTGATAGAGTTGAGTCGCCGCAAGGGGCCGGCCGAACTGGTGACGGTCCAGGCCGTACTGCCGCGCGGCGTGCATGCAGAATTCCGCCGCGCCCATCGCGCCCCAGCTGATGCCGTAGCGCGCGCGGTTGAGGCAGCCGAACGGCCCCTTCAGCCCCTGAACGTCGGGGAGCAGCGCGTCTTCGCCCACCTCGACATCGTCCATCATCACCATGCCGGTGATCGAGGCGCGCAGCGAGAGCTTGCCCTCGATCTTCGGCGCGGTGAGGCCCTTCATGCCCTTTTCCAGCACGAAGCCGCGGATCGCGCCGCCATGCGCGTCGCTCTTCGCCCAAATGACGAATACGTCGGCGATCGGCGCGTTGGAGATCCAGGTCTTGCTGCCGGAAATACGATAGCCGCCATCGGTCTTGACCGCGCGGGTCTTCATGCCGCCGGGGTCGGAGCCGGCGTCCGGCTCGGTCAAGCCGAAGCAGCCGATCCACTCCCCGCTGGCCAGCTTGGGCAGATACTTCCGCTTCTGCTCCTCGGAGCCATAAGCATGGATCGGATACATCACGAGGCTGGACTGCACGCTCATCATCGAGCGGTAGCCCGAGTCGATCCGCTCCACCTCGCGCGCGACTAGTCCGTAAGCGACATAGGATGCGCCGACGCCGCCATATTCCTCCGGCACGGTCGGGCCGAGCAGGCCGAGCGCCCCCATTTCGCGGAAGATTTCCGGATCGGTATGTTCGTTGGCGAAAGCGTCGATGATGCGCGGCGCGAGCTTTTCCTCGGCATAGGCACGCGCGGTATCACGCACCATCCGCTCATCCTCGGTCAGTTGTTCGTCGAGGAGAAAAGGATCCGCCCAATCGAACGCGCCCATGCCGGCCATAATCTGCTCCACCCAAAAGCTGGTCCGCCCCGATCGCGGTCGCCGGCCGCGCGCTTCGCCCCAATCCTGGAGTGACGAGAAGCGCGCGCCGGCAGCCCGCAGTGAGCGGTGTCAGGAGGGGCTATAGCGGCTGGAGCGAGTCAGCCAAGCGTATGGGCGTATTTGGGCTGATCGATCGCGATCGTATCGAGCGCCGTCGCCTTCAGATGCGCGACCAACGCGGGATCATCGGGGGCGATCGTGCCGCTGCGGATCGCGGCGACCAAGGCGGCGTCGAGCTCATCGCGGGTGCCGTCGCGGTGCAGCAGCGCGCGCATCCGCTCCACCGCCCGGGCGTCCGCCGCCGGGCTGAGCGCCATGTCGCGCGCGGCGATCTCCAGCGCGTTGCGCGCCACCCGCAGCCCGAAGACGCTCGCGCTGCCATCGACCGGCAGCCATTGCGCGACGCCCGCCACCAGTTCCTGCGCGGTCGGGTGCGTGATCATGCCGCGTTCCTTTCGATGATCGCCACGATGTCCGCCTCGGTCTCCGACAGGCGCCGGCCGATCACGCCGCGCTCCGGCCCGGCGCTGAGGTCCGAGGCGAAGCTTGCGTACATGCCCATCGTCATGACGCCCCATTTGAGGCTGCCGAGCATCGACCAGAAATCGACTCGCGCCGCGCTGATCGGCTCGCCGCCCGCCTCGGCATAGCCATCGAGCAGGTCCTGCACGTCGCCGAAACCGCCGACGTAGCGATCGGGCCGGCCGAACTTCCAACTGTTGGTGCACAGCCATCCCAGATCCTCGGCCGGGTCGCCGACATGCACCAGCTCCCAGTCGAGCACCGCGACGAGGCCCTCGTCGGGATCGACCATGATGTTGCCGTTGCGGAAATCGCCGTGGACGAAGCGGGACGTCACCTTCTCTTTCGGCAGGCGCTTTTCCAGCCAGCGGAATGCCGCCTCGATCGTCGGGCGTACCGCGCCGGTGGCGCGCCATGTTGCCTCGTAATTGGCGAGCGTAGTCTCCGCGTCGGTCTGGTCGAGGCCATCAAGCGGCGCGACCGAGTGGATGCGGGCGAGCGCCGCGCCACATTGCCGCGCAAGCTTGCCGCGCGCAGGCTCGAAGGCGGGATCGCTGGTGATCTTCTTGCCCAGCGTCTCGCCGGCGACGCGGTGCATGACATAGGCCTCGTCCAGCCCGTCGGCTTCCTCGTCGCAGACATAGGTGACGATGGGTGCGGGTACCCCGGCCTCAACGGCAAGCGCGATCGCCTCCGCCTCACGGCGCAGCGGCGGTTTCGAGACGGCGGAGTTCATCACCATCCGCGTGCGGCGGCGAAGGATCAGCGGCGTCTTCGCCTCCCCCTCACCCACCGCATCGAACGCCCATGTCTCCATGCTCGCGCCGCCGGTCAGCCGTACCAGATTCTCGACCCGCTCAGCCCCGGGGGCCATGCGCGGTGCAAGCGCGGACAGTCGCCGCGCCAACTCGTCTTTCGAAAGCCTCTCCGCCATCGCCCCTCGGCTTGTTTGAATTAGGGGCTTTAAAATCCGTGAGAGGCCGCTACGCAAGTTAAAAGAGTCGACTTAATTCGGGAGAGGGCCATGGATTTCGGATTGCCGCAGGATCTGCTCGACTATCTCAAGGAGCTGGATGCGTTCATCGAGGCGGAGATCAAGCCGCTGGAGGATGCCGACGATAACGTCCGCTTCTTCGACCACCGCCGCGAATATGCGCGGACCGATTTCGAGGCCGGCGGCCTGCCGCGCCACGAATGGGAAGAGCTGATGCGCGAGGCGAAGCGCCGCGCCGACAAGGCGGGGCATTTGCGCTTCGCGATGGATCCCAAGTTCGGCGGCAAGGGCGGGTCGAACCTGTGGATGTGCGTCATCCGCGAATATCTCGCCGCCAAGGGCCTCGGCCTCCACAACGATCTGCAGACCGAACACAGCATCGTGGCGAACAACCCGTTCGCCAAGATGTTCGACGATTTCGGCACCGAGGAGCAGAAGGAAGAGTTTATCACCGGTACGCTGAACGGCACCCGCCGGGTGACCTTCGGCCTGACCGAGCCGTATCACGGCTCCGACGCGACCCATATGGAGACGCGCGCGGTGCCGGAATCGCGCAACGGCGTGCCCGGCTATGTCATTAATGGCGAGAAGATGTGGACGACGGGAATGCACGTCGCGACCCATTGCGCCCTCTTCGCCCGCACCAGTGGCGATGACGGCGCGGCCAAGGGCATCACCTGCTTCCTGGTGCCGACCGACGATGAAGGCGTCCAGATCGAGGAATATCTCTGGACCTTCAACATGCCAACCGATCACCCGCGCGTCAGCTTCAAGGACGTGTGGGTGCCGGAGACGACGATCTTCGGCGATCCCGAGAACGGCCTCCCCGTCGCGCAGGCGTTCGTGCACGAGAACCGCATCCGCCAGGCCGCATCATCGCTGGGCGCCGCGACCTACTGCATCGAGGAATCGATCCGCTACGCGCGGCAACGCAAGCCGTTCGGCGAGGATCTCGCCCGCAACCAGGCGATCCAGTTCCCGCTGGTGGAACTCGCGACCCAGGCCGAGATGCTTCGCCTGCTGATCCGCAAGACCGCGTGGGAAATGGATCAGATGCCGCACCATGAGGTGGAGAAGCGCCTCTCGGACAAGGTGTCGATGTGCAATTACTGGGGCAATCGCCTCTGCTGCGAAGCGGCGGATCGCGCGATGCAGGTCCATGGCGGCATCGGCTATTCGCGCCACAAGGCGTTCGAGCACATCTATCGCCACCACCGCCGCTATCGCATCACCGAAGGCGCGGAGGAAATCCAGATGCGCAAGGTCGCGGCCTTCCTGTTCGGCTACCTCGGGCCGCGTCGGCAGGAGTTCAAGGAACTCGACTGGAGCGACGTCGACTATCGCAACAGCCAGATCCGCCCGCGTTCGGGCAAGCAGGCGCTGGGCAGCGTGTTCTGATCGACGGACCGCCCCCGCCACTGCCGCCGCGCGTTGGTGCGCACGGCAGCTGCCGGGGCGGGCCAACCGCGCGCCGAGCGGACTTGCGGCCCCGCCGCGATCGGCATAACATCTGTTACGTTAGCGCGCCCGACGAGGCGCCCATGGGAGAGGGAAATGCTCAAGACGCGGTTCACCGAGGCGTTCGGGGTCGACTATCCGATCGCGCAGGGCGGCATGCAGTGGGTCGGCAAGGCGCATCTCGTCGCCGCCGTCGCGAATGCCGGTGCGCTCGGTTTCGTCACGGCGCTGACTCAGCCCACGCCGGAGGATCTGGCTAAGGAAATCCAGCGGACCAAGGATCTGACGGACAAGCCGTTCGGCGTGAACCTGACGATCCTGCCGACGATCACGCCGCCGCCCTATGCCGAATATCGCCGCGCGATCATCGAAGGCGGGATCAAGGTGGTCGAGACTGCCGGCTACAAGCCGCAGGAGCATATCGACGATTTCAAGGCGCACGGGATCAAGGTGATCCACAAGTGCACCGCGGTTCGCCACGCACTGTCGGCCGAGCGGATGGGCGCGGACGCGATCTCGATCGACGGTTTCGAATGCGCCGGCCACCCGGGCGAGGACGATATTCCCGGCCTGATCCTGATCCCGGCAGCCGCCGACAAGATCAAGGTGCCGATGCTCGCCTCGGGCGGCTTCGGCGATGGACGCGGCCTCGTCGCCGCGCTGGCGCTGGGTGCCGACGGCATCAACATGGGCACGCGTTTCTGCGTCACGCAGGAGGCGCAGATCCCCGACAGCTTCAAGCAGCAGATGGTCGAAAATGATGAGCGGGCAACCGACCTCATCTTCCGCACGCTGCACAACACGGCGCGGGTGATGAAGAACAAGGTCAGCCAGGAAGTCGTGGCGATCGAGCGCAAGGGTGGCGCCGAGTTCAAGGACATCCAGCATCTGGTGGCAGGTGCGCGTGGCCGTGCGGCGATGGAAAATGGCGATACCCAAGACGGCATCTGGTCGGCCGGCATGGTGCAGGGCCTGATCCACGACGTGCCGACGGTGAAGGAACTGGTCGACCGCATCGTGGCAGAGGCGGAGCAGATCATCGAAGGCCGGCTGCAGTCGATGATCAGCCGCTATGCCGAAGCTGCGGAGTAACAAAAGTTATTGATTTCGATCAGTTGCGCGGTTCGTTCGGAACAGGCATTTGACCTTCCTTTACGGGTTCAAGGGAAGGTCATGGCGAGCTTAAGCGAGCGGGCCGCGCCCGAATTGACGGAATGTGATCGCGAGCCGATCCACATTCCCGGAGCCATCCAGCCGCATGGCCTGCTGCTCATCGCTGATCCCGAAACGCTGCGCGTCCTGGCGGGGGCCGGCGCGCTGGAAGAGGTATTCGGCACCGACTGGCTGGGCGCACCGCTCCAGCAATTGCTGGCGCAGGACGTCGCCGCGCGGCTGGACAATCCGATCGCCGGGCCGGGAGGCACGATCCGCGGCACGCCGCTGATCGTCGACGATCGCGCCTATGACGTAGCGATCCATCGCGGCGCCGACCAGGTGATCGTCGAACTGGAGCCGACCGGCACCGAGCCGCTGCTGGCCGGAGACATCCTGTCGTGGATGGACGTGATCGCTGCGGGGTTTGAGCGCGCGAGCAATCTCCAGATGCTGTGTGCACGTGCCGCCACCGCCTTTCGCGCGCTGACCGGTTTCGACCGGGTGATGGTGTACCGCTTTCTTGATGACGAGGCGGGCCGTGTCGTTGGCGAGGATCGGGACCCCGCGCTCGGCACCTTCATGCACCATCACTTTCCGGCAGCGGACATTCCGCGTCAGGCGCGTGCGCTCTACGTGCGCAACCGCGCGCGCGTGATCCCCGATGTCGGCTATTCGCCCGCGCCGATCCGCCCGGCGCAATATAGCGGCACCGACCTCAGCGACGTATCGGTGCGCAGCGTGTCGCCGATCCATGTCGATTACCTGCGCAACATGGATGTGGGCGCGTCCGCGTCGATCTCGATCGTCAAGGATGGGGTGCTGTGGGGCCTGATCGCCTGTCATCACCGCACCGCCAAGCTGATGCCGATCGATATCCGGATGGCGGCGACGACGCTGTCCGGTGGCCTCGCACGGCAGATTCGCGCCAAGGAAGAAGCCGAAAGCTATCGCGAGCGGCTGGCGCTGCGCGCGGCGGAGGATTCGCTGGTGCCCGCGCTGAAGCCGCCGCTAACGCGCGCGGTGAGCGACCGGCACGATGATCTGCAGCGGATGCTGGACGCCGACGGCGTGGCGCTGGTCCATCCCAAAGGTGTCGATTGCTACGGCCGGTGCCCGTCGAAGAGCGAGGTCGAGGCGATTGCCGAATGGCTGGGCGAGCGCAACACGACCGAGGCCTATGTCACCCACATGCTGCCGAGCCAGTATCCGCCGGCCCAGGACTATGCGGACAAGGCCAGCGGACTGCTCGCGGTGTCGGTGCCGGAAGAGAATGCGACCATCCTGTGGTTCCGCGCCGAGCAGGTCGAGGAGATCGAATGGGCCGGCAACCCGCACAAGGGCATAGGCCATGATCCACAGGCGACGCTGACGCCGCGCGCGTCGTTCGAATCGTGGCGTGAGACGGTGCGCGGACGCTCGCGCCGCTGGACGCTGGAGCAGGTGGAGGCGACGCATCGCCTGCGGCGTGCTTTCCGTGACGCGCGCGATTCGCGCGAGCGGCAGCGGTTGTTCCAGGAATTGGAGCGTGCCGCCGCCGACAAGGACAACGCGCTGGCGCAGAAGGACGTGCTGATGAAGGAGGTGGACCATCGCGTCCAGAACAGCCTTCAGCTCGTCTCCGCCTTTCTCTCGCTCCAGGCGCGCGACGCGGGGCCAGGCCAGGTCGCCGACCAGTTGATCGAGGCGCGGTCGCGCCTGTCGGCGGTGGCGCTTGTGCACCGGCGGCTTTACCGTGACGACCAGATCGAGACCGTCGATCTTGCCCGCTATCTCGATGAACTGGTGCAGGATCTGCGCGGTTCACTGGGCCAGGAATGGGCCTCGCAGATGACGATCGACCTGACGCCGTTGCTGATCCCCACCGATCGCGCGATCAGCGTCGGGCTGGTGGCGTCGGAACTGGTCATCAACGCGACCAAATACGCCTATGAGGGCGGCACCGGGCCGATCGACATTTCACTGGAGCAATATCGCAACCGCTTCCGCCTGATCGTCGCGGATCATGGCGTCGGGGTGACGGGCGACCGCGTCGGCTTCGGCAGCCGGATGATGCAGGCGGTGATCGGGCGGCTGAACGGAACGCTCGATCATGCCGACAACAGCCCGGGCCTGCGCGCGATCCTGACCGCGCCGATCGAGGACGACACAAACTGACGGGGGACGGTCGCGCCGCGCCGGGTGGTGCGATCGTGTCAGATGGCGGGGACGCGGGCAGCCGCCTCGTACAAGGCAAAGGTATCGAGCGCGCCGGCGATCATGGCGGCGTGCCAGGCCTCGTCCTGCGGCGCCGCGGCCGCATCAATCGCAGTGCGGATCGTGCGCCACTCGCCTGGCTGATGCACCGCCGACAGATAGGCGTGCGGGAGGCCGGCGCCGACGCGCTTCGCCAGGATACCGCCGCCGAGCCGCGATCCCTCCACCACATATAGGGCGCCCCATGCCGCCGCCTCGCCGCCGGAGGCGGTCTCAATCGGCAGATCGACGCTGGCGCCCAGCGCCGCAAGGTCAGCGGCGAGCAACGGCGTGCGACGACGAAGCGCGCGCCATATCTGCGCCGCGCGCGCCTCTGCCGTCGGCAGCGCGCGGGCATGCGCCAGCAGCATCGCGCGATATTCGGACGGATCGGCAAAGTCGTAGCCCGCAAAGGCCGAATCGACCGAGTCATGCGCGGCGGCGGTGGCGGTACGAAGCAGGGAAATGGCAGACATTGCCGGCGCGATGCCTGATCGGGAGGCCGGCGTCGAGCCAGTCTATGGTACGGGTGGTCGGACTCGAACCGACAATCTGTTGCCAGAGGCGGATTTTGAGTCCGCTGCGTCTACCAATTCCGCCACACCCGCGTGTCCGGAGGGCGCCTTTGGCATGAACTGGGCGTGCCCGTCCAGCCCGCGATCAGGCTCGTTCCCACTTTATCGTCAGGCTTGGCCATGAGCTGGCCCCTGTTTTGACCGGACGGATTTAAGCCTATGAAGGAGGCTTGGGGCTATCCCCTGAGCATAGGCTTA